>NZ_JBEYWX010000004.1:0-436721 GCF_040644655.1 Streptomyces sp. NPDC046931
GACGCTTCCTTCGTACTCACCCGAGAGACTCTCTCAGGCTTTCCTCCGGGCGCTTCCCTTCGGTGTTTCCGACTCTATCAGATCTTTTCTCGACCTGATTTCCTCGGTGCTTTCCAGGTTCCCGCTCTCGCGTTTCCCTTTCCGGCTTTCCCGACTTTATCAGAACTCTCGGAGCCGATTGACCGGCATCCATTTCTGAATCATCGGGAGGGGCTCCGCGGAATCGATGTTCCAATCGATGTTCCAGGAGCAGATAGATGTTCTCAAACGTCCCGTGGTGGAGGTCCACCTCCAGGCAACTGTTCGAATCTACCTCCTCGCTCGACCCGTGTCAACAGGTCTTGCGCGGCGAAGAGGAGACTAGCAGGTCAACGGACGGCGACGCACATCCGACGGGCCGTCCCCGCGTCACGCCGCCATCGGGACGGCCGCGCTGCGTTCGTGCGCTTCCAGGTCGCCTGTGTCGCCGGCACGTGCCGCGCGACGGCCCAGGATGAACACGTAGGCGAGAAAGGCCAGCTCAGCGAGGATGCCTATCCCTATCCGCGTCCAGGTCGGAAGGCCGGACGGGGTCACGAAGCCCTCGATGGCGCCGGACACGAAGAGAACAAGGGCAAGGCCGATCGCCATTCCCAGGGCCGCCCGGCCCTCCTCCGCCAGGGCATTGCGGCGGGTGCGGGGGCCCGGGTCGACGAGGGTCCAGCCGAGTCGCAGACCCGTACCGGCGGCCACGAAGACAGCCGTCAGCTCCAGGAGTCCGTGTGGAAGGACCAGCCCCAGGAACGTGTCGAGACGGCCGGCCGAGGACATCAGGCCGATGCCCACTCCCAGGTTCAGCATGTTCTCCAGGAGGATCCAGAGGACCGGGAGGCCCAGGAAGATGCCGAGGACCAGGCACATCGCGGCAGCCTTGGCGTTGTTCGTCCACACCTGGGCGGCGAAGGCGGCGGCGGGATGGCTCGAGTAGTACGTCTCGTACTCGCCGCCGGGACGAGTCAGATTGCGGAGTTCACCCGGGGCGGCGATCGCGGACTGCACCTCCGGGTGGGTGCCTATCCACCACCCCAGCAGCGCGGCGATCACCGTGGAGAGCAATGCGGTGGGTACCCACCAACGGCGCGAGCGGTAGACCGCGGCGGGAAAGCCCTGGGTGAGGAAGCGAACGACGTCGCGCCACGAGGCGCTGCGGGTGCCCGTCACTGCGCTGCGGGCTCGTGCCACCAGTTGACTGAGTCGGCCCGTGAGCTGGGGATCCGGTGCGCTGGACTGGATCAGCGAGAGATGGGTGGCGGTGCGCTGGTAGAGGGCGACGAGTTCGTCCGCCTCGGCTCCGGTGAGGCGGCGCTGGCGGCGCAGCAGGGCCTCGAGGCGGTCCCACTCGGGGCGGTGGGCGGACACGAACACGTCGAGGTCCATGGGTCGGGCTGCTCCTCGTCCTCTCGTACTGCATGACGTACCGCGTGTCAGCTTGTCGCACTGGAGCGCGATGCGCCCTCAGCTTGGCAGACTGTCGTATCCCAGGGCGGGTCAGGGGAAGGACGGCGGGGATGAGTGGACTGGTGACGGGCGAGGCGGTGGCGCTGGAGCTGCGCCCGGCGAAACTGCCGAGCCGAGTGCTCGCGGTGACGCTCGACCTGGTGGTGGCGCTGGGCGCCTATGTGATCGTGATGATCGCCTTTGCGGCGTCGGCGTCCGGTCTGGACGAGGCCGCGCAGATCGCGGTGTCGATTGCCGTCTTCATCCTCGTACCGGTGGGCGGACCGATCGCGGTGGAGACCCTGAGTCACGGCCGTTCGCCGGGGAAGCTGGCCTGTGGGCTGCGCGTGGTGCGCGACGACGGAGGACCGATCCGGTTCCGTCACGCACTGGTCCGGGGCGCGGTCGGCGTGGTCGAGATCCTGACGACGTTCGGGGTCGTCGCATGCATCGCCTCGCTGATGTCCGCCCGGGGCCGCCGTCTCGGGGATGTGTTCGCCGGCACGCTGGTCGTGCGGGAGCGGGTGCCTACGGGACGTGCGGCCTTCGTGCCCCCGCCGCCGCCCTGGCTTGCCGGGCGGTTCTCCGATCTGGACCTTTCGGCGGTTCCGGACGGGCTGTGGCTGGCGATCCGGCAGTACCTGACGCGGATGCAGTACCTGGATCCGCAGGTGGGCTGGGCGATGGCGGAACGTCTCGCCTCCGATCTCGCGGCCCTCACGGGGGCTCCCGCGCCGAACGGAGTCCCGCCGGCCGCGTATCTGGCGGCGGTGGTGCAGGAACGCCAGGCCAGAGAGACGCGGCGGACGCTCGGCGGCCGGGGTGAAAAGGCGCCCGGCGGGGTGGGTCCGTCGGCGCAGGGGATGCCGGACGGGCACGCTCCGGCACCTCGGCAGGCCCCTGTCCCGCAGGGCGGGGGAAGCCCGTGGCAGGCTCCCGGGCCCCACGACGCGGACGATTGGTCCGGGAAGGGCGTCGAGCAGCAGACGTATGGCCGGCCGGAGGCGTCTGGGCAGCCGCAGGCGTCGGCTGACGGGTCTCAGGAGGACCGGCGGCCGCCGGCGGCGCAGACAGCGCCGTCGGCGGACCGCCCTGGCACAGGGTTCGCGCCGCCCGCCTGACGGGCCCGCGCGCGCCTCGTCATGTGAACGCCGACGGCGGTGACTCGAGGTGCTCCAGCTCGACACCGGGCGCCGCGAGCACGACGTCGCCGGCGATGTGAACGGAGTGCCGCTCCCCCGTGTCCAGGGCTGTGACCTGGTATTCGTCGACGATCAGAGGGTCGTTGTCAGTGGGGTGTGCTTCTCTGTCGATCAGGGCCCAGGACTGGTCCACGGTGCGGGGGGCGAGGACCGGATCGGTGAAGGCGACGAGGCGTACGCGCGTCGCGGCAGAGGAGGGGGTGAGGCGCAGCAGCCGGGCGGTGGCGACGAGGAACGCGGGGGACGTGCCGGTGAAGGCGTGGGCGGCGACATTGCCTTCGGTGGCATGGGTGCCGGTGGGGTCGGTGCGGACCCATGTGACGCCCTCCAGGGCGGCGCCGCGCACCTGCCAGCTCGCGGCGTGGAGTTCGAGGCGGATGGGGCGGCCGAGCCCGTCGAGGGCGAGGTCGACGGATCCGGCGTGGTCGCCGGAGGGGGTGGTGAGTTGGGAGACGTAGCGCCAGCCGGAGGGGCCCGGCGCGCACTGGAAGTGTTCTTCGGCGAGGAGGGTGCCGTCGTGCGGGTCGTGAAGCGAATATCGGCCGCGGGGCATGGGGGTCCTGGGGGGTGACGGGCTGGTCCGGCCGGTCCCGCCGGTCGGACCAAAGGGGCAGGCCCCCGACACGGGGGTGCGGGGGCCTGCCTCAGGGACTGGTCAGTACCGGTAGTGGTCCGACTTGTACGGGCCGTCGACGTCGACGCCGATGTACGCAGCCTGCTCGGGGCGGAGCTTGGTCAGCTTCACGCCGAGCGCGTCCAGGTGGAGGCGGGCGACCTTCTCGTCGAGGTGCTTGGGCAGCGTGTACACGCCGGTCGGGTACTCGTCGGGCTTGGTGAACAGCTCGATCTGGGCCAGCGTCTGGTCCGCGAAGGAGTTGGACATCACGAACGACGGGTGACCGGTGGCGTTGCCCAGGTTCAGCAGGCGGCCCTCGGAGAGGACGATGATCTTCTTGCCGTCCGGGAAGGTCCAGGTGTGGACCTGCGGCTTGACCTCGTCCTTGACGATGCCGGGGACCTTGGCGAGGCCGGCCATGTCGATCTCGTTGTCGAAGTGACCGATGTTGCCGACGATCGCCTGGTGCTTCATCTTGGCCATGTCCGAGGCCATGATGATGTCCTTGTTGCCGGTCGTGGTGATGAAGATGTCGGCCTTGTCGATGACCTCGTCGAGGGTCGTGACCTGGTAGCCGTCCATGGCGGCCTGGAGCGCGCAGATCGGGTCGATCTCGGTGACGATCACGCGGGCGCCCTGTCCGCGCAGGGACTCCGCGCAGCCCTTGCCCACGTCGCCGTAGCCGCAGACGACCGCGGTCTTGCCGCCGATGAGGACGTCGGTGGCGCGGTTGATGCCGTCGATCAGGGAGTGGCGGCAGCCGTACTTGTTGTCGAACTTCGACTTGGTGACGGCGTCGTTCACGTTGATCGCGGGGAACAGGAGGACGCCGTCGCGCTGCATCTCGTACAGGCGGTGGACGCCGGTCGTGGTCTCCTCGGTCACACCGCGGATCTCGGAGGACAGCTGGGTCCACTTCTGGGGGTTCTCGCCCAGGGTGCGGGTCAGCAGCTGGAGGATGACGCGGTGTTCCTCGGACTCGGCGGTCTCGACGGACGGGACCTTGCCGTCCTTCTCGTACTCGACGCCCTTGTGCACGAGGAGAGTGGCGTCACCACCGTCGTCGAGGATCATGTTCGGACCCCCCGTGGGGGTGCCCGGCCAGGTCAGCGCCTGCTCCGTGCACCACCAGTACTCCTCCAGCGTCTCGCCCTTCCAGGCGAAGACGGGGATGCCCCGGGGGTTGTCGGGAGTGCCGTCCGGACCGACGGCGATGGCGGCGGCCGCGTGGTCCTGGGTGGAGAAGATGTTGCAGGAGGCCCAGCGGACCTGCGCACCGAGCGCCACCAGCGTCTCGATGAGCACGGCGGTCTGGACGGTCATGTGCAGGGAACCGGTGATGCGGGCGCCGGCCAGGGGCTGCGCCTCGGCGTACTCCTTGCGGATCGCCATCAGACCGGGCATCTCGTGCTCGGCGAGGGTGATCTCCTTGCGGCCGAACTCGGCCAGGGAGAGGTCGGCGACCTTGAAGTCCTGTCGGTTGTCGACAGTCGTCATTGAGGGGTGCTCCTCGGAGTCGGGGCGAGGTGGGTAGGGCTGGTCTGCGCGGCGGCGGACACAAGAGTCCGAAGAGGACACACGTATGCCCACGTACGCGCAGCGCAGTCCGTCGGAGGCCCTCTCTCCCTCGGCCGGCCCACGGGGCCGCCCGACCGCCATCAGCAGCGACGTCTGGCTCTGTCCCAAGCTACACCGCGGTACCCGGCCCTCCCCAGTCCGCCTCCGGACACATCGCGGCCGCGGCGGAGCGGACCGCGCGACGTCCCGGGCGGTCCGGCGGAAGCCCGCAAAGCCGTATGAGCAGGGTGTTTCCGTACTTTTGTGTGCGGACGGCGAGCAAGGCGCCTGCAGTGGCGGGCGCTGGGACCTGGCGTTCCTGGGCTGCGATCCGTGTGAGGAAGGTGTCAGGCGGGCGTCGGGCCCGGCGCTCGGGTGTCGCACAGGCTGTCGCTAGCCTCTGCGCGTGCGGATGGGCCGCGCGGGGAGGGGACGGCGATGGGTAAGGGGCGGGGACTGGCGCTCGCGGCATGGCTGACGCTGCCAGTGGGGCTGATTTTGTTGGTGGGCTCCCTGCTGTATGTGCGGTCGGCCTATACGGGAGTCACGGTGCGTGGCGGAAGCATGGAGCCCACCTATGGCATCGGCCGACAGCTCGTCGTGCAGCGGCTGGACGGGGACGAGATGCACAGAGGGGATGTCGTCCTCTTCGCGACGCCGGGCCGCTTCTCCGACCAGGCCGTGCTGAAGCGGGTGATCGGGGTGGGCGGCGACCATGTGGTGTGCTGCGGCACGGGCACGGAGGAACGCATCACCGTCAACGGCCGGCCGCTGGTGGAGCCGTATGTGAAGGACGGCATCGCCGACGGTACGCATCAGCCGTATGACGTGAAGGTGCCCGAAGGCCGCTTGTTCGTGCTGGGTGACCACCGGGTCAACTCCGTGGACTCACGGTTCTTCGCGACCGACGGCCACCAGGGAACGGTGGCCGTCGGCGATGTGCAGGGGCGCGTCCTCGGGGGTCCGGTCCGGCTTCTGGGCTGGCTCCTGTGCGGGCTGCTCGGACTGGTCCTGGCAGCCACGGGTCTCGGGCTGGGAATCGCCGCCGTGGCGGTGCGCAGGAGGCGGGTCGTCCCGCCCGCGCCGCCGTGGCCCACCCACGCGTGAGGGTCAGTGGCCGGCGGTCCGGTCCGGCCCCCCGGGCGTGGCCTCGGCGTCCGGGCCCTTGGCCGCCTCCGCCTCGCTGTAGATGTCCGGCTCCAGGTAGATGACGCGGGCGATCGGGACGGCGGCGCGGATACGGGCCTCGGCGGCGTTGATCGCGGCGGCGACCTGCGCGGCGGTGTCGTCGTGCTGTACGGCGATCTTGGCGGCGACCAGCAGCTCCTCGGGCCCGAGGTGGAGGGTGCGCATATGGATGACGCGGGTGACGGTCGCGCCGTCGACGGTGGCCGCCTCGATCTCCTTGACCACGTCCGGGCCGGCGGCCTCGCCGAGGAGGAGGGACTTGGTCTCGGCGGCGAGTACGAGGGCGATCAGGACGAGGAGGAAACCGATGCAGATGGTGCCGATGCCGTCCCAGATGCCGTCACCGGTGAGCACCGCGAGGCCGACACCGCCGAGGGCGAGGACCAGACCGATCAGCGCACCGAAGTCCTCCAGGAGCACGACCGGCAGCTCGGGTGCCTTGGCGCGGCGGACGAACTGCGCCCAGGACAGCGTTCCGCGCAGTTCGTTGGACTCTTTTATGGCTGTGCGGAAGGAGAAGCCCTCGGCGATCAGCGCGAAGACGAGCACGCCCACCGGCCAGTACCAGTGCTCGACGTCGTGTGGGTGCTGGATCTTCTCGTAGCCCTCGTAGATGGCGAACATGCCGCCGATCGAGAAGAGGACGATCGAGACCAGGAAGGCGTAGATGAAGCGTTCGCGGCCGTAGCCGAACGGATGCTGCGGGGTGGCCGCGCGCTGGGACCGCTTGCCGCCGATCAGCAGCAGGAACTGGTTGCCGGAGTCGGCGAGCGAGTGGACGCCCTCGGCGAGCATCGAGGACGAGCCGCTGAAGGCGAACGCCACGAATTTCGATGCCGCGATCGCGAGGTTGGCGCCGAGTGCCGCCACGATCGCCTTGGTGCCGCCTGACGCGCTCATGAGTCCGCGTTGTCCCTTCGTTGCCGTCCCGCCCTGATCCGTCGTACTCGCGTACCCCGTCCAGGGCTTTGCCCGTCCTTTGCCGGTGGGTCATTGTTGCAGCCGGGTCCGGCGGTGCTGCGCCGGACCGGCCAGGACGGGCAACGGCTGCGGTCAGGCGATGACCGTGGCCCTGAAGAGCGTGCCGATTCCGGACGCCTCGGTCTGCTCGTCCGCCGGTACGAAGACGGACTGCCCCGGGGCGAGCAGGTGGTCGCCGACCCGTACGGAACCGGCCGTGCACAGCAGGATCTGCGGGGTCGGGCGGGTGAGGTCGTGCGGGGCGGCGCCCTCGGGGAGGACGTAGCGGGACAGGCGGAACTCGTCGATGGGGGTCTCGTAGACCTCCTCGCCGTCCGGGGACGCCTCGGGGCGCAGCACTCCGGGGTCGTTCGCCTCGAAGCGGACGATGCGCAGCAGTTCGGGGACGTCGACGTGCTTGGGGGTAAGACCGCAGCGCAGAACGTTGTCGGAGTTGGCCATGATCTCGACGCCGAGGCCGTTCAGGTAGGCGTGCGGGACGCCCGCGCCGAGGAACAGGGCCTCGCCGGGCTGGAGCCGCACAGGGTTGAGCAGCATGGCCGCGATCACGCCGGGGTCGCCGGGGTAGTGGTGGGCGATGTCCGCGTACGGGGCGTAGGCACCACCGAGGCGGGCGCAGGCGGCCGCGGCCTCGGTGACCGTGTGGGCCATGTCCTCCGGGTCGGCGGACAGGACGGCGGTGAGGACCTCGCGCAGGGCCGCCTCTTCGGGGTGGGCGTGCAGCAGGTCGACGTAGGGCTTGAGGGAGTCGACGCCGAGGCCCGCGAGCAGGTCGGCGGCCTCGACGGGCGCGCGGAAGCCGCACAGGCCGTCGAACTCGGTCAGGGCGCAGATCAGTTCGGGCTTGTGGTTGGCGTCCTTGTAGTTGCGGTGGGGCGCGTCGACGGGGATGCCGCGGCGCTCCTCGTCCGCGTAGCCCTCCTTCGCCTGCTCCAGGTCGGGGTGCACCTGGAGGGAGAGCGGGGCGCCGGCGGCGAGGATCTTCAGCAGGAACGGCAGCCGGGGGCCGAACCTGGCGACCGTGCGGCCGCCCAGCTCGTGCTCGGGGGACTTTTCGATCACCTCGTTGAGCGGGCCCCGAGGGGTGCGCGAGGGTGCGCCCGGGTGGGCACCCATCCACATCTCCGCCTGCGGCTCACCGGTCGGCTCCACACCGAGGAGGCGGGGGATGGCGGTGGTCGAACCCCAGGCGTAGGGGCGGACGTTGTTGTCGAGGCGATCCATGGGTGTCTTTTCTCCGTACGTACGCTGTGCGGCGGCCGCCGGTCAGGTGGCGTGAGCCAAGATCAGGCTCCCGAAGCGAGCGCCACGTAAACAGCGGCGAAATCCGTGATGGCGATCAGTTCCGCGAGGGTCTCCAGCTCGCTGCCGTCCTCCGGCTCCAGCTCGCTGATCGCCGTGTCGTGGCTGAGGGCCAGCTCGCGGGCGGCGGGAGCCGCGCTCAGGCCGCCGAGCGGGCGGTCGCGCAGCAGTACCACGCGCGCGTGGAGGGCCTGGGCCTCCTCGACGCGGTCCCGGAAGAAGTCCTCGGGGTCGGCGCCGGCGGCGAGTGGACCGGAGAGCAGGACGCTGTGCGAGGCGAGTGCCTCGGGCAGCTGCGCGGTGAGCGCGGGACGGCCGGCCAGCTCGGCGAGCGCGGCCGCGAACCTGCGGCCGGCCGGCTCGGCGGAGACGCCCTCGGTCCAGATGACGGGGAGGGACTCCGCCAGCTCGGCGGCGAGGGTCTTGGCGGGATTGCTGTAGGTGGCGATGGCCGGGCCGCAGCGTTCGGCTACCTGGTCGAGGCGGTCGGCGACCTTGTCCAGGGCGCCGGGCGGCGCGGCGATCAGTCCGGTGCGGTCCACGAGCGCGAGCAGCGGGGTGAGCAGGGCCCACAGGACGCCGGGCGCGGACGCGGCGAGCGGTTCCTCCTGCTCGTAGGGGGCCGTCGCCATCGGGACGAACAGGCCGTGCGCGCCGTTCACCGCCTCCGTGACGGGCGAGCCGGCGGGGGCCACGGCGACGACGGTGCAGCCGCGCCGGTAGGCCTGCTCGACGAGGATCCCGAGGCCCGGTTCGGTGCCGTCGGGTGTGGCGACCAGCAGGAGGTCGACGGGGCCCGCCCAGCCCGGCAGGTCCCAGCGCAGGGCGCCGGCAGCCGGGGCGACACCGGTCGGGTGGATACGGGTGACCGGGCAGGAGGCGCCGGCGAGGGTGGCGAGCAGCTCGGCCACGCCCACGGAGGCGGTGCCGGGGCCCGCGATGAGCAGGCCCCGGGGGCGGCCGTCGGGCTTCAGGTCGTTGACGCCCGCCTCGGCGGCGTGCCGCACGGCGGTGCGGACCCGGGCGCCGGCCTCGGCGGCGCCGCGCAGCAGGGCACGGTGGTCGGCGAGCGCCAGCGCGTCGGGGTCGTCCAGCAGCGATTCGTCGAGCATGAGCGGCAGTCTCCGATCGCCGGGTCCGTCAGGCGGGGCGGCGGGCCTCGTCCACGAGCAGGACCGGGATGCCGTCCCTGACGGGGTAGGCGAGGCCGCAGCCCTGACCGGTGCAGACCAGCTCGCTGTCCTCCTCCTTGAGAGGGGCGTGGCACGCCGGGCAGGCGAGGATCTCCAGGAGGCCGGCTTCGAGCGGCATAAGGGGTCCCTTCAAAGCGAGTGCGCTTGGCCTGGTCAGACTACCGCCGAGGGGGGCGGCGTGCGGGGGTTGGGCGTGCGGCGCGGCCTTGGGGCGCCCCGCTCGCAGGGGACGCCCTCTCCGGTCGTGCCGCGCGGTGTGCGGTCAGCCGCGGATGATATCCAGGGCCTCGTCGCGGATCTTGGCCATGGTCGCCTCGTCCCTCGCCTCCGCGTTCAGGCGGAGCAGCGGTTCGGTGTTGGACGGGCGGACGTTGAACCACCAGTCGGCGGACGAGACGGTCAGGCCGTCGAGCTCGTCGATGCCGACGCCCTCGCGGCCCTCGTACGCCGCCCTGATCGCGGCCAGGCGGCCCTTCTGGTCGTCGACCGTGGAGTTGATCTCTCCGGAGCCCGCATAGCGGTCGTACTCGGCGACCAGCTGCGACAGCGGGCCGTCCTGTCCGCCGAGTGCCGCCAGGACGTGGAGCGCGGCCAGCATGCCCGTGTCGGCGTTCCAGAAGTCCTTGAAGTAGTAGTGCGCGGAGTGCTCTCCGCCGAAGATCGCGCCGGTGCGCGCCATCTCGGCCTTGATGAAGGAGTGGCCCACGCGCGTGCGTTCCGGGGTGCCGCCGTGCTCGCGGACGACCTCGGGCACGGACCAGGACGTGATCAGGTTGTGGATGATCGTGCCCTTGCCGCCGTGCTTGGCGAGCTCCCGCCCGGCGACCAGCGCCGTGATCGCGGACGGCGAGACCGGGTCGCCGTGCTCGTCGACGACGAAGCAGCGGTCGGCGTCTCCGTCGAAGGCGATGCCGATGTCGGCGTGCTCCTCGCGGACCCGCTTCTGCAGGTCGACGATGTTCTTGGGGTCGAGCGGGTTGGCCTCGTGGTTCGGGAAGGTGCCGTCCAGCTCGAAGTACATCGGGACCAGGTCGATGGGCAGACCGGCGAAGACGGTGGGCACGGTGTGGCCGCCCATGCCGTTGCCGGCGTCGACGACCACCTTCAGGGGGCGGATCGTCAGGTCGACGAGGGACCGCAGGTAGGCCGCGTAGTCCTCCAGCGTGTCCCGCTGGGTGACCGTCCCGGGCGTCTGCACGGGCTCCGGCGCGCCCTCGTCCAGCCACCGCTCGACCAGGGCGCGGATCTCGGCGAGACCGGTGTCCTGGCCGACCGGCGCGGCGCCCGCGCGGCACATCTTGATGCCGTTGTACTGCGCCGGGTTGTGCGAGGCGGTGAACATGGCGCCCGGCAGGTTCAGTGCGCCCGACGCGTAGTACAGCTGGTCCGTCGAGCACAGGCCGATCTCGGTGACGTCGGCTCCGCGCGCGGCGGCCCCGCGGGCGAAGGCGCGCGAGAGTCCCGGGGAGGAGGGCCGCATGTCGTGACCGATCACGATCGCGTTCGCGCCGGTCACCTGGGCGAAGGCCGCCCCGAAGAGCTCGGCCAGCGACTCGTCCCACTGGTCCGGGACGACACCGCGTACGTCGTACGCCTTCACGATCTGCGACAGATCAGCAGCCACTGCCAACCCTCCTGAGGTCTTGACGATGCCCCCAAACTACCTGCTGCAACCGGCCCTCCGCGGGGGTCCACGGGACTCGAAAGGCAGTTCCCACGGAGTTCATACCGGGGCCTCATGGACGCCGCCCGAGGGCTCAGTTGTCGGGTGAGCGCAGCACTCTCAGGTGACCCCGGCGTGCGACCTCCATCGGGTCCGCCGTGCGGGCGCTGCCGCCCGCTTCGGCCGCGCGCCGCTGCGGGCGGGCCGCCTCGCGGACCGCGTTGGCGAGCGCCTCCAGGTCGTCGCCGCTGGGGCGGGCGGGGGCGGAGCCGTCCAGGAGCCGGACGACCTCCCAGCCGCGCGGTGCGGTCAGGCGCTCGGAGTGCTCGGCGCACAGGTCGTAGCAGTGGGGCTCGGCGTAGGTGGCGAGCGGGCCGAGGACCGCGGTCGAGTCGGCGTAGACGTACGTCAGCGTCGCGACGGCGGGTCGGCCGCAAGCGGTGCGCGAACAGCGACGTACAGGGCTCACGAC
Source organism: Streptomyces sp. NPDC046931 (assembly GCF_040644655.1). Classification (NCBI taxonomy): domain Bacteria; kingdom Bacillati; phylum Actinomycetota; class Actinomycetes; order Kitasatosporales; family Streptomycetaceae; genus Streptomyces; species Streptomyces sp. NPDC046931. Next base: position 11,651 of record NZ_JBEYWX010000004.1, read on the forward strand.
GTTGGACGGTACCGCACTCTTGAGCGGGCCGCGACGACTCTCCCCCAGGTCACTCCACCGTGTCGTGCTGTGAAACACCCCACAGGCTTCTCCGGACCGGCCTGGGTGACCTGCGTGGAGACCTCGGGACCCGACCTCGGCACCCCCTGAAATCGGTCACCACTCGGTACAAAGACCGTCAATTTTCATGAGGCAGACGGTCCGGGAGGATATGGAATCGAGCCCAATCTTGGCTGGAATGGTCATCCTGCGACATGCCGTACGGTCTCGGTGGACATCCGGCGCCCGGTCCCGGCGTGCCGACTGGACAGGACGCGACCGGGGGAGCGCACGGTCGTGTGGGGCCGGGCGGCGAGCCCGTACGGGGATTACGCTTCGTCAGTGATGGAGAACGCCGTACCGCCCCGCGCCGCCGCACCCAGGCCCCGCCGCCGTGATCGCCACGGCAGAGGCATGCGCGGCCCCATCGCGCCGCCCCAGGTGCCGCTCGCCGCGAGCCGTGCCGAGGCGTTCGCGGATCTGGTGCAGGACTCCGTGGAGCGTCTGGAGCGGCGCTGGCCGCAGCTCGCCGACATCGACTTCGTCGTTCTCGAGGTGCCGCGCCTCGACGGCCCCGGCCAGGCGTGGAGCGACGAGGCGGTGCCCCTGGGTGGCACGGTCCCGGCCGGTGACGGGCGCAGGGCGCGTGTCGTCGTCTACCGCCGCCCGGTCGAGATCCGCACCAAGGGCCGCGACGAGCGTGCCGCCCTGGTCCACGAGGTGGTCGTGGAGCAGGTGGCGGAGCTGCTCGGGCTGACTCCTGAGACGGTGGATCCGCGCTACGGCGAGGACTGACCGGCCCCCGGGGCGGCCGCCGCTCGCTTCGGGGCGGCGGCCGCTCGGGCCGTCACTTCTTCAGCAGGACGGAGAGGTCCTGGTCCGCCTCGGGCACCGCCACGGTGCCCCGGTCGTCGGGAAGGGTCTGCACCGTGAACGCCGGAACGCCCTCAAGAGTCGTCCGGAGTTCACGGGCGCCGTAGACGGGCCCTCCGGAGAGCGGCTCCACGGTGAGGGCGTACGTGCCCTTCAGGCCGCTCGGCGCGGGCGCGTCCACGATCTGTGTCGTACCGCCCTTGATCGTGTACTCCTTGGTCACCGCCGTACCGCCGTCGCTGCCCGCGGACGCGGTGACCCTGACCGTGGCCGTGCCGTCCGGGGCGGTCAACGCGAGCGTGGTCCCCTTGGCGTCGTTGTCGGCGACCGAAGCGCGGGTGCCGACCGGCGCGGTCGCCGGGATGAACGCGGACTCCTGCTCGGCGCCCTTGCCGCGCACCACCCGCACGGCGGCGACCAGCGGGACCGGGGTGTCGCCGGGCGTCAGCACCAGGGAGCCCGCCTCGCCGCGGGTGACGTCGCCGAGGTCGACGGCCGTGGTCATCCCGGCCTTCACATGCAGCGTCTCGTTGCCGGCCGGGGTGATCTGCCCGGAGGGCGAGGTGAGGCGCACCTTGAGGTCGGCGTCGTTGTCGCCAGGCACGAAGGCCACCAGGCGCACGTCCGTGGCGTCCTTGGGAATGCCCGGCAGCACCAGGGAGCCCGAGGGGTCCGTCGAGGGGGCCAGCCAGTCGCCGCCCAGCTTGTCGTCGAGGGCCTGCACGGCCGCGGCGACACGGCCGCTGCGGACGCCCACGTGGACCGTGACGTCGGGCTCCTTGGCGTCGGTGAGCGTGGACAGCAGGATCGGCTCGCTGGAGTGCGGCGGGACGGTGATGCCCTCGCCGACCGTCGACTTGAGGCCGCCGTCCTTGCCGTACAGCTCGATGTCGACGACCGCGGCGGAGTCGTCGGGGTTGGTCAGATGCACGTAGTCGGTGCGGGAGGCGGCGGTGCTCGCGCCCGTGAACCAGAACTCGGTGTCCGGCGCCGAGCAGTTGGTGCCGAGCAGGCCGCGGCCGGCGCCCGCGGCGACCTGGGTGGTCTCCTGGACCGTCCAGCCGGGCGCGAGGCGTCCCGTGGCGGTGCCGATGAGCGCGGGTGTGTCGGCGCCCGTGGTGTCCCCGGTGACCGGGGTGCCGGGCTCCTTGGGGGTCACGGCCGGCGCACCGGACTGCTTCCGGCCCTTGCCGTCCTGGCCGCTTTTGCCGTTCTTGCCGTTCTTGCCGGTGTCCGTGCCGTCCGCCGACTGTGCGCCGGCCGCGGTGAGTTCGGCCTTCCCGTCGCCGCTCGCGCCCTTCGAGACGGGCGTGAACGACGTGTACGTGGTGTCGGCGATGTCGGAGGTGCTCGGCTCGGGGCACAGCAGCCGGGACTGCTCGACGGGCAGCCGGACGGCCGTCTTCGCGGTGCCGCTGCCGGATGCGTCGGGCGCGTCGAGCGCGGCGAATCCGGTGACGGCGGCGAGAGCGGCCACGCCGGCGATCAGGGACAGGGTCGTGCGGTTCACTGCTGGCTCCCGTCGGGGCGCTCACTGTCGGTGCCGTGCGCCGGGTCGTACGGCGCGGCGTAGCCCTGGGTGTACGTCGGGTCGTACGGCGCCGTGTTCCCGTAGGCGTAGGGGTCGTACTGTGCGCCCTGGTAGGGATCGGCCGGGTAGGGCTGCTGCTCGTACTGGCCCTGTGTGTACTCCTGGGTGCCCTGGTACTGCTCGCCGCCGTACGTGCCGTACTCGGTGCCCGCGTAGCCCGCCGTGTCCCACTCCCCGTAGGTCTGCTGCTGCGGGATGGCCACAGGCTCGAACGCCTCCTCCTGATCCGGGGGCGGAGCGCCGGTGTCCTGCCCCGCGCCTTCCGCCTCGGCCTGGGCACGCAGCCGGCGTGCCCGGCGGCCCTCGCCGGCGGTGTCCTGTGCGGCCACGGCAGGTTCCTCGGGGAGGTCGTCGTCGATGTCCCGGCGGCGGCCGGGCAGAGCGAGCACCACAAGGACGACGGCGAGTGCGCCCTGCGCCCACAGCCAGGCGGTGTGGCGGAACGGGCTGTCGTAGGTGACGTCCAACGTGCCACCGGTGGCGGGCAGTTCGAAGCCCTGGGCCCATCCGTCGACCGTGGTGCGGCTGAGCGGCCTGCCGTCCAGGGAGGCACTCCAGCCCGCGTCGGCGGTGTCGGCGATCCGCAGAACGCGGCCCGCCGTGCCGGAGGGGATCTCGGTGTGGATGCCGACGGGTCCGGCCGCGACGGGCTGCGGTGCGGCGGAGCCGGTGACGATCGCGGCCCGGGAGACCTCCCGGTCCACCCGCCACAAGGCGCTGCCGTCCTGCTGGCTGAGCCGGGACAGCCCGGGGGTGGCGTCCAGGACCCGGCTGACCTCCCGGGGGGCGCCCTTGCGCACGAGGACGTACCGCACGGCGAAGCCGCCCAGTTCGTCGGCCTGGTCGGCGCCGGAGCCCGCCACGAGGTTGGCGACGACCTTGTCGAGCCGTCTGTTCTCTCCGTCCTCGGCGGCGAGTTCGCCGTCGCCGAGCCGGGCGCCGGAGCCGCGGACCAGGGTGTAGCCCACGCGCGCGGTGGAGTCGCCGTCGAGGACGAGGGTGCGGGCCTGGTCGCTGGTGCCGCCCTCCTCGGCGACGAACGCGGGCACCTGCACGGGATCGCGCCGCTCCACGGGCCCGTCGGCGCCGCGGATCATCCATCCGGCGGCGATGAGCAGGGGACCCGCCGCGCAGGCGAACGCGATGAGCGCGGCCACGGGCTGCCGCCAGCCGAAGCTCTGCTCGGCCACCCGGTCGCGTGCGCCGTCCGCGCCGATCGCGGCGGCGGACAGCAGCGCGAGGCCGTAGACGAGGGTCGCGGGTCCGGCCCAGGCCGAGCCGTTGGAGAGGACCGCGAAGACGAGCCCCACCAGGGCGGCCGCCCATGCCGTCCAGACGCCCCTGTGGCGCTCGGCGCGCATGAGGGCCGCCAGCGCGGCGAGGACGATGCCGATGAGCATCAGCCCGCTGACCGTGCCGGGGCCGCCGGGGCTCGCGCCCAGCAGATCGGAGGCGGAGGCCGCGCTCTTGCCGTAGGCGAGACCCGCCTCCCGGAAGAAGCCGTGGGGCAGCAGTGTGAGCGACCAGGGGGCGAGCACCAGCAGCGGGGTGCCCAACTGGACGAGGAGACGCGGCGCGTACGCGAGGAGGTCGTTCCGGCGCACGGCGAGCAGGAAGACGCCCAGCACCACCGCGATCGGCCACACGATCGGCGTGAAGGCGGTGCTGATCGTCAGCAGCAGCGCGTACGCCCAGGTGGCGCGCCAGCTGCCGCGCGTGCCGGAGGCGTGGGCGAGACCGGCGGCCGCGATGCCCGCGCGCGCGAGGAGCGGCAGCAGGACGGCGAGGGCCGCGGTGCCGATGCGGCCTCCGGCGAGGGCGCCGGTGGCGGCGGGCAGGAAGGCGTACACGACGGACGCCCAGGCGCGCAGCAGCCGGGACTCGACGAGCGGACGCGAGGCGAAGTAGGCGGTGAAACCGGCCAGTGGCACCGAGCAGACGAGCAGCGCTGTCACCGCGAGTCCGGTGGAGCCGAAGAGGAGGCTCGCGAGCATGGCGACGAGCGCGATGTACGGCGGCGCGGATTGAGTGCCACCGGCGCCCACCGGATGCCAGGCGTCCAGATAGCGCGCCCACAGCTCGGAGGAGTCGGCGGGGGCGGGCAGCAGCGCGCCGCCGGCGAGCGCGCCACCGCCGAGCAGGGCGCGGCAGGCGACGAGCGAGACGAGCAGGAGGACGACGAAGAGCACCGGGCCGGGTTTGCGGGCGATGCGCTTGAGCCTGGCGAACTGCTCGACCTGCAGGAAGTCGGCGTCGTCGCCGCCCGGTCCGGACTCCAGGCCGCCGCCGTGCCGGCCGGCCGAGGAGACCTCGGGGTCGGAGCGGCCCACCAGATTACTCGCGACCTGTTCGACGGTGGCGCGGACGGTCGCCCCGGGCGGCGGGAACAGCGGGCGCAGTTCCCCCTTGTCGACCTGGGGGCGGCCGCGTCGGCGCCGCCCGGCGATGATCCGCTCCGGCCGCAGCAGGATTCCCAGCAGTCCGCGGATCTCGTCGACGGCCTGTCCGGGCACCTTGCCGACCAGGTACGCGACCGTGCGCAGCAGGGTGCCGAGGACCAGGCGGAGCAGGACCCAGGGCAGCTGTGCCGTGCGGGCGTTGACGAGGAGGGTGTAGACGGCGCCCGCCTTGTCGACCTTGTGCGGGGAGGCCGTGGTGCGGCCCGCGCAGTCGACGGTGCGGCGCTCGCGGGAGGCCGCCTCCGCATGCCGTACGACCGCGTCGGGGGCGACCAGGACGCGGTGGCCGGCGGCATGCGCGCGCCAGCACAGGTCGACGTCGTCGCGCATCAGGGGCAGGTGGCGGTCGAATCCGCCGAGCTGCTCGAAGACATCGCGCCGGATCAGCATGCCGGCCGTCGACACGGACAGCACCGGGCGGACGTGGTCGTGCTGGCCCTGGTCCTGTTCGCGGCGATCGAGACCGGTCCAGCGACGGCCGGAGTTGGCGATGCTGACGCCGACCTCGAGGAGCTGCCGGCGGTCGTACCAGCCGCGGAGCTTGGGGCCGACGACGGCCACGTCGTCGCGGCCCAGCTCCAGTTCGTTCTCCACGATCCGCAGCAGCTGGGCCAGGGCGTCGGGTTCGGGGGCGCAGTCGTCGTGCAGGAGCCACAGCCACTGCACCGGCTCGCCGTACGGCAGCTCGGGCAGGTCGTACGCCTCGTCGCGCCAGCTGCGGGTGACGGGGTCCCAGCCGCTGGGGCGCCTGAGGTAGGGCAGGTCGTCCGGGGTCAGCACGGCCGCGGTGCGGTTCGCCTCCTCGACGGCCTGGCCGAAGCCGGTGCGCCGGGCGAGGTGCAGGACACGGTCGCCACCGAGGGCGTCGGTGAGCAGCTGGGCGGAGGCGTCGGCGCTGCCGGTGTCGGCCGCCACGGCGTTCTGCACGGGGCGCTCCTGGCCGAGCAGCCCGGCGAGCGCGTCGGGCAGCCAGCGGGCACCGTCGTGGGCGACGAGGACCGCGGTGACCACGTGACGCGGGAACTCAGGTGTGGCAGCGGTCTCTTGGTGGGCTGCCGTATGGCTGTGCACGGACATCGAGGTACGGGCCCCGGTTCGATGGACTGCGGTGGACGCCTGTGCCCACCGGGGGCAGCGGGACGTCTCGGACGAGCGACCACACTATCGGCTGGGCAGCACAGCGGCCCGCCGCCTGTGGATAACCCACCTGCGACGGGCCGTCATGGCGTCCGGACGGCAGGCCGGGGGCCGTTGTCCGCAGAGGGCGCCGGAGACCGATGTCCGGGAGAGGGTGCCGAGGATCTCCGGCCGGTCCGCGTCAGACCGCGGCCTTCTTTAGACGGCGGCGCTCACGTTCGGACAGACCACCCCAAATGCCGAAGCGCTCGTCGTTGGCGAGCGCGTACTCGAGGCACTCCGAGCGGACCTCACAGGCGAGGCAGACCTTCTTGGCCTCGCGGGTGGAGCCGCCCTTCTCGGGAAAGAAGGACTCGGGGTCGGTCTGGGCGCACAGCGCGCGCTCCTGCCAGCCGAGTTCCTCGTCCGCGTCGTCGACCAGCAGTTGCTGCACCAGCTCGGTCATGTGCGCCCCTCGTCAGTCTTCTCGCGTCCCCGTGATGTAGCCGTTACCGATTTCGGCTGAACGACACGAGTGAAATTACAAGTGTGCCGATCCGGGCCAGTCAAGCCGAGATCTGCTATTGGGCCCCTTATTCACTCTGCGGAACCAAGGCTATGCGGAAAGTGTTCAAATCGGCATAAACCCAGACACCCCGCAGGGCTCCAGGCGGGCCGCCACCCCGTCATGGGGGAGGACGCCCGCACGTTCGATCCCGTTCCGACGGGAACCGCGAAGCGAACCGGATCACATTCCGATCACGAGATCGCAACGAGGCTCGTGCGCCCGGTGGTGCGCTCCATGTGTCCCGCACTCCCCGTGAACAAACCTTTCATCTGCCAGAAGAACCGGATGAGGTGAAACAGCTCGCACATTGCAGCCCTCAAGTTGACAGAGAAGGTGTGAACCGATGTCCTAGGGGGCATGCTCGCGAACTCGGCACTCACCCAGACCCGCTCCGCCGGGTCCCACGGTGCTGCCCGCGCTCGCTGTAGCTGTTGCTGTTTCGGCTGTTGAGCCCGTCTTCCCGCTCCGGCCGCCCCTGAGTCCACCCGACTCGGCTGTTGTTCCCCGCCCGCACCAGGGCTCCCGCCACGCCCGTGATCCGGGCGGACGACTCGCGACATCCAGCCGCCCCCCGCACTCCCGCCGAGGAACCACCGCACCCATGAACAGCGACAGCGACCTGCAGATCGCCGGCGACATCCTGGAAGTACCGCACCTGCTCCAGCCGCCGCGTGAGCACCCGGCCACCGTGGCCGAGTTCGCCGGCCTCGCCCGTTCCATCGCCGCCGACCGCTCCCAGTGGGAGCACCTCGTGCGGTACGACGCGGCCTCCCGGTGGTACCACCGGCTGCGCACCGGGCCCGGTTACGAGGTGTGGCTGCTGTCCTGGGTCCCCGGGCAGGGCAGCGGGCTGCACGACCACGGGCGTTCCTCCGGCGTGCTGACCGTCCTGCACGGCGCACTGACCGAGCGCACGGAGCGCGGCACCCGCGCGTTGGGCGCGGGGGCGCAGAGGGTTTTCGCTCCCGGATACGTGCACGAAGTGGTGAACGACACCATCGAGCCGGCGGTGAGCCTGCACATCTACCACCCGGGCCTGACCGAGATGCCCATGCTCTCCCCGTCCCGGCTCCGGGCGGCCGGGGGAGCCCCCGTCTCGGCGTGCGCGGCGGAGCACGGCCCCGTGGACTCGGTCACCGCCTGAGCGCGGCGGCCGTCCACAAGTCCACAACCCCTCACGAGGGGTCCCGGCCGCCTGCGAGACCGCGAGACCTGCCCACCCGTCCCCGTCCCCCGCCCCCGGCCACCGGCCACCGGCCACCGGCCACCGGCCACCGGCCACCGGCCACCGGCCACCGCCGCTCAACGAGTGGGCCTGCGGCTGACACACTGTTCCAATGCGCATTGTGGTTCTGGCAGGCGGCATCGGCGGTGCCCGGTTTCTGCGTGGTCTGAAGCGGGCCGTGCCCGACGCGGACATCACGGTCATCGGCAACACCGGCGACGACATCCACCTCTTCGGGCTGAAGGTCTGCCCGGACCTCGACACGGTGATGTACACGCTCGGCGGCGGTATCAACGAGGAACAGGGCTGGGGCCGGGCCGACGAGACCTTCCATCTCAAGGAGGAGCTCGCGGCGTACGGCGTGGGGCCGGAGTGGTTCGGGCTCGGCGACCGCGACTTCGCCACGCACATCGTGCGGACGCAGATGCTGGGCGCGGGCTATCCGCTCAGCGCGGTCACCGAGGCGCTGTGCGACCGCTGGAAGCCCGGGGTCCGGCTGCTCCCCATGTCGGACGACCGCGTGGAGACCCATGTCGCCGTCGAGCTGGACGGCGAGCGCAAGGTGATCCACTTCCAGGAGTACTGGGTGCGGCTGCGGGCCTCCGTCCCGGCCCAGGCGGTCGTGCCGGTGGGAGCCGAGCAGGCGAAGCCGGCCCCGGGCGTCCTCGAGGCCATCGCCGCGGCGGACGTGGTGCTCTTCCCGCCCTCCAACCCGGTGGTGTCCGTCGGCACGATCCTGGCGGTGCCCGGGATCCGGGAGGCCATCGCCAACGCCGGGGTGCCGGTGGTCGGTCTCTCCCCCATCGTCGGTGACGCGCCCGTGCGCGGCATGGCCGACAAGGTGCTCACGGCGGTCGGTGTCGAGTCGACCGCCGCGGCGGTCGCCGAGCACTACGGCTCCGGGCTGCTGGACGGCTGGCTCGTCGACAGCGTGGACGCGGCCTCCGTGGAGCACGTGGAGGCCGCCGGCATCCGCTGCCGCGCGGTACCGCTGATGATGACCGACCTGGAGGCGACGGCCCGGATGGCCGGCGAGGCACTGGCGCTGGCCGAGGAGGTGCGAGGCGTTTGAGCGGCGGTTTTTTGGGGGGTGAGGGCGCGGGCGGCCTGGCCGGTGGTGCGCCCGGTTACCGTGTGTGGGCCGTGCCCGGGCTGCCCGAGATCCACGAGGGCGACGATCTCGCCAAGGTCATCGCGATGGCGGAGCCCGGGCTCGCGGACGGGGACGTGCTCCTCGTCACCTCGAAGATCGTGTCCAAGGCCGAGGGCCGCGTCGTCCGGGCGGACGACCGCGAGGCCGCCATCGACGCCGAGACGGTGCGGGTCGTGGCCCGGCGCGGACCGCTCCGGATCGTCGAGAACCGGCAGGGACTGGTGATGGCCGCCGCCGGCGTCGACGCCTCCAACACCCCCGCGGGGACGGTGCTGTTGCTGCCGGAGGATCCCGATGCCTCCGCGCGGGCGGTCCGGGACGGGCTGCGGGACACGCTCGGCGTCGAGGTGGGCGTGATCGTCACGGACACCTTCGGACGGCCGTGGCGCACCGGACTCACCGATGTGGCGATCGGGGCCGCGGGCGTACGGGTGCTGGACGACCTGCGCGGCGGCACGGACGCGCACGGCAATCCGCTGAGCGCGACCGTCGTCGCCACCGCCGACGAACTGGCCGCGGCCGGCGACCTGGTCAAGGGCAAGGCCGCCGGTCTGCCCGTCGCCGTCGTGCGCGGGCTGGCGCATGTGGTGGCCGCGGACGAGGGTGAGGGTGCGCGGGCCATGGTGCGCGGCGCGCGCGAGGACATGTTCCGGCTGGGCACCTCGGAAGCGGTCCGGGAGGCCGTGACCCAGCGGCGTACGGTGCGGGCGTTCACCGACGAGCCCGTCGACCCCGGCGCCGTACGACGCGCGGTGGCGGCCGCCGTGACCGCGCCGGCGCCGCACCACACGACGCCGTGGCGGTTTGTGCTCCTGGAGTCCGGGCAGTCGCGGATGCGACTGCTGGACGCCATGCGCGAGGCGTGGATCGCCGATCTGCGGCGGGACGGCAAGACCGAGGAGTCGATCGCGAAGCGGATCCGGCGCGGCGACGTGCTGCGCAACGCGCCGTACCTCGTCGTGCCCTGCATGGTCATGGACGGCTCCCACACGTACGGCGACGTGCGACGCGACGCGGCCGAGCGGGAGATGTTCGTGGTCGCCACCGGTGCGGGCGTGCAGAACCTCCTGGTCGCGCTCGCCGGGGAGCGGCTGGGCTCGGCATGGGTGTCGTCGACGATGTTCTGCCGTGACGTCGTACGCGAGGTGCTGGGGCTGCCGGAGACCTGGGAGCCGATGGGCGCCGTGGCGGTGGGACATCCGGCCGAGGAGCCGAGACCCCGGCCGCAGCGGGACCCGGGGGCCTTCATCGAGGTGCGATGAGCACGCGGAGCGCCGGGCGCGGGTGGCCGCGTCCGGCCACGGAAGGCGATGTGCGGGCCATCACCCCCCGACCGGGCGCGTCGGCTCTACTCTCTTAAGACACCCAGTATCACTAGGACCCCACCGTGGCCGGACGCTTCCCTCCCCGCCCCACCCCCACGACCCTGCGCGGTGGGGATGTCGTCGTACCCACGGGTGTGCCACGGCAGGTCACGGCGCCGGGCCGGCGGCGGGTCTGGGCCCCGCCCGGGCCGCTGGACCTCGGACTGGTGCTGGGACCGCTGCGGCGCGGACCCGGCGACCCCACTTTCCGGGCCACCCCGGACGGATCGGTGTGGCGGGCCAGTCACACACCTCAGGGGCCGGGCACCCTGCGGGTCGCCCTGCGCTCCGGGGCCGCCGAGGCGGAGGCCTGGGGGCCCGGGGCCGAGTGGCTGCTGGACCGACTCCCCGAGATGCTCGGCGCGTCGGACGACCCCGACGCCTTCGAGCCGCGGCACCGGCTGCTCGCGCTGGTGCGGAAGCGGCGCCCGGGGCTGCGGCTGACGCGGACGGGCCTGGTCCTGGAATCGCTGATCCCGTCGGTCCTGGAGCAGAAGGTCACCACGGACGAGGCGTACCGGGCCTGGCGGCTGCTCGTACGGAAGTTCGGGGAACCGGCACCCGGCCCCGCGCCGGGGCGGATGCATGTGATGCCGGCCCCGCGCACCTGGGCGCTGATCCCGTCGTGGGAATGGCACCGCGCCGGTGTCGACGACAAGCGGGCGTCGACGATCCTTCGGGCGATGCGGGTGGCGGCGCGACTGGAGCAGACGACGGCGATGGAGCCGGCCGAGGCACAGGCGCGGCTCGAGGTGGTGCCGGGGATCGGGCCCTGGACCTCAGCGGAGACCGTGCAGCGCAGTCATGGAGCGGCGGACTCGGTGACCGTCGGGGATCTGCATCTGCCGGGGATCGTGGGATACGCCCTCGCGGGCGACCGGCATGCCGACGACGAGGTGATGCTGTCGTTGCTGGAGCCGTACGCGGGGCAGCGGCACCGGGCCGCGCGGCTGATCCTGCTGAGCGGCCGCGTACCGCCGCGACGGGCCCCGCGGATGCGGCGCGGGGACATCGGGCGGTTGTAGTCGGGCGGTTGCAGGGGACATCGGGCGGTTGTAGTCGGGCGTTGCGGGGGACATCGGGCGAGGAACGGTAAGGGCCGGGTGAGGACGGTGTCCTGCCCGCCCTCACCCGGCCCTCACTGAATCCTTGCCGGCCGGTCCTCGTGTCCTCACCGGTCCTGCCGGCCCCTACCGGCCCCGTCGGCCCTTACTGGTCCGACGAGAAGCGCACCGCGCCCGCGGGGATCCTCGCGTCGCACCAGACCCGTACCCCGTCACGGAGTTCGTTGTCCGCGCCGACCACCGCGCCGTCGCCGACGACCGCGCCCGTGAGCACCGAGCGCTCGCCGATCCGCGAGCGCGCGCCGATCAGGGAGTCGGTGATGACCGCACCCGGTTCCACCACCGCGCCGGAGAGCAGCGTGCTGCCGGAGATCCGGGCACCCTCCCCGACGAACGCGCCCTCGCCCACCACCGTGCCTCCCGTCAGCTTCGCGTCCGAGGCGACCGACGCCGTCGGCAGGATCAGGCGGTCGCCGCAGCGGCCGGGCACCGCGGGCGACGGGGCGCGGCCCAGGACCAGGTCCGCCGAGCCGCGCACAAAGGCGGCCGGGGTGCCCAGGTCGAGCCAGTACGTCGAATCCACCATGCCTTGCAGATGGGCTCCGGCGGCCAGCAGACCGGGAAAGGTCTCCCGCTCCACCGAAACCGGGCGGCCCACCGGGATGGTGTCGATGACCGAACGGCGGAACACATACGCCCCGGCGTTGATCTGGTCGGTGACGATCTCCTCGGGCGTCTGCGGCTTCTCCAGGAACGCGGTGACCCGGCCGGTGTCGTCCGTGGGGACCAGGCCGTACGCCCTCGGGTCCGTCACCTTCGTGAGGTGGAGGGAGACGTCCGCGCCCGTCGACTCGTGGGTGTGCACCAGGGCGCGGATGTCCAGGCCCGTGAGGATGTCACCGTTGAAGATCAGGACCGGTTCGTCGGGACCCGAGTGGAGGCGGCCGGCCACATTGCGGATGGCGCCGCCCGTGCCGAGCGGCTCCTCCTCCGTCACGTACTCCAGCCGGAGGCCGAGGGCCGAACCGTCGCCGAAGTACGGCTCGAACACCTCGGCCAGGTAGGAAGTGGCGAGCACGATGTGCTCGACCCCCGCCGCCCTGGCCCGCGCCAACTGGTGCGTGAGGAAAGGGACCCCGGCCGCCGGAACCATGGGCTTGGGGGTGTGCACCGTGAGCGGGCGCAGCCGGGTGCCTCTGCCGCCGACCAGGAGGATCGCTTCTGTCACCTGTCGTCTCTGCTTCCTGCCGGGACCGGCCGAACTGTCCATCGGCCGGCCAGTCTATGCAGACCCTGTTATGAGGATCGCTAAAGGCGTTATGAGGACCGTGAGAGACACCTTCGAGTCCCTCGTCAGCGACCCTGGTACCGAGCCGCAACGGAGCGGATCAGGCCGAGTTCACCGTAGAGCAGCCTTCCTGGGCACTCCGTGGCGTATCCGTCCCGATGGCCGGAGATCACGTTCAGTCGTACGTTCGCGCCCTTTGGGTAGAGATTGCCACCCCCGGACACCAGATATGTCGTGCCTCGCGGATCCCTGCCGAAGAGGCCGAGTTTCCACGCGGTGAGCCGGGCGAGCCCGTCCACCGTCGCGGCCGACGGGGCGGTGCCGTCATAGGAGCCGATGACGGCGATCCCCGTGGTGTCGCTGTTGAATCCGAGGGTGTGGGCGCCCATGACGGGCTTCTCCACACCCCCCGCGCGGCCTTCGTAGATGGTTCCGCACTTGTCGACGAGGAAGTTGTAGCCGATGTCGCGCCAGCCGCTGCTCAACACGTGGTAGCGGTAGATACTGCGGATGACGGAAGGGGCCTGGAAGCAGCTGTAGTTGTTGCCCGTGGCCGTGTGGTGCACGAAGGCCGCCTTCACGGTGTCCGTGTAGAGGAACCCTCCCTCGCGCAGACTCTCGTCGGCGCCCCAGCCGCTGCGCGAGACGATGCTCGGGCGCGGGCCGACGTAGGGCTGTTGCGGGCGCGGCGCCGGCACGGGGACCTTGCCTGCTTTGCCCCCCTTCGCGTCCTTCACCGCCGTCGGCTCTTTCGAAGTCCTCGGGATCCCGAGGCTGTTGAGGGGAGCGAGACCGCCGTCGACGACGGACGTGACCACTTGCGCGATCGGCCCGCCCGACTCACCGGCGGGGGGCGAGGGCTGCCCGGGGGTGCCGTCCCGGGGCTCCTTGCCCGGGTCGACCAGTTCGACACGGAGGCCGTCGGGAAGCCTGGGGGCACGGGTCGCGCCGGAGCCGGGCTCCTCCGCACGCACCCACACCTGCACGCCGTCCGAGTCACCCACCCACAACGGCGCGGTCGATCCGCGCATCCGGTTCGAGCGGCCCTCCCGGGTGTCCGGGTCGGGGCCGTGGTCCCGGTTGTGCGCCTCCAGCTCCTGCCAGCGGGACCACCGGCCCGTGCCGTTGGCCCGGGTACGGATCCGGACACGGCCATGGAGTTCGACGGCCGGGTCGTCCCACACGACACCGACCAGGGAGAAGGAACGTACGGTCCGCGGGGCAAGCCCCCGCTCGGCCGCGGCCCCCGGGGCGCGCGAGCCGGCGAGGGGCACGAGGGGAAGGGACTGGGTGCTGCCGGTGACGGCCGACCCGGCGACCGGACCGGCCGCCGTGGCCGGGGGCGCGAGGGGCAGGGTCAGTAGGGCACAGAGGACACCGGTCGAGGAAGCAAGGAATCCACGCATGCCCCAGATCTTGGACATAGTCAGACATATATGTCCATCAACGAACTGACGGGTCGTCGGATGACTCGGCCGAACCGGTGGCTCGTCGCGCGCCCACCGCCCCCTCCCCGGCGGCCGCCCCCGCGTACGCTTACGCGCGTGAAAGCCACCGACCGCACCCCTGCCGACCTGCTGCGTTCCGCGCTCGCCGCGGATCCTTCGCGCCCCCTGGTGACCTTCTACGACGACGCCACGGGGGAACGCGTCGAACTCTCCGTAACTACCTTCGCCAATTGGGTGGCCAAGACCGCCAATCTGCTTCAGGGCGACCTCTCCAGCGAACCCGGAGACCGGGTCGCGCTGCTGCTGCCCGCTCACTGGCAGACGGCGGTGTGGCTGCTCGCCTGTGCGTCCGTGGGCGTCGTCGCGGACCTCGGCGGTGATGCGGCGGCCGCCGATCTCGTGGTCAGCGGGCCCGACACGCTGGACGCGGCGCGCGCCTGCTCCGGGGAGCGCGTCGCCCTCGCCCTGCGCCCCCTCGGCGGCCGCTTTCCCCAGCCGCCGGACGGCTTCCTCGATTACGCGGCCGAGGTGCCGGGCCAGGGCGACCGCTTCCAGCCGTACGCGCCCGTCGATCCCCAGGCACCGGCGCTGATCGTCGCCGGGGCGGAGTACACGGGCGCGGAGGTCGTGGAGCGGGCCCGCGCCGACGCGCCCGCCCTCGGCCTGACCGGCCCCGGCTCCCGTCTGCTGTCCGGACTGCCATACGACACCTGGGAGGGTCTGAGCGCCGGACTGTACGCACCCTTGGCCACCGGAGGCTCGGTGGTGCTCTGCCGGCACCTGGACCGGCTCGGCGAGGACGCGCTCGCCCAGCGGATCGAGAGCGAACGCGTCTCGGCCACCGCCACCGCTTCCGGCCGCTGAGCGGCGGGCGCGCCCCCGCCGGGGCGTGTCCCCCGTTCGGACCAGCATCAGCCGCCTCCCGGCCCCGCCCCGGGCCATGGTCGTAAGAGCACGACACGCTCGTACGCCGCAAGGGGGTGCACCCCGCAGTGACCATCCACGGCACCCCGTGGCGGCCACCGCGCCGACGCCGGCGCTGGGTGCGCCGCTCCGCGCTCGGCCTCACCGTGCTCGTGCTCGGGACCAGCGGGCTCGGGTGGGCCGCGTACGAGAAGCTGAGCTCGAACATCACGGCGGACAACGACGCCGCGGCCGAGCTCGCCCGGTACGCCAAGGAGCGGCCCGCCCCGTTCGTGCGCGGCGCACAGAACATCCTGATCATCGGGTCCGACCGGCGGTCGGGCGACGGCAACGGCCGGTACGGGCGCGTCCTGGGGACCGAGCGGTCCGACACCGCGATCCTGCTGCACCTCGCGTCGAACGGGCGTACCGCCACCGCCGTGTCCCTGCCGCGCGACCTCATGGTGGACGTGCCGAGCTGCCGGCGACCCGACGGCACCCGTGCCGAGCCGGAGTTCACGATGTTCAACCACGCCTTCGCGACGGGCGGTTCCGCCTGCACGGTGCGCACCGTCGAGAAGCTCACGAACATCCGGATCGACCACTACATGGTCGTCGACTTCAACGGCTTCAAGAAGATGGTCGACGCCCTCCACGGCGTCGCGGTCTGCCTGAAGGAGCCGATCGACGACAAGGAGGCCCGGCTGAAGCTGCCCGCGGGCAGGGTGACGCTCAACGGCGAGCAGGCACTCGGCTATGTACGCGCCCGCAAGAGCCTAGGCGACGGCAGCGACACCGAGCGGATGGAACGCCAGCAGCTCTTCCTCGGCGCCCTGGTCAGCAAGGTGCGCAGCAATGACGTCCTGCTGAATCCGGTGAAGCTGTACCCCGTGCTGGACGCGGCCACCTCGGCCCTGACCACGGACCCGGCCCTGGCGAATCTGCGCGGGCTCTACCGACTCGTGCGGAGTCTGGGGAACCCCTCCGCCGAGCACGTACAGTTTCTGACCGTTCCACGCACCCCGTACCCCGGTGACGTCAATCGCGACCAACTCGTGGAGCCCCAGGCGCGGAATCTCTTCGCGCGGCTGCGCGCGGACCAGCCCGTCGAGGTCACGAAGGAAGTTCCGGCCGATTCGCCCGCAAAAACGAGCAGCGAGCCGGGCGGTTTCGGTGACAGCGAGCAGCCGTACGGCAACGGAATGTCCCGCGGAAAACCGCACATCGCCGCCGAGGTGCCGCGACAGAGCCCCGAACCCCCGCCCACTTTCCGCGGGAACACGGCCGCGCAGGACGCCTGCGGGTAAAGTGCGCCTCAAGGCGGGGAACATGTGAGCTAAGAACTCTCTGGGAATTGGGGCGAATTGCCCAGTTGTAGGGGAGTGGAATTTGTCACCGCCGTCGCTGGACGCTGAACTGGGCGGATAGTGTGAGCGATCCGGTGCCACGCCCATGAGGTCCGTCCTGGGTCACGCACTGGTTGAAGAGACCCGAGCGCCTCGAGGGGGAAGGCGCCGCGTGGCCCCGACGGAGGATTCGGACAACCGTGGACGCGCAAGGCCGTGGGCGGGCGGACAACATCGACCCCGCAGACCAGTGGGTACTCAACCCGCACACCGGTGAATACGAACTGCGACTGGCCCCTTCCGCTCCGCAGTCGTCCGTGCCGAGACCCCGCCGGGGCGCTCCGGCGTCGGGTGCGCCAGGGGGCGCCCGCACGGCACCCGGCCCGCGGGGGCCGGTTCCGGGCACAGTGCCGCCGGACAGCATCCCGGGGCCGCGCCGGCGCCGGGGCGCACCCGAGGAACCGCTGCCCGGACGCCGCCGCGGGCGTACGAAGCCCAAGAACGGCAAGGCGAAGAAGGTCCTGCTGTGGACCGGCGGCGGCATGGCCTTCGTGCTGGTCGCGGTCTCCGCTGCGGGCTACCTGTACATCAAGCACCTCAACGACAACATCACGTCCGTGTCGGACGACGGCGCGAGCACCGGTGGCTTCCAGAAGGACAGGGCGATCAACATCCTGCTGATCGGCACCGACAAGCGCACCGGCAAGGGCAACACGGGATACGGCGACGCCGGCAGCGTCGGGCACGCCGACACCAACATCCTTCTGCACGTCTCCAAGGACCGCTCGAACGCGACCGCCCTGAGCATCCCCCGCGACCTGATCGTCGACGTCCCGGACTGCCCGACGAAGCAGCCCGACGGCACCACCAAGGTCATCCCCGGCACGAAGGGCGCCCGCTTCAACACGAGCCTCGGCCAGGACGACCGCACACCGAGTTGCACCATGCGCACGGTCACCGAGCTGACCGGTATCACCCCGGACGACTTCATGGTCGCCGACTTCAACGCGGTCAAGACGCTGACGTCGGCGGTCGACGGGGTCGACGTCTGCCTGGGCAAGGACATCAACGACCCGGACTCGCACCTCAAGCTGTCGAAGGGCACGCACAAGATCGAGGGCGAGCAGGCGCTGGCCTTCGTGCGCACCCGGCACTCCGTGGGCTTCGGCGGCGACCTGAGCCGGATCCAGTTGCAGCAGCAGTTCCTCAGCGCGCTGATGCGCAAGCTGAAGTCGAACTCCACGCTCACCGATCCGACGAAGATGCTGGACGTGGCGGAGGCGGCCACCAAGGCACTGACCGTCGACTCCAAGATCGACAGCATCGGCAAGCTGAAGGACCTCGGTCTGGAGCTGGGCAAGCTCGACCCCAAGAACATGACGTTCACGACGGTGCCGGTCCTCGACAATCCCGCGGACGGAGCGGTCAAGAAGACGGTCATCCTCAATCCCGGCAAAGCACCCGAGGTCTTCGCGGCGATAAGGGCGGACGTCTCCTTCAGCGCGGTCAAGAAGAAGCAGAAGGCCGCCGTGGACGCCCGGCTCAAGGGCCCCCGCTCGGCCGCCGCCGACGTCCGCGTCGACATCTACAACGGCGGTGCCCCGTCCGGCAGCGCACAGGAAACGCTCAACTGGCTCCAGAACACCAAGGGCGTGACCAAGTCCAGCCAGCTCGGCAACGCGGGTGTCACCCTCGCCAAGACCACCCTCGAGTACGCCCCCGACCAGGCGGACCAGGCACGCGAGCTGGCGAACCTCATGGGGCTGCCCGCCTCGGCCCTGAAGCCGGGCAAGAGCGAGAAGAACGCCCAGGGACTGCCCGCGATCATGCTGACCCTCGGCAAGGACTTCAAGGGTGCCGGAGTGCCGCTGACGGCTCCGACCAAGGCGCCGGACGTCGACAGCAAGTCCACGGCGGACCAGGTTCAGTGCGCCCAGTGACCTGAGCGGCCCGTCACGCGTCTTACACGACGCAAGACCTGCCCGGCGGGAGTACATCCCCTCGGGCGGGCCGAGCGTCCTACTGGACGCGGGAGACATCGGCGGGGCGCGACGGGCGCCCCGCCCACGACGAAGGTCCCGGAGAGGCGCGACGAGGCGGCTCCCGGACCGCGGGACGGACCCGTTTGCCGGGCGCAGGGTTGGGGAGGCACGGACTTGGTGCAGAGCAGTGTGCGGGGAAAGGGGGCGCGACCAGGTGTCCGGCACGCCGGTGAACTGGGCCCGGACCAGAGTCCGTACGACGAGAACGGTGACGGCGTCCGGGACGGCGAGAACGGTCCGCCCCCCGATGCCCGCGGCCAGGGCCCGGCCGGCGGCGGAGGCGGGCGCGACGGTGCCGACGGCGGGCGCCCGCGCCGCAGACGCCGCGTCCTGCGCTGGTCGGCCACGGTCCTGGCGGTCGTCATACTCGGCACCGCCGGGGCGGGATACCTCTACTACCAGCACCTGAACGACAACCTCAAGAAGGACGACCTCAACATCGGCGACGCCAAGGACCGGGCGGCCGAGTCGACGCCGAACGCGGCGGGCCAGATGCCGCTGAACATCCTTCTCCTCGGATCCGACGCCCGGGACTCCAAGGAGAACCAGCAGCTCGGCGGTGCCAAGGACACCTTCGGAGCGCCGCCGCGCGCGGATGTCCAGATCCTGCTGCACGTCTCCGCCGACCGCACCAACATGTCGGTGGTCAGCATGCCGCGCGACACCCTGCTGGCCATCCCCAAGTGCACCGACTCCAAGGGGCAGATCTACCCGGCGTCGGCGCAGTGGATCACGAACGACTCACTGGGCCGCGGCGGCCCCGGCTGCACGGTCGCCACCTGGGAGAAGCTCACCGACATCCACATCGACCACTTCATCATGGTCGACTTCGCGGGCGTGGTCTCGATGGCCGACGCGATCGGCGGCGTCCCGGTCTGCGTCGACAAGAACATCTACTCGCACACCGCCTCCGGCCACGGCTCGGGCCTGAAGCTGAAGGAGGGCACCACCTATGTCAAGGGCACACAGGCCCTCCAGTGGCTGCGTACGCGGTACGGGTTCGAGGACGGCAGCGACATCGCCCGCACCAAGGCCCAGCACCAGTACATGAGCGCGATGGTGCGCGAACTGCGGGCCAACGCCACGCTGAGCAACCCCGACAAACTGCGCAAGCTCGCCGAGACGGCCACCCGGGCGCTCACCGTCGACAAGGGCCTCGGCACGGTCGCGAAGCTCTACGACCTGAGCACCGAGCTGAAGAAGGTGCCCACCGACCGCATCACGATGACGACGATGCCGTACGTGTACGCCGGGGAGCGCGTGGTGCCCAAACCGGGGGACGCGGACCAGCTTTTCAGGCTGGTGCGCGAGGACATCCCGCTGGACGGCAAGGGCACGAGGAAGAAGAAGACCACCGCCGCGGCGACGGCGGCCCCGACGGACAGCGACGACAAGATCGCGGTGCAGGTGCAGAACGGCACGCGCACCTCCGAGCTGGCCCCGGCCGGCGGACGGGCCGGCACGGTGGCCCAACTGCTCGCCGGCAAGGGCTTCGCCGAGGCCCGGGCGGACGGCTCGACGGTGCTCTCCGAGGACAAGACGGTGGTCCGCTACCCGAGCGCGGATCTGAAGGGCGACGCCGAGCGGGTCGCCAAGGTCCTCGGCATCCCGGCGAGTTCGGTGGTGAAGTCCACGGACGTCTCCGGGGTCACCCTGGTCGTGGGCGCCGACTGGCGGTCGGGCACCACGTACAAGGCGCCGAAGGCGGACGACAAGACCCCGGAGTCGGCGAACATCCTCAACGGGGCGACCAGGCAGTGCATGAAGGTGGACCCCAGCTACACCTGGTGACCGCAGAGCGCCGGGTCTCCCTCCGTCGCGGAGAGGGACCCGAGCCGGATGCCGATGCGCTCAGCGGGAGGCGACGACCGCCGGCCGCCGTGACGCGATGACCTTCCTGGCCAGCGACTTGGGGCTCGTCAGAAAGCCCCAGCCCCAGGACATGTGCATGGTCGCGAGGGCCACCGGTATCCGCAGCCGCGCCTTCAGCGGCAGGCCCTTGCCCGCGGGGACGGAGCCCAGGGCGATCGCCGCGAGATAGCCGCCGGGGATCACAAAGCCCCACGGGGTCAGCGCGGCGCCCACCACGACGCCGGCCGTGATCGCACAGACCGCGGTCGGCGGGGCGAGGTAACGCAGGTTGATGGAGCCCTCGTGGTAGCGGGCGACGACATGCCGCCAGCGCCCGTAGTCCTTGTACTGCTTGGCCAGCGCCCGGACACTCGGCCGCGGCCGGTAGGACACCTTCAGCTCCGGCGAGAACCAGATGAGCCCGCCCGCCTCGCGAATGCGGAAGTTCAGCTCCCAGTCCTGGGCGCGGATGAACTCCTCGTTGTAGCCGCCCTGCTGCTCCAGGGCCTCGCGCCGGAAGACGCCGAGATAGACCGTCTCCGCCGGACCGGCCTGGCCACCGGTGTGGAAGGCGGCGTTACCGACCCCGATCTTGGAGGTCATGGCCGCGGCGACGGCGTGCTCCCAGTCGTTCTCGCCCTCGGCGTGCATGATGCCGCCGACGTTCTGCGCACCGGTCTCCTCCAGCAGCCGGACGGCGGTGGCGATGTAGTTCGGCGAGAGCATGCCGTGACCGTCCACACGCACCACGACCGGATGGCGGGAGGCCTTGATCGCGGCGTTGAGCGCGGCCGGCGTCCGGCCGGTCGGATTCGGGACCGTGTGCACGCGCGGGTCCTCCCGGACCAGCTCGGCGGCGATCTCGTCCGTGCGGTCCGTCGAGGGACCGAGGGCGATCACGACCTCCATCTCGCCGGCGTACTCCTGGGCGAGGATCGCTTGAACGGCTCCGCGCAGATGCCGCTCCTCGTTGAGCACGGGCATGATCACGGAAACGGCGGGGAGCCGCACGTCGGGGTTGGCGTTCATAGGAGGCTCACGTTACCGCGAACGGGGGACACCGGTGCGCGCCGCCCGGGCGCCGCCCTGAGCCCCGGATCGTGTCGGCCTACGGTGCGCAGGGATGCCCCATCCAGCTCCGCCGGAGGTCTCCCCCGTGCTCACGCCGACCCGCTCGCCCGCGGGCCCTCAGCCGGCCCGCCGCTCCCCCGCCCGGCGGTCGCCGGCGCGGCGGAGGAAGACCGGCTGGACCACGCGGGTGGTCACCACGCTCTCCGTGGTGGTGCTCGCCTCGGCGGGCATCGGGCACACGGTGATCACCAGCCTCGACGAGGGCATCGGCCGGGTCGACCCCTTCGGCGACATGAAGGACCGGCCCGCGGCGGGCCACGGCATGAACGTCCTGCTGGTGGGCACCGACGGCCGCGACAAGATCACGGAGAAGGAGCGGCGGAGGTTCCGCCTCGGCGGTGCACCCTGCCATTGCACCGACACGATCATGATCGTGCACCTCTCGGCGGACCGGGAGCGGGCCACCGTGGTCAGCCTGCCGCGCGACTCCTACACGGAGGTGCCGACGCACACCGGACACAGGAGCGGGAAGCGGCACGACACCCACCCGATCCGGCTGAACGCGGCGTACGCGGAGGGTGGCCCGAACCTGACCGTGCGCACCATCGAGAGGATGACCCATCTGAAGGTCGACCACTATCTGGAGGTCGACTTCATCAGCTTCATGAAGACCGTGGACCTGCTCGGCGGTGTCCGGGTGTGCACGACACAGCCGCTCAAGGACCGCTACACCGGGCTGAACCTGTCCCCCGGCACCCACCTCCTGCGCGGGGGCGAGGCACTCCAGTACGTGCGCTCCCGGCACGTCGACGGGGCCTCCGACCTGGGCCGGATGCAGCGGCAGCACAAGTTCCTGGCGGCGCTGATCGACCGGGCGACCTCCTCCGGCGTCCTGCTGAACCCGCTGAAGCTGCGCGAGGTGACCCGGACCGGACTCGGCTCCGTGCGGGCGGACCCGGGCTTCGGCACGGACCAGCTGCTCGACCTCGGCCGGGCGATGCGGGACTTCTCGCCGCGCTCGTCGGAGTTCACGACCGTGCCGATCGGGGAGATGACCTACCAGGTCAAGGGTCTCGGCTCGACGGTGAAGTGGGACGAGGCGAAGGCGCGGGCGCTGTTCGCGGCCCTGCGCGACGACAAGCCGCTCGCCCCGCCCCGGCCGAAGCGGAAGGCCCCGGCCGCGGTCCAGGTGGACGTGGACCCCGGGCAGATCCGGGTGCAGGTGGAGAACGGGACGGCCACGAAGGGGCTCGGCAAGCGGGTGGACGACGGACTGGCGGCCACCGGATTCCGCACCACTCGGCAGCCGGTGGACGCGGCGGCGGGCAAGGCGGCGCGGCGCACCGTCGTCGTCTACGACTCGCGCTGGGACCGCTCGGCGAAGGCCCTCGCGGCGGCCCTGCCGGGCAGTGAGCTGCGCGCCACACCGGGTCAGGGGCCGACCCTGAAGGTGATCGCGGGGGCGGACTTCAAGGAGGTACACAGGGTGAGGAAAGCGCCACCGCCGGCTACGCCGGGTCCGGAGCCCACGGTGGTGACCGGGGACGAGGTGGTGTGCCCGTGACGCCCTCGGCACTCGGGGCCGGCGCGGCTCTCCCGCCTCGTAGCCCGGTCCCCGTAGCCCTGGGGCCGTCAGTCCTCGTAGTCCTGGGGCCCTCAGTCCTCGAAGACGAGGACCCCCTCAATCCTCGAAGGCGAGGGCCCTGAATCCTCGAAGGCGAGGGCCCTCAGTCCTCGAGGGCGTGAGGGCGCTCAGTGCTCGTAGCCCTGCGCCGCCCTCTTCTCCCGCAGTTCCTTGATCGCGCGCCGGCGGGCCAGGCGGTGGGTGCGGCGGATCTGGGCCTCCTGGTAGCGGCGCCGGTCCCGGTCCGTCTCGGGGACGACCGGCGGCACCGCCCGCGGCTTGCCGTCGGCGTCGACCGCGGCGAAGACCAGGTACGCGGAGCCGACCTGGCTGGGCGGCGTGGACTCGTTCCAGCGCTCGGCCAGCACCCGCACTCCCACCTCCATCGAGGTGCGGCCGGTCCAGTTCACCTGGGCCTTCACATGGACCAGGTCACCGACCCTGACCGGTTCGAGGAACACCATCTCGTCCATCGACGCGGTGACGGCCGGGCCGCCGGAGTGACGGCCGGCCACGGCGCCCGCGGCGTCGTCGACGAGTTTCATGATCACACCACCGTGCACCGTGCCCAGCAGGTTGGTGTCGTTGTGGGTCATGATGTGGCTGAGGGTGGTGCGGGATGCGGAGGTGGGTTTCCCGGGTATGTCACCCGCGGTTTCGCCCGGAATTCCTGATTCCGCGGCGGGGGCCTGGTCTGTCATGCCCTCCACCTTATGCGGGGACGACGCGGGGGAGACTTTGTGTCGGGTTCGCAACAGCCCTGACCCCGTTCTTCGTGACCCCTTGTACCGGCCATACCGGGACCCTGCACACTGGGGCGCATGAACGAGTGGCCCGAGGGACGGTACGAGGACAGCCGCGGCGACCCCTATGGACGCGGCAGCACCAGCGCACAGCCCGAGGGCGCGCGCGTGATGCGTCAGGTCCGGCGCGAGCCGGGCGGGGTGGGCGGCCCCCAGGCCGCGCCGCCGTATGGAGGCGTGCCGCGGCAGCCGACGTACGACCAGGGATACGGCGGCTACGACAGCGGCTACAACACCGGCCAGGTCTACGGCGGGCCGCAGGGTCCGGGCGGCCCCGGCCCCGGCGACACACGCCCGGCGCCCAACTGGGGCCGCCGGATCAAGTGGACCGCGATCACCCTGATCACCGTGCTGGCGGTGACGACCGTGGCCACGTATTTCTGGGCCGACTCCAAGCTCCACCGGGACGTCGACCTCTCCAAGGTCATCGACCGGCCCGCCGCGGGGCAGGGGACGAACTACCTGATCGTCGGCTCCGACAGCCGCGCGGGCATGTCCGCGGAGGACAAGAAGAAGCTGCACACCGGGTCCGCCGAGGGCAAGCGGACGGACTCGATGATGATCCTGCACGTCGGCGACAACGGCGACACGCTGATATCGCTGCCCCGTGACTCGGACGTCGAGATACCGACGTACAAGGGCTCCACGTCCGGCAAGGTCTACCAGGGCAAGGGACGCCATGTGAAGCTGAACGCCGCCTACGCGGAGGACGGCCCCGAGCTGCTGGTCCGCACCATCGAGTACAACACCGGCCTGCACATCGACCACTACGTCGAGATCGGCTTCGCCGGCTTCGCGAACATCGTGGACGCGGTCGGCGGTGTGGAGCTCACCATCGACAAGGGCTTCAAGGACAAGTACTCCGGCGCCGACTTCCAGGCGGGCACGCAGACGCTGAACGGCGAGCAGGCCCTCGCCTTCGTGCGCACCCGGCACGCCTTCGCCACCAGCGACCTCCAGCGCACGAAGAACCAGCAGAAGTTCCTCTCCGCGCTGGCGCACCAGGTCGCGACCCCGTCCACGGTCCTCAACCCCTTCAAGCTCTACCCGACGATGGGCGCGGGCCTGGACTCCCTGATCGTCGACAAGGACATGAGCCTGTGGGACCTGGGGTCCATGTTCTGGGCGATGAAGGGCGTCAGCGGTGGCGACGGCACGTCGATGAACATGCCGGTCTCCGGCTCCACCGGCGGCAATCTGGTGTGGGACAAGGCCAAGGTCAAGACGCTGGTCAACGAGCTGAAGAACGACGAGAAGGTGACGGTCACGGGCAACTGAGCCGTCCGTCGAGGGGCCCCGCCGATCGGCGGGGCCCCTCGCGTTCACACGGTCCCCGTGCGCTCGACCCGGCAGAGGCAGAACGGGTGCCCCGCCGGATCCGCGTACACCCGGAAGTCCCGCTTGCCGTTCAGATCGTTCACGTCGAGCGGCCGGGCGCCGAGGGCGAGCACCTTCTCCTCGGCGGCCTCGATCGCCTCCATGGTGTCGCCCACGTCCAGATCCAGGTGCAGCTGCTGCGAGTCGGCGTCGTCCCGGGGCCACTCCGGCGGCTTGTGGCCGGGCGCGCGCTGGAAGGCGAGCTTGTGGCTGCCGGGCACATGCAGGTCGACCCAGTCGTCGTCCCCTTCCACCGTGCCGCCCAGCACCTGCGCGTAGAACTCGGCGAGCGCGCGGGGATCCGGGCAGTCCAGGACGACGGACCGCATACGGGCGACGGGCTGTGCCATGGGGTGCCTCCTTGGCGGACATCACGGTCATGACGGACTCGACCGGCTTGACGAGCCGGCGCCCGGGTCAGTGGGCGCAGAGGCAGAACGGGTGCCCAGCGGGGTCCGAGTAAACACGGAAGGTTCGCGAGCGGTCCTCCGCGTCCAGCGGCCGGGCGCCCAGCGCGAGCACACCCCGCTCCGCGGAGTCCAGGTCGTCGACCACGAGGTCCAGGTGGAACTGCTGCGAACCGTCGATGGACGGCCACTTCGGCGGTACGTGCCCGGGTGCGGCCTGGAACGCCAGCGACTGGCCACCAGGCACCTTCAGATCCACCCAGTCGCCGTTGTCCTCCACCGTGCCGCCCAGCACCTCGGCGTAGAAAGCAGCGAGGGCGCGCGGGTCGGGACAGTCCAGGACGACGACCTCCAGCTTGGCGAGCGCCATGACTACCTCCTCGGAGTCCGGGATCCAGGGAATTACCGGTAGAGCCCGTCAGCCGGTAACCGTTACCCCATGCTTGCCCATTGGCGGTAACGTCGCAAGAGAAATACGGAAAGGTAGCGTCGCGGGTATGAGGTCACAGAGCACGCAGAGGTCGCAGGGGCCCCGGAGATGACGGACAGAGCCCCCGCGCCCGGAGCGCTCGCCCTGGTGGAGGCCCTGGTCAACACCGTGGACCTGGAGTCGGGCGAGGACCGCCTGGACACGCCTGACGGGCGCGCCGAGTTCGGCCTCACGGAAGCGGATCTGGCGGACGTACGGGAGCTGCGGGAATCGCTGCGCGCCGTCTGCCTGGCCCACGCCGGCCACCCCCCGCACCGCGAGGTGACCCCCCTGGGGGCGCTGCTGGCGCGGGCACCCCTGCTGGTGGCCGTCGACGAGCGGGACGGCTCGGCGTCTCTCGCCCCGGCCGACGGCGGCGCTCTGCTCTCCCGGGTTGCGGCGGCCGTCGCCGAGGCGCTCACGGCGGGTACCTGGCTACGCCTCAAGGCGTGCGAACTGCCCGACTGCCACTGGGCGTACTACGACCGCAGCCCGGCAGGAAAGGGCCGCTGGTGCTCGATGTCGGTGTGCGGAGCACGCGCGAAAATGCGGCGATACCGGGCGAAGTAGGCGCACGACTCACAAGGTTGGGCTCGTGCCGCTCGTGCGCCGGGGTGGTGGGGCAGAATGCAACAGGACGCCGGTCCGGCCGACTGAGCCTCGGCCGGACCGGCGTCGGCTTCTTCCGCCTTCTTCTGCCTTCTTCTGCCTTGTTCCGCCTTGTTCCTACGCCGTCGGGCGGCCCATCGCGCGGTAGGTCCACCCCGCCCGGCGCCACAGCTCGGGGTCGAGTGCGTTGCGGCCGTCGAGGAGCACCCGGGAGCTCGTCGCCTCGCCGAGCTCGGCCGGGTCCAGCTCGCGGAACTCGCGCCACTCCGTCAGATGCAGCACGACATCGGCGCCCCGGACCGACTCCAGCGCGGAGCCGGCGTACCCGAGGGTCGGGAAGAGCCTGCGGGCGTTCTCCATGCCCTTGGGATCGTAGACCGTGACCTGGCCGCCCTGGAGGTGGATCTGGCCCGCGACGTTCAGCGCCGGCGAGTCGCGCACGTCGTCCGAGTCCGGCTTGAAGGTGGCGCCGAGCACCGCGACCCGCTTGCCGAGGAACGAGCCGCCGCCCAGCGCCTCGCGCGCCATCTCTACCATCTGGCCACGGCGGCGCATGTTGATGGAGTCGATCTCGCGCAGGAAGGTCAGCGCCTGATCTGCGCCCAGCTCGCCCGCCCGCGCCATGAACGCCCGGATGTCCTTGGGCAGACAGCCGCCGCCGAAGCCGATCCCGGCCCGCAGGAACTTCTTGCCGATCCGGTCGTCGTGTCCGATGGCCTCCGCCAGCTTGGCCACATCACCGCCCGCGGCCTCGCAGACCTCCGCCATCGCGTTGATGAAGGAGATCTTGGTGGCGAGGAAGGAGTTCGCCGAGGTCTTCACCAGCTCGGCGGTCGGGAAGTCGGTGACCACGAAGGGGGAGCCCTCGGCGACCGGCGTCGCGTAGACCTCGCGCAGCAGCTTCTCGGCACGCTCGCTGCGCACGCCGACCACGATCCGGTCGGGGTGCAGCGTGTCCTGGACGGCGAAGCCCTCCCGCAGGAACTCCGGGTTCCACGCCAGCTCGGCGTCCTCGCCGGCGGGCGCGTGCGCGGCGAGGTAGGCGGCCAGGCGGTCCGCGGAGCCCACCGGCACCGTCGACTTGCCGACCACGAGGGCCGGGGCCCGCAGATGCGGGGCGAGCGAGGCGATCGCGGCATCGACGTACGACATGTCACAGGCGTACTCGCCGTGCTTCTGCGGAGTGTTCACACACACGAAGTGGATGTCGCCGAACTCGGCCAGCTCGGCCCAGTCCAGGGTGAACCGCAGCCGGCCGCTGGACCCCTCGATACCCGCCACGTGCTTGCGCAGCAGTTCCTCGAGTCCCGGCTCGTACATGGGGACCTCGCCCCGCTGGAGCATCTCGATCTTCTCGGGGACGACATCGAGACCCAGCACCTCGAACCCCAGCTCGGCCATGGCCGCGGCGTGCGTGGCGCCGAGATAGCCGGTGCCGATCACTGTGATCTTGAGGCTCATGGGTGCTCCAGGAAATACGGCGGCGAATCGGTGCCCGAGCATAGCCGGGCCTTTCGGCGGGCAGGTTTCCCGCTGTCGCCAAGCTCACGTATCACTCACGTGGGCCTACCTCTAAAATTTGGGTTACTTAACGGTAGTTAGCGTCAGCACAGCGTCTTTGGAGCGTGAGACACCTTGGCCGGATCGGCTGACTTCGACCTGTACCGCCCGTCCGAGGAGCACGACATGCTCCGCGACGCCATCCGCTCGCTGGCCGAGGCGAAGATCGCGCCGCACGCCGCCGCAGTGGACGAGGAGGCCCGCTTCCCGCAGGAGGCGCTGGAGGCCCTCGTCGCCAACGACCTGCACGCCGTCCACGTGCCCGAGGAGTACGGCGGCGCGGGCGCCGACGCGCTGGCCACGGTCATCGTGATCGAGGAGGTGGCCCGCGCATGCGTGTCCTCCTCCCTGATTCCGGCCGTGAACAAGCTCGGCTCCCTGCCTGTGATCCTCTCGGGCTCCGAGGAGCTGAAGAAGAAGTACCTTGGACCGCTGGCCCAGGGTGACGCGATGTTCTCGTACTGCCTGTCCGAGCCGGAGGCGGGCTCCGACGCGGCCGGCATGAAGACGCGGGCCGTGCGCGACGGCGACCACTGGGTGCTCAACGGCGTGAAGCGCTGGATCACCAATGCGGGCGTCTCCGAGTACTACACGGTGATGGCGGTGACCGACCCCGACAAGCGCTCCAAGGGGATATCCGCCTTCGTCGTCGAGAAGTCGGACGAGGGTGTCTCCTTCGGCGCCCCGGAGAAGAAGCTCGGCATCAAGGGCTCCCCCACCCGCGAGGTCTACTTCGACAACGTCCGCATCCCGGCCGACCGCATGATCGGCGAGGAGGGCACGGGCTTCGCCACGGCGATGCGCACCCTCGACCACACGCGCATCACCATCGCCGCCCAGGCCCTCGGTGTCGCCCAGGGCGCCTTGGACTACGCCAAGGGCTACGTCAAGGAGCGCAAGCAGTTCGGCAAGCCGATCGCCGACTTCCAGGGCATCCAGTTCATGCTCGCCGACATGGCGATGAAGATCGAGGCGGCCCGCCAGCTCACCTACGCGGCCGCCGCCAAGTCCGAGCGCGGCGACAGCGACCTCACCTTCCAGGGCGCCGCCGCCAAGTGCTTCGCCTCGGACGTGGCGATGGAGGTCACCACGGACGCCGTCCAGCTGCTCGGCGGGTACGGCTACACGCGCGACTACCCGGTCGAGCGCATGATGCGCGACGCCAAGATCACCCAGATTTATGAAGGCACGAACCAAGTTCAGCGGATCGTGATGGCAAGGAACCTTCCCTAGCAGGGTTTTTGCAGGTCAGGAGCTGTTTCGAAGGTCCGGCGGGACGACCCTGGCTTTCCGTCCGTTGCGGGCTGATCAAGGGCCGTTCTTGGGCGTCATA
Source organism: Streptomyces sp. NPDC046931 (assembly GCF_040644655.1). NCBI lineage: Bacteria > Bacillati > Actinomycetota > Actinomycetes > Kitasatosporales > Streptomycetaceae > Streptomyces > Streptomyces sp. NPDC046931. Next base: position 41,234 of record NZ_JBEYWX010000004.1, read on the forward strand.
CTGGGGGAATCCTGGGCAGATGCCGACCTGAAAATGGCCACTGACCTGCAGAAACAACACAGCCTCCGGCGCGACGCCGGGGGCTGTTGTCGTACACGGATCAGGCGACCTCTGATGCCTCCGTAGGGTCGTCGGCGCCGGGTGTCAACATCGTCGCGATGGCCGCCCGGCCACGCTGCTCGGCCCCTTCGAAGATGTAGTGGTAGTGCTCCCTCAGCACGTCCGTACTGCTGTGGCCTATCCAGTCGGCCACGTCGTTCTCGGGGACTCCGGCGTACAGCAGTCGCGACCCGTAGTAGTGCCGGAGTGAGTGCGCCTTGCAGTACTTCACCTGTCCCTTGCCCAGAGCCTCCATCCAGATCTTCGGGTAGAAGTACGACGCGTAGAGGTAGCCAGTCCGCGTCACGTTGGGGAAGAGAAGTCGCTCCGGCCCCCATACGCCGTGGTTCTTGATGTGCCGCCGTAGCTCGAAGGCGACGTTCGGCGGGAGGGGGACGGTACGCCCTGGCTCACCTTCATCACGAGCCTTGATGTGCCGACGCTGGATCGCGCTGTTCTTCCCCGACTCGGTGTCTCCGTCCTCCGCAATCTGGAAGTCGACGCGAAGCGTCTCGGCCTTGAAGTCGATCTGATCACGGGACACCGCCATGGCCTCACCCAGCCGCAGGCCGCACCCGGCCATGAGCCACAGCATCGCGCGGTGTCGTTCCGCACCACCAGGGCGAAGGACGTACAGAGGCGCCGGAAGCCACCGTGACCGGTCCGGCCGGTGTGGCTCACGCACCCGACATCGACGGCGGCCCCATCCGTTGACGGGGTGGCCTGCCAGCCGCACTCATACGTCAGACACTCGGTCTCAAAGGTCACGTCAGTGTCCGGGTGCTGGGTGATCCGGTGCTCGACGTAGCGCAGGACGGAACGGGGCATCACAGGCAAGTGAAGCTCAGCGAGAGGCCGAAGCATCAGCCGGCCAAGCCGGTGAAGGGCAGGCAGCAGAGTCGCTAGCAAGTGGAACAGGCTTGATAACTCCCAGAGTTGGAGCGAGCCCAGCAAGTAAGGAAAACGAACCCCGGCCAGTGAAGGCGTCCGGGGTCGCGGTCTTTGACCAAAGAGTGATCACCCCCTCTTCTCGTTCATCAATCAACCACTTATGATCATCGATCACACGAACAATGTGGGGGGTGCATCTACATGCATGACTTCATTGAACGCATCGGCGGTTGGACGCCGGTAGCGATCTTCGGAGGGGCGGTCATCATCAGCGCGGGCATCCTCGGCGTCCATGCTGCGGCAAGCGGCACCGGCAGCAGCAGCGGGCTGGACAGCACCTCAGTCGAGTACCAGCAGGGATGGAACGACGCAGTAGCTGAAAAGCTGATCAACAACGACATCAGGATGTCTAAGGTAATCTGCGCGGTCCCGGCCCTTTATGACTCGGCCGCAAAGGCTGATGCTGAGTATCCAAATTACTCCGAGCTGCACTTCAGTGGATGGAGCTACAGCGACCACCAGCGCAAGGAATGGGCGCATGGCTGCCTGGACGCCCTCCGCAACCTGACCGACTACAAGGTGCCTCAGCAGAGTTGGGAGGGCTGACGCGAAAGAGAACAGAACGAACCTGGACAACTGGGCGATGTTCCAGACCGCGTTCGCTGGCTTGGATTATAGAGACTTTGAGATCGAGGCCGGCGAGCGGATGGGGAACGGCAACTGGGCGCGACGCTCTCCATCCCTTCCGAGAAGAAGTGGAAGATAGCCCGCCTGCTCATGACCTTCTCCAGGAATAGGGAGTGCTGTCTTCACGAGCCTCCCTCTTATCTTTCATAGATCAACCACTTATGATCAGCGATCACAAAGAACCATGTGGTGGGTACATCTACATGCAAACGGCACAGGGCCAGCGCCCTCTGCGAAGACTGGTCGACCGCTACGGCTGGCCGAAGGTGCTTCTCGTCGCCTGCATCATCGGCGCCTCGGGCGGCTGGATCAGCTCGCAGGTCAACCACAACGACGGGCCGCCGGCCTGTGCGAAGAGCTTCGTCGGCACGTACAACGGGCCAGGCTTCGACGCGTTGGGCAAGTACATGAACAAGATGGCCGAGTGTGACCACACAGTCGAGAAGTGGTGCGCGGAGAACCACCCGGAGGACCCGGACGGTTGCTCGAACAACGTCGAGATCGATGGCGACGACCGCAACGTCGGCAAGGACTGAAGCTGGTGTTCCTCAAGAGTCGGAGACGTCGACAACACCGTGTTTGGGTGTGGTTGTGCGTCCTTGAGGCCAACGACGGTTGCTGTGTGTACTGCGGCAGGGCCTCAGAGACCATGGATCACGTCATACCGTTCTCTGACGGGGGAGCCGACGACATGTCGAACCTCGTCCCGGCATGCCACCGTTGCAACCGGCAGAAGGGCGGCAAGACTCCGGCTGAGCTGTGCATCGGATGGGATCTGCGCCACCGGTGGAGCGGGAAGGGCACCGCCCAGAAGTCAGACATAAGCGGCTTGAGCCTTCGGGACATGTACCTGTCTATACATGAAGGAGTGCTGGGTCTGCTCGATGATCTCGACAAGGTTGCAGCCGAGATAGCAGACCGGAGACGTCGGGACTGGTTCCTCTGGGCCTCGCCCTGGACGTACCACTATGACCTGGGCATCAACTACTACCGCAAACGCTTCGCTGAGGAGGTTCAAAAAGCCAAGGCGGAGGGGTGGCCGGACAATCGTCCCGAATCGGTCAAGAAGAGGAGTGCCTAAACAAAGAAAATCGCCCAGCCCGTCGGCGGGGTGAAGCGTGGCACGAGGACAGGCGAATTGCCGAATACGAATACCGAGCTAAGGAAGCCGAAGGAATAGCGCGCAATATGCGCCGCGGTCCCCGCCCGTACAGCGGCTCTCAAAGTTCTGTAGCCGAGCAGGCTCGCAGGGTAGTGGAAGAAATAGAAGAGGTAAATCGTGACATCAGACGGGCTCGGAGAGAGCGGGATTTCTAGAGGATCCGCCAACCGAAGGGCTCGGCATCGTTGCCGAGCCCCCTTCTTTTTGGCCATCAGGTCCCTCATTGGTCACGCAGCCGAGGCCTCATCGATGTCGAGCGCGTACAGGTCGGTTCCGTTCTGCATCACTGCACCTTCCTGCTCAACTAATCGCGGCCATGACTGACCGCCGCCGCCCGTAGCGGGCGGGAGTCCAGGTCGCCCACAATTGCGGCAAGGGCTCTACTCTGCGCGAACGACCATGGCGAACGAGGTCCTGATACGTCGGAAACCGGCGTGACCAGAGCGGCCCGTGTGGCTCATGCACTCCACATCGACGGATGCCGACTCGGTGGAAGGTGTCGCCTTCCACTTGCAGTGCAGGCACTCAGCCTCAAAGGTCACGTCCGTATCCGGGTGCTCGGTGATCCTGTGCATCACGTACCGCATCGCCGTTCTGATGCTCACAGCCGGCCCCTACGGCTCTGCGCGTTGGCCTCGGCAACTCTGCTGCTCAGTCCCTCTGTCGGCCCATTCGGCGGGGCCTTGTAGTCAGGACACTTCGGGCTCCCGCACTCGCACCGGGGCCAGCGCAAGGCCGAACTGGGCGCCATGTCGGCGCCTTCGGGGCCAGGATCGCTCTTGTGCACCATGAGCACGCCGCCTACGCCGAATGCATCGGAGAGACGGGAGAGGAACTGTCGGGCCTCACTGCTGCCCAGATGATCAGCCGGTTCGGAGCCCCGCGCCCTGCTTTCGCCCATCGCACCGCGCCCTTCCGATCGTTTCCGCGTCGATGTGCCGACCGTAGGAAGTGGCGACTGTCGGGCTCCACAAACTTGCACGAGCTTGCACGCCAATTCCCGTGGCTGGTAGTCATATTGACGCTGTCTCCACAGGCCATCGAAGCTGATGCAAGCCCGAGCAAGCACCTAGACCAGGGAGCCAGCCATGGCCGTAGAGTTCATTGGAATCGACCCCGACACGGACCGGGATCACTGCCCCACCGTGTGGGCCGACGCCGAGGCTCAGGAGGTCTTGTTGCAGGGGTGGAAGCCGAGCACTGAGACTCAGGCGGACTGCGAGGCAAGCAGCCCCGCGAACGGTCCGGTGCCCGCCAGCGAAGCCATCGTGAGGATTCCGGCCCGGATGATTCCGCTGATCAGGGAGGCGTGTGATGCCGTCGAGCGTGCCCAGCTTCGCTGAGCTGCTTGGCCAGTGCGAGCGGTCCGCTGTCCACCTGGAGCTGCGTGACGCCTACGCGCCAACGGATCGGTTCGAGGCATGGAAGCGGGGTGAGCGGATCAACTGGGAGGACCGCGAATCCTGGTGGCACCCCTACGACCAGTTGATTGCGGACACCGTGGCCCGGGGTGTGGTGATCCGCCGGGCACGGGTGATCTCCGAGCCAGTATCGGACTACATCCGGTGGGAGCACTACGTCACACGCGCCAACATGACGGCCGGTGAGGAAGTGCGGTGGTTGCCCCGGCGACGGGCCACGAGCATCCCTCTGCCAGGGAATGACTTCTGGCTGTTCGATGGTGCGCTGCTCCGGGTGCACCACTTCTCAGGTGACGGTGCGGTGGTGGAGGACGAGATTACGGCGGACCCAGAAGCCGTGAAGCTGTGCTCCGCGGCCTTCGAAGCGGTTTGGGAGCGAGCGATCCCGCACCACCTATACAAGATCTGACGAAAGCCAGCTCCGTGCCCACACACCCGTCCTCACGCGTTCAGCAGGCCCGTGAAGAGCTGGCCGGCCGTCTACGTGAGATCCGGAAGGATGCGGGGATCAGCGGGCGGGAGCTGGCCGTCAGGTGCGGTTGGTCAGAGTCGAAGTCATCCAGGATCGAGAACGCGAAGACGCCTCCCTCCGATAGGGACATCAGAGCGTGGTGCCGAGCCTGCGCCGCTGATGATCAGGTCCCCGACTTGATCGCGGCTAACAGACAGTCCGCCGATGCTCACGTGCAGTGGAAACGACTCCAGCGGAGCGGCCTACGTCGCCTGCAAGAGTCCACAGGCGATCTGTACCAACAAACCAAGCTATTCCGGATCTACGTCTCCGACGTGATTCCCGGATTCCTCCAGACGCCTGGATACGCCACTGCCCTGCTGTCATCCATCGCAGACTTCCGAGGAACCCCGGATGACGTGAGTGACGCTGTGGCGGCCCGCATGAGGCGTAACGGGGTGCTGAGCAATGGCACACGCCGGTTCTCGTTTGTACTGGAGGAGTCCGTGTTGCGCTACCGGCTGTGCAGCGCAGAGACGATGGCAGCGCAGCTTGGTCATCTGCTCGGGGTCATGGATCTCCAGAACGTTGCTGTGGGGATCGTCCCGTTCTCGGCGCAGCGGACTATGTGGCCGATGCCAACCTTCACGATCTTCGACGACACCAGGGTGCATGCGGACACGCTGGATGCTGCTGCCACCCTCACGCAGCCCAGCCAGGTCGAGTTGTACGCCCGAGCCTTTGACCGGCTCTCGCAGGTGGCCGCGAGGGGAGCAGCGGCACGTTCCCTGATAGCGGATGCGGTGGCCTCCCTCACGTGACAAGCCATGTCGGTGCACGCCTCGGTAGTGATCATGGGGAAATGCTGGGGAGTACCTCCTGAAGGGTATGTTCGTGCAGGTCAACGCCATATGACCTGTAAAGCACCCAGATTTATGAAGGCACGAACCAGGTCCAGCGCATCGTCATGGCGCGCAACCTGCCGTAGTGCGCCGCCCGTTGCACGCGGTCTGCTGCGGCAACGCGCGGTGGTTTCCGGGGCACCCTGCGGGGTGCCCCTTTCCTTCGTACGGCAGGGTAGGGGCATGAGCGATCCGGCGACGACGGCGGAGCTGCCGTCCTTTTCGTACCATCCGGACCCGCTGGCCACCGGCTCGGTGGTCGCGGCGGACACGGAGTGCCTGTGCTGCGGGCTGCGGCGCGGATACGTGTACGTGGGACCCGTGTACGCGGTGGCGGACGTCCGCGCCGAGCTGTGCCCGTGGTGCATCGCGGACGGCAGCGCGGCGGAGCGCTTCGGAGCGCAGTTCACGGAGGTGACGGGCGAGGCACCGAAGGCGGTGGTGCGTACCGTGGAACGGCGCACGCCGGGCTTCTCCGGCTGGCAGCAGGAGCGCTGGCTGACGCACTGCGGGGACGCGGCGGAGTATCTGGGGCGCGCGGGTGCCAAGGAGCTGGCGGACCATCCGGAGGCCGCGCAGAGCCTCCGGGAGACCCTGGGCGAAACGTTCTTCGCGTCGCTGGACGCCGACGGCCAGCCCACCGCGTATCTGTTCCGCTGCCGCAGCTGCGCACAGCATGTGGCGTACGCGGATTTCACCTGACGGACGGCGGGGGGCGCCGACGGCGTGCGGCGCCCCCTCGGGTCAGCCGTCCAGCTGTTCCAGCGTCGCGTTCGACGGGCCTCTCCGCCCCTGGAGGTCGCGGGCCACGTCCTCGGCCGCGCCCAGCACCCGCACGGCGTTCTGCCAGGTCAGCTTGGCCAGGTCGGAGGTCGACCAGCCTCGGTCCAGCAGCTCCGCTATCAGGTTGGGGTAGCCGGAGACGTCGTCGAGACCGTCCGGGGTGAACGCCGTGCCGTCGTAGTCGCCGCCGATGCCGAGGTGGTCGATGCCCGCCACCTCGCGCATGTGGTCCAGATGGTCGGCGACCGTCGCGACCGTGGCTACCGGGCGGGGGTTGCGCTCCTCGAAGGCGCGGTGCACCTTCATGGCCTCGGCGGTGGTGTCGAGGTGGTGGAAGCCGTGCGCACGCATGTTGTCGTCCGCCGCGGCCGTCCAGTCGACGGCCGCCTGGAGGACGAACTTCGGCACGAACGTCACCATCGCCACGCCGCCGTTCGCGGGGAGGCGTTCGAGGACGTCGTCGGGGATGTTGCGCGGGTGGTCGCACACCGCGCGGGCGGAGGAGTGGGAGAAGATCACCGGGGCGTCGGTCGTGTCCAGCGCGTCCCGCATGGTCGTGGCGGCGACATGCGAGAGGTCGACGAGCATGCCGAGGCGGTTCATCTCCCGGACGACCTCGCGGCCGAAGGCCGACAGGCCGCCGACGCCCGGCTCGTCCGTCGCCGAGTCCGCCCAGGCCACGTTGTCGTTGTGGGTGAGCGTCATATAGCGCACGCCCAGCCGGTACAGCCCGCGCAGGGTGCCGAGGGAGTTCGCGATGGAGTGGCCGCCCTCCGCGCCCATCAGGGAGGCGATCCGGCCCTCCGCGCGCGCCGCCTCCATGTCGGCGGCGGTCAGCGCCCGGCGCAGCTCCGCGGGGTGACGGGCGATCAACTGGCGGACGCAGTCGATCTGTTCCAGAGTCGCGGGCACCGGGTCGGGCAGGTCGGCGCGGACGTACACCGACCAGTACTGCGCACCGACCCCGCCCTCGCGCAGCCGCGGGATGTCGGTGTGCAGATGGGCGTTCTGGTGCGTGGCGATGTCACGGGCGTCGAGGTCGTAGCGGACCTGCTGGCGCAGGGCCCAGGGCAGGTCGTTGTGACCGTCGACGACGGGGAACGCGCGCAGGAGCTCCCGGGCTGCCTCCACCGAGCTCATCGCGGTCACTTCCCCGAGCCGAAGCCGAAGCCGCCGGCCGCGCCGTCGACCTTGGCGCGCAGCCGCTTGCCCTTCTCGGTGGCCTGGTCGTTGAGGTCGTGCTGGAAGTCGCGCATCTTGCCGAGAAGTTCCTCGTCGTGGGCGGCGAGGATGCGGGCCGCGAGCAGACCGGCGTTGCGGGCGCCGCCCACCGAGACCGTGGCCACCGGCACACCGGCGGGCATCTGCACGATCGACAGCAGCGAGTCCATGCCGTCGAGGTACTTCAGCGGGACGGGGACGCCGATGACGGGGAGCGGGGTGACCGAGGCGAGCATGCCGGGCAGATGGGCGGCGCCGCCGGCCCCCGCGATGATCACCTTCAGACCGCGGTCCGCGGCGTGCTCGCCATAGGTGATCATCTCGCGCGGCATGCGGTGCGCGGAGACGACGTCGACCTCGTACCTGATCTCGAACTCGTCGAGGGCCTTGGCGGCGGCCTCCATGACGGGCCAGTCCGAGTCCGACCCCATGACAATGCCTACGACCGGGCTCATTCCGTGATCGTCCCTCTCAGATAGCCGGCAGCGTGACGGGCGCGCTCCAGCACGTCGTCGAGGTCGTCGCCGTATGTGTTGACGTGGCCGACCTTACGGCCGGGCTTCACGTCCTTGCCGTACATGTGGATCTTCAGCTGGGGGTCGCGGGCCATGCAGTGCAGGTACGCGGAGTACATGTCGGGGTAGTCGCCGCCGAGGACGTTCACCATGACGGTCCACCTGGCGCGCGGGCGGGGGTCGCCGAGCGGGAGGTCGAGGACGGCCCGGACGTGGTTGGCGAACTGCGAGGTGATCGCGCCGTCCTGGCTCCAGTGGCCGGAGTTGTGCGGGCGCATCGCCAGCTCGTTCACGAGGACACGGCCGTCGCGGGTCTGGAACAGCTCGACGGCGAGGTGGCCGACGACACCGAGTTCCTTGGCGATCGTCAGGGCCAGTTCCTCGGCCTTGAGCGCCAGTTCCTCGTCGAGGTCGGGGGCGGGTGCGATCACGGTGTCGCAGACGCCGTCGACCTGCCGCGACTCGACGACGGGGTAGGCCACGGCCTGGCCGTGCGGCGACCGTACGACGTTGGCGGCCAGCTCCCGGACGAAGTCGACCTTCTCCTCGGCGAGGACGGCCACACCGGCGCGGAACGGCTCGGCGGCCTCCTCGGCCGACCGTACGACCCACACGCCCTTGCCGTCGTAGCCGCCGCGGACGGTCTTGAGGACCACGGGGAAGCCCCCGCCCTCCGCGGCGAACGCGGCCACGTCCGCCGGGTCGCTGACGATCCGGTGCCGTGGGCACGGCACCCCGATCGCATCGAGCTTTGCGCGCATCACACCCTTGTCCTGGGCGTGCACGAGCGCGTCCGGGCCGGGGCGCACGGGGATGCCGTCCGCCTCCAGGGCCCGCAGGTGCTCGGTGGGCACATGCTCGTGATCGAACGTGATCACGTCGCAGCCCCGCGCGAAGGCACGCAGCGTGTCCAGGTCGCGGTAATCGCCGATGACCACGTCATGGACGACCTGCGCCGCGGAGTCCTGGAGGGTGTCACTGAGGAGCTTGAACTTGATGCCGAGCGGGATGCCCGCCTCGTGTGTCATACGAGCGAGCTGGCCCCCGCCGACCATGCCGACTACAGGAAACGTCACGCCCCTAGGGTATCGGCCACGCCACGGCGGCCGGTTTCCGTCCCTCCCACGGCATTCTTTCCGTCCTCATACGGTCCTCCCTGGGCGCCGCCCACGGCCGCTGGTTAGCATGACGGGGTTGGCGGAACCGCTCGGCGCGCCCCGCCGACCGGCCGACGCATACGACCGACCGATACGACCCGACCCGACCCGACGGGGGCTGGCGACACCATGGGCAGTGGTTCCACGGGCCTGCAGGACAAACCCCGGGGCGCGGTGCGCCGGCAGTTCGAGCAGCTGCTGCGCGAGATCGCCAAGTTCGGGGCGGTCGGCGGGGTGGGGCTGCTGGTCAACCTCCTGGTGTTCAACCTGGTGCGCAACGTCACCGGCCTTCAGGTGGTCAGGGCGAGCGTCATCGCCACGGTCGTCGCGATCGTCTTCAACTACGTCGGGTTCCGCTACTTCACCTACCGGGACCGGGACAAGAGCGGCCGTACCCGCGAGATGACGCTGTTCCTGCTGTTCAGCGCGGCGGGGCTGGTGATCGAGAACGGCGTGCTGTACGTGGCGACGTACGGGTTCGGCTGGCACAGCCCGTTGCAGAGCAACTTCTTCAAGTTCCTCGGCATCGGCCTCGGCACGCTGTTCCGCTTCTGGTCGTACCGCTCGTGGGTCTTCCGCGCGATGCCGGCCGGCGAGGCCGTGGCGGGCGCGGAGTCGATACTCGAGCAGGCGGAACGGCGGCGCCACGACGGCCAGCGCGTCAACCGCTGACCGCTCGCCCGAGCGCCTCCCGGCGTCCGGGCACCTTCCGGCTCACCTGACCGTCGGCTCCGGTTCGTCACCCGGCGGGGGCACCTTGACGGGGGTGCGCGACAGGAACAGCCCGAATACGGGGGGCTCCGCCTGGAGCATCTCCAGGCGGCCGCCGTCGGCCTCCGCGAGGTCCCGGGCGACGGCGAGGCCGATGCCCGTGGAGTTGCGGCCGCTGATCGTGCGCTCGAAGATGCGGGAGCCCAGCTCCGGCGGTACTCCGGGCCCCTCGTCGGTGACCTCCACGACTGCCTGGTTTCCGGTGACACGGGTGCGCAGCGCGACCGTGCCGCCGCCGTGCATGAGGGAGTTCTCGATCAGCGCCGCCAGCACCTGGGCCACCGCGCCCGGCGTGCCCACGGCCCGCAGATGCCGTTTGCCCGAGCTGACGATCGCCCGCCCCGCGCTGCGGTAGGCGGGGCGCCACTCGGCGAGCTGCTGCTGGATGACCTCGTCGAGGTCGAAGGAGACGGCGGAGCCGGTACGCGGGTCGCGGGCGTTGGTCAGCAGCCGTTCCACCACGTCCGTGAGCCGCTCCACCTGCGTCAGCGCGATGGTCGCCTCCTCCTTCACCGTGTCCGGGTCATCCGTGAGGGTGATCTCCTCCAGACGCATCGACAGTGCCGTCAGCGGCGTGCGCAGCTGGTGGGAGGCGTCGGCGGCGAGCCGCCGCTCGGCCGTCAGCATGCGCCCGATCCGCTCGGCGGAGGCGTCGAGGACATCGGCGACCCGGTCCAGCTCCGGGACGCCGTAGCGCTTGTGGCGTGGCCGCGGGTCGCCGGAGCCGAGACGCTCCGCGGTCTCCGCGAGGTCGGTGAGCGGGGAGGCGAGGCGGTTGGCCTGGCGCACGGCGAGCAGGACCGCGGCGACGATCGCGAGCAGCGCGACCAGGCCGATGATCAGCAGCGTACGGCCGACTTCGCGGGTCACCGTGGAGCGGGGCTCCTCTATCCGGATGGTCTCGCCCTGCTCGCCCTTGGCCGTGGCGTGGATGACGTCGCCGACCGGCTTGGTGCCGACCTGGATGGGGGCCTGGCCGGGGATGTCGATGAGCGCGTACCTGTCCCCGGTGACCTGGTCCTTGAAGATCCCGCGGTTGACCTTCTCGTCGCCGAGGAGCCGGCTGTCCACGATGCTGGCGAGCCGCAGCGCCTCGGAGTCGACACGTTCCTGGGCGCTGTTGCTGATCGTCCGGGTCTCGACGATCACAAGGGAGACACCGAAGACGGCGATCACGACGAGGACGACCGCGAGGGTGGACTGGATGAGACGACGACGCACGAGGCCCTCCGGGCGGTGGCTTTACGACGACCAGTGTGCCCTGGGCACCCCGGCACCCCGCAGGGGCGGCGGCCCTCGACGGGCGCCAAGCCGTGACGTCGTCCGGCTCGGCCGTCATGGGCGCGGCCGTGGGGATGTGACGCGCGTAGCCACGCGTCCCTCGCCCCGCCCGCCCGAGCCGGGCGGCGTCTAGTTCTTCTCGAAGCGGAAGCCCACTCCCCGCACCGTGGCGATGTACCGCGGGTTCGCCGCGTCGTCCCCCAGCTTCTTGCGCAGCCAGGAGATGTGCATGTCGAGGGTCTTGGTGGACGACCACCACGTCGTCTCCCAGACCTCCCGCATCAGCTGGTCGCGCGTGACGACCCGGCCCGCGTCCCGGACGAGGACCCGCAGCAGGTCGAACTCCTTCGCGGTGAGCTGGAGCTCCTCGTCCCCCATCCACGCGCGGTGGGACTCGACGTCGATGCGCACCCCGTGCGTGGCGGGCGGCTGCGCGGGCTCGGTGGCGCCGCGCCGCAGCAGCGCCCGGACGCGCGCCAGCAGTTCCGCGAGCCGGAACGGCTTGGTGACGTAGTCGTCGGCGCCGGCGTCGAGACCGACGACGGTGTCCACCTCGTCGGCCCGTGCGGTCAGGATGAGGATCGGGACGGTGTGACCCTCGGCGCGCAGCCTTCGGGCCACCTCCAGGCCGTCCATGCCCGGCAGCCCGAGGTCCAGTACGACCAGATCGACGCCGCCCTGCATTCCGGCGTCGAGCGCGGTGGGTCCGTCCTCGCGCACTTCGACCTCGTAACCCTCCCGGCGGAGGGCACGGGCCAGCGGCTCCGAGATGGACGCGTCGTCCTCGGCGAGCAGTACACGGGTCATGGGGTGATGGTAGTCCGCATACGACCAGAGCAAAGGTGTGATCGCGGGTGTGACCGGCGCAGGCGGATTCTTACCTTCCGCCGCGATCACGCGGCGGACCGGCCCTTGGTCACGGAGCGCATTCGCGCCTGCGCCTTGGAGGTGTCATCCTGGAATGGACCTTCGAATAGGCGTTCAAGGTTGCGGGATCACCTGTGATCCCTGTCTCAAGTCCTTCCATATCCGACGCTGTCATGCCGTATGGTGACTGAAACGCCTGTAGCACCACCAGAGACCTTTGGCGGGCACTCGACGCTGAAAGGTCTCTTTTGCGTGCGGGCTGGTTGTCCCCAGCCTGAGGAATGACCTGTGGCCGGGCCTCGGGCGCATCGACCAGACGCGCACGGAGGCGTGGATCCCGGTGACCGCCGTCCGCCGTTCCGTGACCCGGAGCGGACACCCCGTGGGCGTGGGGGTGGACGACCGGTCCCGCCGGTGCCGGCCGCCCCATACCGGGTGCGCATGAACCCCGAACTCTCGGCTCCGCCCGAGCGGAGGGACACCCACGGCAGCGCGCCCCGACCAGCAAGGAACGACCATGGCGTCCAGCCTGACGAAGGACTCGGTCCGCCCGGGCACCCCCGGGTCCGAGAAGACCTTCTTCGGCCACCCCCGCGGACTGGCCACTCTCTTCATGACCGAGATGTGGGAGCGCTTCAGCTTCTACGGCATGAGGGCTCTCCTCGTCGTCTATCTGCTCTCCGGCGGCCCCGACGCCAAGAAGGGCAGCATGGGCGGTGGCCTCGGCATGGACCTGGCCACCACGACGGCGATCTACTCCGTCTACATGTCGATGGTGTATCTGCTCGCCATGCCCGGCGGCTGGCTCGGCGACCGCGTCTGGGGCCCCCGCAAGACGGTGGCGATCGCCGCTGTCACGATCATGGCCGGCCATGTGGTGCTGGCCGTGCCCGGCGGTCAGGCGCCCTTCTTCGCCGGTCTGGCACTGGTCGCGCTCGGTTCCGGTCTGCTGAAGGCCAACATCTCCACCATGGTCGGCCACCTCTACGAAGGCCCGGACGACCCGCGCCGTGACGGTGGCTTCACGATCTTCTACATGGGCATCAACGCGGGTGCCTTCTTCGCGCCGCTGGTCATCGGCACCGTCGGCCAGCAGGTGAGCTGGCACCTGGGCTTCGGTCTGGCCGCCGTGGGTATGGCGATCGGCCTCGCGGCCTTCCTCATCGGCACCCGCACCCTGAACCCGCAGAGCAGTGTCGTCCCCAAGCCGCTGGACGCCGCGGAGCGCGCCTCCTGGCTGCGCAAGGGTCTGCTGTGGCTGGCCGTCGCGGCCGTCTTCTACGGCATCGTCGGCTTCACCGGCCACTTCACCCTGAACTGGGCGATGATCCCGCTCACCGTCATCGGGCTGATCATCCCGGCCGGTGTGCTGCTGCGCATCAAGCGGGACAAGGAGCTGTCGGCTGTCGAGCAGTCGAAGATGACCGGCTACATCTGGTTCTTCGTCGCGGCCGCCGCCTTCTGGATGATCTACGACCAGGGCGGCTCCACGGTCCAGGCCTTCGGCGAGACCAAGGCCTCCGGCTCGCTGCTGGGCTTCGACTTCCCGTCCTCCTGGTACCAGTCGCTGAACCCGGTGTTCATCATGGCGCTGGCGCCGGTCTTCGCCTGGTTCTGGATCTGGCTGAGCCGCCGGGGCAAGGAGCCGAGCACGGTCGCCAAGTTCGCGGTCGGCCTGTTCTTCATCGGCGTCTCGTTCTTCTTCTTCCTGCTGCCGCTGGGCATGGCCACCAAGGGCACGCTGGTCAGCCCGATGTGGCTGGTGGGCATCTACCTGATCCAGACCGTCGGCGAGCTGTGCATCTCCCCGGTCGGCCTGTCGGTGACGACGAAGATGGCGCCGGCCAAGTACGCCAGCCAGATGATGGGCGTCTGGTTCCTCGCGGTCACCGCGGGCGACTCGGTGACCAGCCTGCTGTCCAACCCGGCCGTGGCCGGTGTGGACCTCAGCGGCACCGGAGCGGTCGCCGTGGAGGCGGCCCTCGCCGCCCTCGCGGGCATCGCGGTCTACATGTACCGCCGGAAGGTCAGGTCCCTGATGGGCGACGTCCACTGACGTCCCCCTGACTCACGGAAAGGGCCGCGGCACCCAGGGTGCCGCGGCCCTTTCCGTGTCCGTCCGGTCAGGTCCCGGACGGTGGAGCGTCGGCGCCCGCCGCGCACCCCGGATCCGTGTCCGGGGAGAACCAGGGCAGCGCCGCCGTGGTGCCGGGTGCGGGGACGGGCGGCGAGGGGTGCGGCCCCGGCGGGCGCGGGAGGAGCCCCGGCAGCCGCGGACCGCGGTGGCGTACCGCTCGCCCCGCCGGCCCGCGCGGCCGTACCCGGTCCACGACGGCCATGCCGAGCCGGAACACGGCCGTCGGCACGACCACGCAGACCAGGAGCCAGAAGACCGTGACGCCCCAGGGGCGGCCCGCACCCCACGGCTGTTCGGCGAGGACCCTCCCGCCGTACTCGAGGGAGACGGTGTAGTCGCCGTGGGCGCCCCCCGGCAGGTCCACCCGCAGTTCGATCCGCGCCCTGCCGCCGGGCGCGAGGGTGCCGTGCCAGCGCTGCTCGTCCCACTGCGGGGCGAACACCCCGTGGGAGGTGCCGACCCGGAAGACCGGGTCCTTCACCGGCGTGGGGCCGATGTTGCCGACGGTGAACACGAGCGTGCGGGACGGCGGCGCCCCGAACCAGGTCAGCAGTCCGTCGCCACCGTCGAGCCGGGGGGCCGCCGGCAGCGACAGGCGCCCGGAGGCGGACTCGGCGGGCAGGGGCTCGACCGCGTGCCCGGCGACCTGGAAGGCCGCGTCGGCATCCGCCCCGGCCCCGGTGACGGTGGCGACGTGCACCACGCAGGGGCACGGCACGGGCGGCTCGGCGACCGGAAGCTCCCGGCGGAACGTCCCCCGGGTGTCGGTGGTGGCGGCCCGCCCGTCGGCGTTGGCGCAGAGGCCGGTGGAGCCGGTCAGGCCGCGGGAGGGCACGGACTGCCCGCAGATCAGGATCGTCAGCAGCGCCCCGGGGCGCCATCCGGTGCCGGTCACGGTGATCGAACCGCCCGCTCCGGCCTGGGAGGCGGACAGGTGGACGGTCGGTCGGCCGGTGCACCAGGCGGGCAGGGGCACGAGAACGAGCGCGAGCACCGCAGCCAGCGCCGGGATCCACCGCTTCACGTCACCGCTCCCGTCAACTCGGCTTGCGTGGGCGGCGATCCGCCGCCCGCGGGTCCGGCGGGCCGCGCCCGCGACGCCGTACGGGCGCGCCGAAACCCGTGACCGCGCCACGGTCGCTACGTCCTGTACGGCCGTGCCGGCGTGCGGAGCCGCGGCGCCGCCCCTTCCGGGGGTGCGCTCAGGGGCGCACCGCCTGGTTGCGGCGGGTCAGCCACAGCACCCCGGCCGCTCCGGCGAGCAGAACCGTGCCCCCGAGGGTGCCCAGGGCGACGGCGGAGTCGTCGGGGCCCGTCCGCGGAAGCTGACCGCCGGAGCCCGTGCCGCTCGTGGAGGAGCCGGAGGAGCCTGAGGAACCCGTGGACCCTGAGGAACCCGTGGACCCAGAGGGGCCGCCGCCCGAGGCGGAGACGTCGAGGGTCAGGGACGGGCCCGGGCTGTTGGTGGGCGAGCAGGTGGTCGTCGTGCCGAGCGCCTTGATGGTCAGCACGGCCGCCGTGAAGGTGACCTTGCCGGTCTTCTTCGGGGTGTACGTGCCGCTCAGGTCGTTGACCTTGATGGGGGTGTTCGGGGGGATCGCCGACTGGTTGGGCAGGCCGGTCACCGTCATGGTGCCGCCGTCGGCACCCCCCAGCGCGATGGTGGCGCTCGGGTTCATCGCGCCCTTGCCCAGTTCCACCGGGCTGGAGGAGACGCCCTTCTGCCAGGACATGGTGATCTTGTAGCCGGTGCCGCTCCTGACGCCCTTGATGTCGATGGGCGACACGGCGGTCTTGACGCCGATCGGCGTCTGGCACCGGTAGTTGACGTCGACGACGTCGGCGCGGGCCGTGGGCGCGGCCAGCAGCACCGCCGAGCCGGCCAGAGCCGCGGCGGACGCGAGGGCGGCGGTTCGCTTGTGGTACGACACGGTCCCCTCATTCCTGACGGCACATCAGATGGGCCGTCAAGGTACGCCCGGGGTCGTGCGGAGGGAAGACACAGCGCAGGCCGGATCTGTGGTGATTCGGCGCGCAGTCGGTGAGCGGTGAGTGGGGGTGTCCGCGCCGCGAACGAGAAGCCCGTACGGGGAGCGCGGCCTCGCGGGCGGCTCCGCCGTGCGGCCGGGCGGGATCAGGCGGGGGCGCCCAGCTCCGCCCACACGGTCTTGCCCGACACGCCGGGCACGCGCACGACTCCCCAGTCCAGACACAGCCGCTGCACGATGAACATCCCGTGTCCGCCGGGGCGCCCGGCGCGATGCGGGGTGCGCGGGGCGGGCTGGCCCGCGCCACGGTCGGCGACCTCGATGCGCAGCACCTTGTTGTCACAGGCGATCCGCAGCTCCTGCGGACCCTCCGCGTGCAGGCAGGCGTTGGTGACGAGTTCGGAGACGACGAGCAGTACGTCTTCGGCGGCGGCCCGGTGGTCGGCGGTGGCGGCGGGCAGCCAGCCCCATGCGTACAGCGCCTGGCGGGTGAAGTCGCGGGCGAGCGGGACGACACCGCTCTGGTCCTCGAAGCCCAGCCTGCGGAACTGCCGGCCGCGGGCGGGCGCAGCCCCCTCGCCGGAGCCGCCGGACGAGGCGCCCTCGGCGGGCGGCCCCGGCGCAGGCGTTCCGGAAGCGCCGCTGGGCTCGGGGCCGCGGTCGCCCGGCGAGTAGGGCCGGGTGGTGCTCATCAGCGCTTCACCTCACCGATTCACCAGTTCACGATTTAAGAGTCATTACGGGGATGGGCGGCATTTTCGCCGGCTGCTGCTTGGGCTTTTCGCGGGGGCTCTTCTCTCCTGCGGCTCCCGGCCGGGGGCCACCGACGTTCAGCATGTCTCCTGCCCGACCGGACCGATGGAACACCCACGGATTCGGCCGGAACCTGTGACACCCGTAACGCGCCGGTCACAGAGGGGCACCCCAGGGTGCGGGTCCGCCCACCGCACTACTGCTCCAGGGCGGCGTCCAGAGTGTCATGCACCGTGAAGACGGCGTCCGCCCCGGTGATCTCGAACACACGGGCCACCACCGGCTGCATCCCGGCAAGATGGATCCCGCCACCTGCGGCCTCGGCCTTGAGCCGGGCGGCGAGCAGCACATTCAGCCCGGTGGAGTCACAGAACTCCAACCGCGAGCAGTCCACGACCAGGCGCGCGAACCCCTTCTCGAGGCAGTCCTCGAGCGGTTCACGCAACAAATCGGCGGTGTGGTGATCAAGCTCACCCGCCGGGGTCACGACGGCACTCGTGCCCTCTTGCCGCACCTCGACCAGAAGTCGGCCCGACTGTGCGCTGCCGACCGTCCCGCGGTCCATGCCGTCTCTCTCCCGACGTCGTGTCTGTTGGTGGACGCCCTGGAACACTACGCCTTCCTCACGTTTCCCGACACCCGAACAACCCCACTAAAACGGACATTTCGCCACATGATGCACTTGCGGCGGCCCGACGAAAGCAGGTAGGGCTAGTAGGGACACCCGTACGACACGGCCGGCTTTGGAGGCGCCGCACACCGCAGTGCACGTATTGGCATCGGCTGCCATATGCCGAAAACGATGGAGGACATCATGTCACCCCGGCTCGACGCATCCCGGACCCAGAGGGCGACGTCGACACCCTCTCCGGTACGACCGGACGCATACCCCACAGCCGGCCCCGCACACCCGGGCGGCGTCCCCGCGCCGCGCGGTCCGGTCGATCTCCCGGAGATCCCTCCGTACGACGAGGTGGGCGCCGTCGACGCACGGGCCCTGTCCAAGACGCTCTTCGAACGGCTGGAGTCGCTCGAGGAGGGCACGCACGAATACGCGTACGTCCGCAACACCCTCGTCGAGCTCAACCTGGCGCTGGTCAAGTTCGCCGCCTCCCGCTTCCGCTCGCGCAGCGAGCCGATGGAGGACATCATCCAGGTCGGCACGATCGGCCTGATCAAGGCCATCGACCGCTTCGAGCTCAGCCGGGGCGTGGAGTTCCCCACCTTCGCCATGCCGACGATCGTCGGCGAGATCAAGCGTTTCTTCCGTGACACGTCATGGTCCGTGCGCGTCCCGCGACGGCTCCAGGAACTCCGCCTCGACCTGGCGAGGGCCGGCGACGAACTCGCCCAGAAGCTCGACCGCGCACCCACCCCGACGGAACTCGCGGAGCGCCTCGGCCTCTCGCGGGACGAGGTCGTCGAGGGCATGGCGGCGTCGAACGCCTATACGGCGAGCTCTCTCGACGCACAGCCGGAGGAGGACGACTCCGAGAGCGCGCTCGCGGACCGCATCGGATACGAGGACCACGGCCTCGAAGGCATCGAGTACATCGAGTCGTTGAAGCCGCTGATCGCCGAACTGCCGCCCCGGGACCGGAAGATCCTCTCGCTGCGGTTCGTGGCCAACATGACGCAGTCGGAGATCGGCGAGGAACTGGGCATCTCGCAGATGCACGTCTCTCGCCTGCTGTCCCGGACGCTGGTACGGCTGCGCAAGGCACTCACGGTCGAGGAGTGAGCCGGCACGCTGTGCGGCAACCCACCCCGTACGGCGGGGGGTTGCCGTAACGGCATCCGCCGGCACGCCATCGGTTACCCACGGAAACCTCTTTCCTCGGGAGTCCTCTTCCACCACTATGGTCACCCACCAAACCGGCTGGTCGTCAGGGGCCTGACGCATGGCCGCGGGGGCGCGAGGAGGCAGGTGGATGGCCCGGGCCGACGGGACCGACAACGACGTCGAGGCCACCGGCGGGGTGCACGCGGACGCGTCCGACGTGCGTCTCACCGAGTTGCTGCGGGCTGATACGCCCGACGTATATCCGGCGCTCCAGGAGCTGCGCGCGCGGCACCGGCCGTCCGTGCTCGAGTACGCCCGTGTGTGCACGACGGGCGAGTCGGCGGCACGGCAGCTCGCGGCGCAGGCGTTCACCCTCGCGGCCAGAGAGGCGGCACGCGGCAGCGACCCCGATGTCCCGCTGCGGCACCACCTTCTGCTGCTGACCGTGCAGCTGGCCTCCTCCTGGGCCCGCGACGAACGGGCGGGCGGCCTCGACCCCGGTCTGCTGCTGGTGCTGAGCCCGGCGGGAGCGGGCGGTCCCCTCCCGCCGATGCTCTCCGCGTTCCGGTCCCTGCCCTCCCGCACCCAGGGCCTCATCTGGTACGGGATCCTGGAGGGGGAACCCGAGGACCGCACGGCGGTCTTCCTCGGACTGAGCCCCGAAGACGTCAGGTACCGCACCCAGCGGGCGCTGGCGGCCCTCGGCCAGGCATCCCTCAGAGCCCGGCTCGCCGCCTCCGACGACCCGCGCTGCGGGGACTTCCGCCGGCTGATCGAGGAGTCCGTACGGCCGGACCATCCCCGCCACAGCGCCGATCTGCATGCCCACATGGCGCACTGTCCGCACTGCACGGCCGCGTCCGAGGAGCTGTCCGCGCTGCGCGACCAGCCGCGCACGGCGCTCGCGGAGGGGCTGCTGCCATGGCGCGGTACGGCCTATGTCACACGCCGCGCGGCCGAGCCCCTGGCCGGAAGCGGTGCCGCGACGGGCGCCTGGTCGCACTCCCGCCGGCTGGCCGTGGCCTCGGCGGCCCTCGGCGTGGCCCTCGTCCCCCTGCTGCTCTTCCTCGTGTCCTCGGGCGGCTCACCGGACCGGGACTCCGCTCCGGCCGCCGCGACACCCCTGATCCCGCCGCCGGTGACGGTGACGGCGACGCTCTCGGCACCCGCGCCGACGCCGACGCCCTCCCCGACCTCCGCGTCCCCCTCCCCCTCTCCGTCCCGGTCCTCGACCCCGAGTCTTACGCCGTCGCGGACGGCGCGCCCGAAGCCGACCCCGGAGCCCGCCCCGCCCCACGCACCGAACGGCACCTTCGCCCAGGTGGTGAACGCCGCTTCGGGCCTGTGCCTGGAGGTCGGCGGGGACTTCTACGACGGCACGGACGTGGTCATGGTGCCCTGCACGTCCTCCCCCAGCCAGCGCTGGCGCGTGGACTCCCGGCGCAACGTCCTCCAGTCGTCCGCGGACCCCGACTTCTGTCTGGACAGCCGCGGCTCGGTCGACCGAGGCGTCGGGATCTGGGAGTGCTCCTCGGTCTACGGCCGCAACGGCCGGAACCTCATGTTCAACGTGGACGACGACGGTGTCATCCGCCCGGTCATCGCCATCGAGACCGGGCTCACCGCGAACGACGACGACAGCCTGTCGCTGTCGCCGCTGACCGGGGGCGCGGAGCAGCGGTGGCGGGCGGGAGCGACCTGACGGTCAGACCACCCGCACGCCTCGCCGCCACTCTCAGACCACCCGCACGCCTCGCCGCCACACTCCGGTGACGAGCGGCACGCCAGGCCGGTAGGCCAGGTGGACATGGCTCGGGGCGTCGAGGAGGGCCAGGTCCGCGTACGCGCCCGGGGTGAGGCGGCCGATGTCCGTGCGGCGCAGGGCCTCGGCGCCGCCCGCCGTGGCCGACCAGACGGCCTCGTCCGGGGTCATCCCCATGTCCCGTACGGCCAGCGCGACGCAGAACGGGACCGAGGACGTGAAGGACGAACCCGGGTTGCAGTCGGTGGACAGGGCCACCGTGACGCCCGCGTCGAGCAGCCGGCGGGCGTCGGGCCACTGAGCGCGGGTGGAGAACTCGGCGCCCGGCAGAAGCGTGGCGACCGTACGGCTGTTGGCCAGCGCGTCGACGTCGGCGTCCGTCAGGTGGGTGCAGTGGTCCGCGCTGGCCGCGTCGAGTTCGACGGCGAGCTGCACACCGGGGCCGTACGACAGCTGGTTGGCGTGGATGCGCGGGTGCAGGCCCTTCGCCCTGCCCGCGGTGAGGATCGCGCGGGCCTGGTCGCCGTCGAAGGCGCCCTTCTCGCAGAAGACGTCGATCCACCGGGCGTACGGGGCACAGGCGTCGAGCATCTCACCGGTGACCAGGGCCACGTACGCGGCGGGGTCCCCGGCGAAGTCCGGGGAGACGATGTGGGCGCCGAGGTAGGTGACCTCGTCCGTGTGCTGGGACGCGATGCGCAGGGACCGTGCCTCGTCCTCGACGGTGAGGCCGTAGCCGGACTTCGTCTCGAAGGTGGTGGTGCCCTGGCGGAGGGCCTCGGTGAGGTAGCGCACCAGGCCGGCCTCCAGCTCCGCGTCCGATGCGGCCCGAGTCGCCGCCACCGTCGTGCGGATGCCGCCCGCCGAGTAGCCGCGGCCCGACATACGGGCGTTGAACTCCTCGGTGCGGTCGCCCGCGAAGACCAGGTGCGAGTGGGAGTCCACGAAGCCCGGGATCACCGCCCGGGCGCCGGCGTCGACCCGGTTGTCGGTGGCGGGTGCTTTGCTTGACTCACCGATCCACGCGACCCGGTCGCCGTCGATGACGACGGCCGCGTCCCGGATCAGTCCGAGTGGGGAGTGGTCGCCGAGGGAGGGGTCGTTGGTGACCAGGCTGGCGATGTTGGTGATGACCGTGCTGCTGCTCATGGGTTCCTCGTGGGTGGCCGGGCCGGTGGTGGGCGTCAGGCGCGCAGGGCTTCGACGGCGTCCGCCAGCGCCCGCGGCACATCCGGTACGCGTGTGTGCGCCCCGTCGCGCACGACGTGCCGTCCGCCCACGACCGTATGGCGCACATCCGCCGCCGTCGCGGCGAATACGGCCGTCTCGGCGCCCAGCCGCGGCAGCGGGCCCGCGGTCCTGACCGAGTCGAGCGCGATCGTCGTGAAGTCGGCGGGCGCGCCGGCCTCCAGGACCCCCGCTCCCTCCCAGCCGAGTGCGGCGTGCCCGTCGGCGGAGGCGGCCCGCAGCAGCGCCGCCGCCGTCCAGTGGCCGCGTGTACGGGTGCGCAGCCGCTCGTTCAGCTCCATGGCGCGTGCCTCCTCGAACAGGTCGATGACGGCATGGCTGTCGGAGCCCAGCGAGAGCGGGGAGCCGGCCGCCTGGAGGGACTTGGCCGGGCCGATGCCGTCCGCGAGGTCCCGCTCGGTGGTCGGGCACATACAGGTTCCGGTGGAGGTGGAGCCGATCAGCCGGATGTCCTCGTCCGTGAGGTGGGTGTTGTGGACGCCGGTGGTGCGCGGCCCGAGGACACCGTGGTCGGCGAGGAGCTGCGTCGGGGTGCGGCCGTGGGCCTCCAGGCAGGCGTTGTTCTCCGCCGTCTGCTCGGACAGGTGGACATGCAGCGGGGCCCGCCGCTCCTCGGCCCAGCGCGCCACCGTCGCCAACTGCGCGGCGGGCACGGCGCGTACGGAGTGGACGGCGGCACCGATCCGTGCGTGATCCCGTTCCTTGAGAAGTGAACAGCGTTCGGCCCAGGCCTCGGCGGTGCCGTCGGAGAAGCGGAGCTGATGGGCGTTGGGCGGCTGTCCGAAGCCGGAGGAGAGATAGGCGGTGTCGAGGAGGGTGATGCGGATGCCGGCCTCGGCGGCGGCGTCGACTAGGGCCTCGCCCATGGCGTTGGGGTCGGCGTACGGGGTGCCGTCCGGGGCGTGGTGGACGTAGTGGAACTCGCCGACCGCCGTGACACCGGCGAGCGCCATCTCCGCGTACACGGCGCGGGCGAGCGCGTGGTACGTCTGGGGAGTCAGCCGGTCGGCGAACGAGTACATGACCTCCCGCCAGGTCCAGAAGGTGCCGGAGCCGACCTGGACCGTGGAGCGCAGGGCGCGGTGGAAGGCGTGCGAGTGGGCGTTGGCGAGCCCGGGCAGGGTGAGCCCGCGCAGGATCTCGGCGCCGGGCGGCGGGGTGTCGGCGCCCCTGCGGAGCGAGGTGATGCGGCCGTCGGCGACCTCCAGGGCGACGCCCGGCTCGACGGCGGGGTCGAGCCAGGCGTGTTCCAGCCAGTACGTCTGCGTCACCTGCGGACCAGCCCTTCCAGTACGTCGGCGAGTGCGGTCACCCCGGCCAGGCAGTCGTCCTCGGCGGCGTACTCGGCCGGGGAGTGGGAGACGCCTGTGGGGTTGCGCACGAACAGCATGGCGCTCGGGATGCTCCCGGAGAGGATTCCGGCGTCGTGTCCGGCGCCGGTACCCAGGACGGGGACGGTCAGCCCCGGATCCCGGTCCTTGCCGAGGATGCGGGCGAGTTCGTCGCGCAGGGCGTGGTCGAACTCGACGACGGGCGTGAAGGACTCACGGACGACGTCGAGGTCGACGCCATGGGCCTCCGCGTACTCACGGGCGGCCTTCTCGACACCGCCGACCACGGCGTCCAGGCTCGTCTGGTCGGCGGCCCGGGAGTCGAGCCAGCCGCGCACGAGGGAGGGGATGGCGTTGACGCCGTTCGGCTCCACGGCGATCTTGCCGAAGGTGGCGACGGCACCGGCGAGTTCGGCTTCCCGGCGGGCGGCGAGGACGGTTTCGGCGTACGACAGCATGGGGTCGCGGCGGTCGGCGAGCCGGGTCGTCCCCGCGTGGTTGGCCTCGCCGCGGAAGTCGAACCGCCACCGCCCGTGCGGCCAGATCGCGCTGGCGATGCCCACGGGGTCACCGCTCAGGTCCAGGGCCCGCCCCTGCTCGACATGCAGTTCGACGAACGCTCCGATACGGCCGAGCCGTTCGGGGTCGGGCCCGATGGCGTCGGGGTCGTATCCGGCGGCCTCCATGGCCCGCGGCAGCGTGATCCCGTCGCCGTCGGTGAGCCGGTGGGCCTGCTCGACGGTGAGCTGCCCGGCGGTCAGCCGCGATCCGACACAGGCGAGACCGAACCGGGCGCCCTCCTCGTCCCCGAAGTTGACGATGGCGAAGGGCTTGCCGAACTCGACACCCCGTGCCCGCAGTTCGTCCAGGGCGGCGAAGGAGGACACGACCCCGAGGGGCCCGTCGAAGGCGCCGCCGTCGGGCACGGAGTCCAGATGCGACCCGGTCACCACGGCGTCCCCGGCGGTGGGGTCCCCGAGCCAGGCCCACTGGTTGCCGTTCCGGTCCACCTCGTGGACGAGCCCCCGGGTCCGGGCCTGCTCCTCGAACCAGGCACGGCACTCGGCGTCGGCACCGGTCCAGGCGAAGCGGCGGTAACCGCCGGAGCCGGGGTGCCGGCCGATGGGTGCCAGCTCCCGCCACATCTCGTGGAAGGAGCTGCCGGGCAGGGGCCGGGGGGCGCCGCCCCCGTCCCGTCCGCGTTCTGCGTGCGTCACGCGTCGTCACCTTCACGCATCGGAACCCGCACGCCCCGCTCGCCGGCCACCGACTCCGCGATGTCGTACCCGGCGTCGACATGCCGGATGACGCCCATGCCGGGGTCGTTCGTGAGCACACGGCGGATCTTCTCGCCGGCGAGCTGCGTGCCGTCGGCCACCGTCACCTGCCCGGCGTGGATGGACCGGCCCATGCCGACCCCGCCGCCGTGGTGGATGGACACCCACGACGCACCGGAGGCCACGTTGACCATGGCGTTGAGCAGCGGCCAGTCCGCGATCGCGTCGGAGCCGTCGAGCATCGCCTCGGTCTCGCGGTACGGCGAGGCGACGGAACCGCAGTCGAGGTGGTCGCGTCCGATGACGATCGGCGCGGCCAGCTCCCCGCTCGCCACCATGTCGTTGAACCGCTCACCGGCCTTGTCCCGCTCGCCGTAGCCGAGCCAGCAGATACGGGCGGGCAGGCCCTGGAAGTGGACGCGCTCGCCGGCCATCTTGATCCAGCGCGCGAGGGACTCGTTCTCGGGGAACAGATCGAGGATGGCCCGGTCGGTCTTCGCGATGTCGGCCGGGTCACCGGACAGCGCCGCCCAGCGGAAGGGGCCCTTGCCCTCGCAGAACAGCGGGCGGATATAGGCGGGCACAAAGCCGGGGAAGGCGAACGCGCGCTCGTATCCGGCCAGTTGCGCCTCGCCGCGGATGGAGTTGCCGTAGTCGAAGACCTCCGCGCCGGCGTCCATGAAACCGACCATCGCCTCGACGTGCTTGGCCATCGACTCACGGGCGCGGGTGGTGAAGCCGGCCGGGTCCTTGGCGGCGTAGGAGGCCATGTCCTCGATGGCGACGCCGACCGGCAGGTAGGACAGCGGGTCGTGGGCCGAGGTCTGGTCGGTGACGATGTCGATGGGAGCGCCCATGGCGAGCAGCTGGGGGACGAGTTCGGCGGCGTTGCCGAGGACGCCGATGGACAGCGGCTTGCGCTGGTCGCGCGCCTCGACGGCGAGCTGGAGGGCATGCTCCAGGGAGTCGGCCCGCACATCCAGGTACCGGTGCTCGATACGGCGCTCGATGGCACGCGGGTCGCAGTCGATGCAGAGGGCGACGCCGTCGTTCATCGTCACGGCGAGCGGCTGGGCGCCGCCCATGCCGCCGAGCCCGGCCGTGAGGGTGATGGTTCCGGCCAGCGAACCGCCGAACTTCTTGGCGGCGACGGCGGCGAAGGTCTCGTAGGTGCCCTGGAGGATGCCCTGGGTGCCGATGTAGATCCACGAGCCGGCGGTCATCTGCCCGTACATGGTCAGCCCGAGGGCCTCCAGGCGGCGGAACTCCTCCCAGTTGGCCCAGTCGCCGACGAGGTTGGAGTTGGCGATGAGGACGCGGGGCGCCCACTCGTGGGTCTGCATGACGCCGACCGGACGGCCGGACTGGACGAGCATCGTCTCGTCCTGCTTGAGGGTCTTCAGCGTGCGGACCATGGCGTCGAAGGAGCGCCAGTCGCGCGCGGCCTTGCCGGTGCCACCGTAGACGACCAGCTTGTCGGGGTGCTCGGCGACCTCGGGGTCGAGGTTGTTCTGCAGCATCCGCAGGGCGGCCTCCTGCTGCCATCCCAGGGCGCTCGGTTCCGTGCCGCGGGGCGCTCGGACGGGGCGGGGTCCTGACATGGTCTGCCTCCTGGTGGACGACCGCACGCGGCCGGGTGGGGGGCGCGCGGGGACTGTTGCAGTGGTTATTCATATCCTCGCGTCATGAATAGAGCTAGTCAATACGTTCGTGCGCCAGCGCGGCGGCCGCGGGGGTGTTTGGCTGGAGACAGGGCCGCGCAGAGCGGTACGGGGGAACGGGGGGCGCGGTGAACATGAGGCGCGCCGGGACGGGGGACGCGGTGGACATGAGGCACAGCGGGACGGAACACGAGAACCACCGGAACGGGGACGGGCGCCCCGACGACGTGAACCGGGTGGCCCGCCGGGACGAGGCCGTGCGCAGCGCCGTCGAGCAGGGGCTTCTGGGACCGGACGCGCCCCTCGTCGGCCTGCTGGACGTCGTCGGCATCCGGGAGTCGGCGGCCGCGCTGCGGGCGGCCTTCGACGCGGTGGTCGCGCCCGGCACCCCGGTGCTGCACGCCTTCGCGGTGAAGGCGACCCCGCTGGTCCCGGTGCTGCGGCTGCTGCGGGAGGCGGGCATCGGCGCGGAGGTGGCGAGCCCCGGAGAGCTGGCGCTGGCCCGCGCGGCCGGAGTGGAGCCGGGGCGGACGGTGCTGGACTCGCCCGCCAAGACGACGCCGGAGCTGCGCGAGGCGCTGGCGTTGGGCGTCGCCGTGAACGCGGACAACCCCCAGGAGCTGGACCGCATCGACGCCCTCATGCGGGAGACCAAGACGTCCTCCCCGCTCGGGATGCGGGTGAACCCGCAGGTCGGGGCCGGTGCGATCGACGCGCTGTCCACGGCGACCGCGACCTCCAAGTTCGGGGTTGCGCTGCGTGACGAGGGGGCGCGCGAGTGGCTGATCCGCGCCTATGCCGACCGGCCCTGGCTGACCCGGCTGCACGCGCACTCCGGCTCCCAGGGGGTGCCGCTGTCGCTGATGGCGCGGGGCATCGCGGAGTGCTACGCGCTCGCCGAGGAGATCAACCGGCGGATCGGCCGCCGCCGGATCGACACGATCGACATCGGCGGCGGGCTGCCGGTCAACTTCACGTCGGACACGACGACACCGACGTTCGCGCAGTACGCGCGGCTGCTGGCGGAGGCGGTTCCGGGGCTGTTCGGCGGGCGGTACGGACTGGTCACGGAGTTCGGGCGGTCGCTGCTGGCCAAGCACGGGACCGTGGTGGCGCGAGTGGAGTACACCAAGCGCGCGGGCGGCCGGGCCGTGGCGGTCACGCACGCGGGCGTGCAGGTCGCGACCCGCACGGTGTACGCGCCGGGGTCCTGGCCGCTGCGGATCGCGGCGTACGACGCCAAGGGGCACCCGAAGCAGGGGCCCGCCGTGGTGCAGGACGTGGCCGGGCCGGCGTGCTTCGCGGGCGACCTGCTGGCCCAGGCGCATGCGCTGCCGCTGCTGGAGCCGGGCGACCACGCGGCGGCCCTGGACACCGGGGCGTACTACTTCGCGCATCACTACGCGTACAACTCCCTGGCCCGCCCGGGGGTGTACGGCTACGCGCCGGACGAGGGCGGAGGCATCCGGTTCGCGGTCGTACGGGAGCCGCAGACCGTCGAGGAGATCGTGGCCGAGTCGGGCGGTGGGCGCGTAAGCGCGCTGACGGAACTCTGAGGGGCCCGGGCGCCGCCCGGGACCGGCGGCCCCCTCCAGGCGCATCGCCCGCATACCCGCAGGTCGGCACCGGGGCGCCTCGTCCGCCCCAACCGCCCCGTGAACAAGGTCAGTTGACCCACCTTAGTGTTTCCGCGCATGTTCCACTGGAAAATGCCAGAAGACTCACCCCTCGCGCATACGTTGCGTAGCCTCAGGGTCACTCATCCGTACCAGAGGCGGGAGGGAAGCCAGGGTGCCCGGAATCGACGAGTGCCTGTTGGAAGCCATGCGACTGCCCGGTGCCCGGGGCGCCGCGGTGGTCGACTGGACCAGCGGGCTCGCGCTGGGCACGGTCGGGGACGCGCCCGGCGGTGACCACGAGACGACCGCGGCGGAGGCCGCGGAGCTGGCCCGGCTGGCCGCCGAACACCGCGCGTTCTCCCCGGAGGGCGACGCCGACTGGTCCGACGACGCATGCCCGGTCGAGGACCTGATCATCGCCAACCGGGACAGCTACCACCTGCTGCGGTTCGTCCCGACGACGTTCGACAGCAGCGTCTTCCTGCACCTGTGGCTGGCCCGCACGGAAGGCAACCTCGCCCTCGCCCGCATCCGGCTCGGCGAGATGGCCGGGCGGCTGGTGCTGGGATGACGATGGTCGCGACTCCTCCGCTGCCCATGCGGCAGCGCACGCAGATCCCGAGCGGCGGCCTGTCCCCCATGCTCAGCAGGCTCGCCGCCGAACGGGCCACCGGGGTGCTGATGCGCGAGGGCGGTCTGCTCCATCTGGTCGACGGCCAGGTGGTGTACGCCGAGAGCCCCGCGACACCGGGCCTCGACGCCCTGCTCATCGCGCGCGGCGCGCTCGACGAGGACGGCTGGCGCGAGGCCGTCGCCGAGGCGGGGACACGCCACCGGGTGGGACGGTTCCTGGTCGACAACCGCCTCATCAGTGAAGGCGCCCTGGAACTGTGCCATCTGGGGGCGCTGTACGACGCGGCGTACTTCGTCCTGGGCCCGAGCAGCGCCCCCGCCCGCTTCCGGTACGGCGACGCACACTGGCTGGGCCCCGTGCGCCCGGTCCCGGTGGCCGGGGTGGAGCGCGAGACGCTGCGCCGCCGTGAGCTGCTGCACCGCATCTGGCCCGACCCGGCCACGGACGAGGCCCCTCTCCTGCGCACCGGCCACCCGGCGGGCACAGCGGTCCCGCACCGCCAGGGGGAGGTGCTCGACCGGATCGACGGAGTGCGCACTGCGGCGGACATCTCCCGGGCCCTGGGCCGCCCGGCGTTCCACACGCTGGTCGACGTACGGCGTCTGGCGGCGGCAGGCGCCGTCACGGCCCGCCCGGCGCCGGTCCCGAGCCCGTTCCCTCCCTTCAGCGCGGCCCCGAGCGCCGGCCCGGACGCGGACCCGGGCCCGGTGCCGGGGGTCCTGTCCCCCCCGCACGAGACCCCAAGGCCCGCACCCACCGATCTGTCACCGCCTTTCGCCGACCCCCACATCACGTTGCTGAAGAGGCTGAGGGATGCGCTGGAGGCCCTTTGACCGGCTCGAACGCCAACGCCCCGCCGAGAGGAGACCCCTGATGGACGCGGAGCCCGAGGTCCTCGACGAACTCCGCCGCCTGAGGACCCGCATCCCCCAGCTGACCGGCGCCCTCGCCGCCAGCGTCGACGGACTCGTCCTCGCCCAGGACACCGCCGGCGTCGAGCCGGAGGGTGTCGCCGCGCTCACCGCCGCCGCGCTGGGCGTCGCCATACGGCTGGCGGACGCGACGGGGCAGGGCGACTTCCGCGAACTGCTCGTCCGCGGCGTCCACGGTTACGTCGCCACGTACGCAGCAGGCCGCGGCGCCGTCCTCACCCTGCTCGCCGAGGACCGTGTCAACGTCGGCCGGCTGCATCTGGAGGGCCGCCGCTCCAGCAGCCGTATCGGCGAGCTGATCGACGAGGCCGCCCCGCGGGCCGCACCGCCGCGGGCCCGTACCGCCAGGACCCCAACCGATACCACCGCCAGGTCCGCCCCCTTGCGGACCCGTACCGCGCGCACCCCCGCGAGCCCACGTTCGGCCGCGAACGCGCACACCACCACGGAAAGTTGAAAGGACACACTCACACATGGCCAACACCGAAACCGCGCTGAAAGAGGCGCTCGCCTCCATCGAGGGCGCGACCGGAGTCGCTCTCGTCGACTACACCACCGGTATGGCGCTGGGCACGATGGGCGGCAGCAAGAGCTTCGACCTCACGGTCGCGGCCGCCGGCAACACCGATGTCGTACGGGCCAAGCTGCGCACCATGGAGCACCTCGGGCTCAAGGGCCAGATCGAGGACATCCTGATCACGCTGTCCGACCAGTACCACCTGATCCGGCTGATCACCGGCCGCGGCGGCAACGGTCTGTTCCTGTATCTGGTCCTCGACGCCAAGCGCGCCAACCTGGCGATGGCCCGCCACCAGCTGAGGAAGATCGAGGAGGACCTGGAGGTCTGACCTCCCGGCCCGACCGCTCCCGGCCCGGCTACACCAGCTCCGCGGTACGGCGGCGCGCCCCGCCCGGGGCCGCGTCGCCGGCCGCGATGCCGGTGCTGCGGTAGCCCTTGACCGGTTTGCCGGCGGGGGCGCCGCCGCGGCCGAGCCAGTCGACGCGCACCCACAGCAGTGCGTCGTCGGCGCGCTCGCGGCGGCCGAGCCAGGCGGCCTTCAGCCGCAGCCCGGCGCCCGTTCCGGCAAGCAGCATCCCGCCGGCGGCGGGCACCGCGAAGGAGCCGGCGAGCGCGGCGGCGAAGGCGGCGAGCAGCCACCAGCGGTGGCCGCGCCGCCAGGTCCGGACGGTGACCGCGCGGTCCTGGAGCACGTCGTACTTTCCGGCGCGGGCGGCGCCACGAGCCAGAGCGGTGTACCGCTTGCGGCGCGCGTACACGACCACGGCCGCGGCGATGACGAACAGCCCCGCCCCGGCCATGACGCCGATCCGGCGCCCCGTCACTCCGGGTACCAGAACCCCGATACCGGCCGCGAGCACCCCGAACCACCACAGCGGTGCGGCTCCGGCCCGTACGACGACGGCCACCCGTGCAAGTCCCTGACCTCCGCGCGCCACCTCAGCCTCCTGTCTCACCCGGTTCAGCGCCTTGGTGCGCGCAGGCTAACGGGCCAATGTGAGACGAGTCTGAAAAAGCCGGCCTACTCGACGAACAGCCCCCGGGACGCCGCCCGCACGTCGAATTCCTCGAGGCGCGCCTGGGCGTCCGGCAGGTCGTCGCACATCGCCTCGAGCAGGACCCGGCCGAGCAGCATCGGCGCGCAGGCCGTGTCGAAGGCGAGCCCCGTGCCCACGGCGGCCGGCAGCAGCAGGTCCGAGACCTTGGCCACCGGCGCGAAGGCCGAGTCGGCGACCGTGACCACCGTCAGACCCGCCTGCCGGGCGTACCCGAGGGCGTCCACGACCTCGCGCGGATGCCGGGGCAGCGCGAAGCACAGCAGGGCGCTCGCACCGGCCCGTACGGCCGCGTCGATGCGGTCGTTCAGCATCGTGCCGCCCTCGTGGAGCAGCCGTACGTCCGGGTGGACCTTGGCGGCGAAGTACGTGAAGCCGTACGCCTGGGAGGCCGCGGCCCGCAGGCCGAGCACGGGCAGCGGGCGGGACGCGGCGAGGATCCGTCCGGCCTTCTGCACGGGCTGGGGGTCGGCCAGCAGCTCGGCCAGGTGCTTCAGGTTCTCGATCTCGGCCTCGACGGCCTGCTGGTACGCGTTGTACACACGCGGGTCCGAAGTCTGTTCCGCGGGCGCGACCTCGCGCAGGTGCTTGCGCAGCGCCGGGTAGCCGTCGAAGCCGAGGGCGACCGCGAACCGGGTGACCGACGGCTGGCTGACCCCGGCGAGTTCGGCCAGCTCCACGCTGGACAGGAAGGGCACGTCGGCGGCGCGCCGCACCATGCTGTGCGCGATCCGCCGCTGGGTCGGCGTGAGCCGGTGTCCCTCGAAGAGCGCCTGCAACCGTGCCGCAGGACTGTCGGTCACGCTCATTACGTGCTCCCCCTCAAGATGTTCGCGTGCGGCGTTGCGCGTCCGGGGCCCCTGTTCCCGGGTCATGTCCACCTATTCAAACACCAAGAAATCTGCATGGCGATATGCAAGCGGGGGGCATCCGCCGTCGCACGGCGCGCACTCCGGGGCATGAGGACGGATGCTCCGGCTGATGATCAAGCCGCGGTATCGGAGCGGCGATGATCCGACGACGAATCAACCAAGCGCCATCAAACCGGCACTCACAGTGACCACGCGCATGCGTACGGTGCACCTGCGCCGCGTTCAACGCCCCCGGTGAGCGCGGCGCTCCTCCTCGTCCGAGGACCGTACGCCCCTGAGCAAGCGTCATGGTCTTGGAGCGCGGGGCCCTTCCGACGGCCGCGGCCGTGGGCGCACTGTCCGGCGCCCCCGCCGCGCCGCCCGCTCGCGACGCGGCTCCTCACCCGCCGGTCACCGCCCCGGACGCGCTCGCCGAACTGCTGACGGGCAACCGCAGATAAGCCTCCGGCCGGCCCCGCCACCCGCACGAGGAACATGCCCGGCGGCGCGCCCTGGCCGCCGGGCGGCGTCCCTTCGCGGCGGTTCTCGGCTGCATCGACTCCCGGGTGCCGCCCGAGCTGGTCTTCGACCAGGGGCTCGGGGACCTGCTGTGCGTCAGGACGGCCGGCCAGGTCCTCGAGGAGGCGGTGCTCGGCTCCCTCCAGTACGGGGTCGAGGAGCTGCGCATCCCGCTGGTACTCGTGCTCGGCCACGAGCGGTGCGGAGCGGTGGCGGCGACGCTCGACCTCCTCCGCTCGGGTGCGCCGGTGCCCGGCCATCTGCGGCTGCTGGTGACGAGATCGCTCCCGCCGCCCACCGGACCCGGGTGCTGCCAGGCGACTGGCTGGACCACACGGTCCGGGCGCACGCCTCCTGGGTACGCAACGCGATCCGCGCGGACCCGGCCTTCGGGCCGGCGCGGGTGGCGGCGGCACGTTCGATCCCGACACGGGAATGATCTCCCTGCTGCTTGGGGCGGCCCGGCGGCCCGGACGGGAGCCCCGCGGGGTGCTGCCGGCGGACCTCACCCCCAAGAGGGGGGCTTTCCCCAGTGCCGCGGGCGTTCCGGATCCCTAACGTGGTGCGCATGACGGGAATGGATGCGCGGGGCGCCGACCTCGAGAAGGAACTCGACGCCACCCTGCGGGCCCGCAGGGAACTGGGCGAGGAGTACGAGCCGGCGCTGGTCGAGTCGTTCCTCGAGAAGGTCGACCGGCGCATCGACGGCGCGGTCGACCGCCGCCTGCGCAGACACCTGGCCGAGCAGCAGATGGTGGCGGCGCGCGACGCGCGGTCCCCGCAGGCGACGGACTCCTGGGGCGAGCGCTTCGGCTTCGGCATCGTCTCGCTGGTGCTGGCGATACCTCTCTCGGCGATCGGCGGCAGCCTGGGCCATCTGCCGGGCCTGCTGGTCGCCTGGGTGGGCATCGTCGGGGTCAACGCCGTCCAGGCCGCCCGCACCACTCCCGGTCTGTTCCGCCGCCACCGGTCCCCGGGAGCCGACGGCTGGGACGACTGACGGCGGAGGGGACGACTGACGACGGGGGCGGCCGGAAAAGAGATGCGCGGGGACCGCCGCACCCCCGTTGCCGGGGGGCGGGACGACGGCGGTCCCCGCGAGGGACGCGGGCCGGGTCAGGCCGGGCTTGCGCGTCCTTGGCGTCCATGGAGGTCCGGGAGCCGCTCCGGAGGTCCTTGGCGCCGTTTCGGTTGCCGGTCCGGGCGGGGAGCCGCTCCCGCCCTGCCGACACCCACCAATGTGCCGGATGCGTGTTAAGCGGGTGCTGCGCGGACATGACGCGCTCGTACCACTTCCGGAAAGCCCCGCCCCCGGGCGTCACCGCACGTTCGCCGCCGACACGCCCGGTTCACCGGACGTTCTCTACTGCTTTCCGCCCTTGGCCAGGAACGCCAGCAGGTCCTGACGGCTGACCACACCGGTCGGCTTGCCCTCGACGAGGACGATCGCCGCGTCGGCCGTACCCAGCACGGACATCAGATCCTCGACCGGCTCGCCGGAGCCGACCTGCGGCAGCGGCGCCGACATGTGCTTCTCCAGCGGGTCGTCCAGGGAGGCCCGCTTGGTGAACAGCGCGTCCAGCAGCTCGCGCTCCACGACGGAGCCCACGACCTCCGCCGCCATGACGTCGGGGTGACCGGCGCCCGGCTTCACGATCGGCATCTGCGAGACGCCGTACTCGCGCAGCACCTCGATGGCCTGGCCGACCGTCTCGTCGGGGTGCATGTGGACGAGGGAGGGGATGCCGCCCTCCTTGTCGCTCAGCACATCCGCGACGCGGGCGCTCGGGCCGGCGTCCTCCAGGAAACCGTAGTCGGCCATCCACTCGTCGTTGAAGATCTTGCTGAGGTAGCCACGGCCACTGTCCGGCAGCAGCACGACCACGACATCGTCCGGCCCCAGCCGCTCGGCGACCTCCAGCGCGGCCACGACGGCCATGCCGCAGGAGCCGCCGACCAGCAGGCCCTCCTCCTTCGCCAGCCGCCGGGTCATCTGGAAGGAGTCCTTGTCGGACACGGCGACGATCTCGTCGGCGACGGTCCGGTCGTACGCGGACGGCCAGAAGTCCTCACCGACGCCCTCGACGAGATACGGCCGCCCGGAGCCGCCCGAGTACACCGAGCCCTCGGGGTCGGCGCCGATGACCTCCACCCGGCCGTCGCTGACGTCCTTCAGGTAGCGACCGGTACCGGAAATGGTGCCGCCCGTGCCGACGCCCGCGACGAAATGGGTGATCTTCCCCTCCGTCTGCTCCCACAGCTCGGGGCCGGTCGAGTGATAGTGCGAAAGGGGGTTGTTGGGGTTGGAGTACTGGTCCGGCTTCCACGCCCCGGGGATCTCCCGGACGAGCCGGTCGGAGACGTTGTAGTACGAGTCCGGGTGCTCCGGGGCCACCGCCGTCGGGCACACCACCACTTCGGCGCCGTACGCACGCAGAACGTTGATCTTGTCCGTGGAGACCTTGTCGGGGCACACGAAGATGCACTTGTAGCCCTTCTGCTGGGCCACGATCGCGAGTCCGACGCCCGTGTTGCCGCTGGTCGGCTCGACGATCGTGCCGCCGGGCTTGAGCTCGCCGCTCTGCTCGGCCGCCTCGATCATGCGCAGGGCGATGCGGTCCTTCACGGAACCGCCGGGGTTGAAGTACTCGACCTTCGCGAGGACGGTCGCCTGGATCCCGGCGGCCACCCGGTTGAGCCTGACCAGCGGGGTGTTGCCGACCAGGCTGATCATCGAGTCGTGGAATTGCACCGTTGTCTCCGGTTGCTTGCAAAAAAAGTGGTCGTGATGGTCCCGCCAGCGTAAGCGCTCCCGCGCCAGGACGGTCCGCCGTGGACGTCGTGCCAGTTCACGCGCCGTTGAGATTGGACGACGGTGTGTACGGGGCAAGCAGTGGATGTATGGCTTCGAGGAGGTGGCGGCGACGGATGTCGAGCATGTCGAGGGCGAGGGTGGCCCGGCGCATCGCGGCGGGCGCGGCGTACGGCGGCGGCGGAATCGGCCTGGTCGGGGCGGCCGCCGTCGGGCTGCTGCTCGCGGAGGTGCAGCTGGCCAAGCGCCAGGTGGGCAACGGGCACAGCCCCCGGCCGCCGAGCGCGGACGGACTGTACGGACGGGGCTACGCCGGTGTGGACGGACCGCCGCTGAGGCTGATGATGCTCGGTGACTCCACGGCCGCGGGACAGGGCGTGCGCCGCTTTCGCCAGACACCGGGAGCACTGCTGGCCTCGGGACTCGCGGCGGTGGCGGAACGCCCGGTGGAGCTGCGGGTGGTGGCTCTTCCCGGGGCGCAGTCGGACGACCTCGACCGTCAGGTGACGTCGGCGCTGGAGGGCCCGGACCCGGTCCCCGACATCTGCGTGATCATGGTCGGCGCGAACGATGTGACACACCGCATGCCGCCCACGCGCTCGGTGCGCCATCTGTCGGCCGCCGTGCGCCGGCTGCGCACGGCGGGCGCGGAGGTCGTGGTGGGCACCTGCCCCGACCTCGGGACCATCGAGCCCGTCCAGCAGCCGCTGCGCTGGCTGGCCCGCCGGGCCTGCCGTCAGCTGGCCGCGGCGCAGACGATCGGCGTCGTCGAGCAGGGCGGCCGCACGGTGTCGCTGGGCGACCTGCTGGGCCCGGAGTTCGAGGCGAACCCGCGTGAACTCTTCGGCCCCGACAACTACCACCCCTCGGCGGAGGGCTATGCCACGGCGGCGATGGCGGTCCTGCCGACGGTCTGCGCGGCCCTGGGCCTGTGGCCGGCGGAGGAGGAACGCCCCGACGCGTCCCGCCGGGAGGGCTTCCTGCCGGTGGCCCGTGCGGCGGCGGAGGCGGCCTCGGAGGCGGGCACCGAGGTCGCGGCCGCCCTGCCGACGGGCCCCCGGGGCCCCTGGGCCCTCCTCAAGCGGCGTCGCCGCCGGCGTCTGCCGACCCCGGACGCGACCCCGGCCCCGGAGCCGGAACCAACGGCCTGACGGGCCACCGCACCCTCCCGGGGCCCGGCTCGACTGTCCCGGCCCCGGAACGCAGGCTTCCGTGAGGGACCGTCTGCGCCCCCGGCCCCGCGCCCTCTCGAGCGCCCGCGGCCGGAGAAAAGCAAGCGCTTAGAAAAGTGCGGCCGGAGTCACACCCCAACGCCCGTGACCTCCACCCTACGTAGGGGTAACTTCCCCCACAGCCCTGCCTCCCCTCGTGCAATGGAGCCGTGATGCCCGAAGCCGTCATCGTCTCGACCGCCCGCTCTCCCATCGGCCGCGCCTTCAAGGGCTCTCTGAAGGACCTCCGCCCGGACGACCTGACCGCGACGATCATCCAGGCGGCCCTGGACAAGGTCCCCTCGCTGGACCCCAGGGACATCGACGACCTGATGCTCGGCTGCGGCCTCCCGGGCGGCGAGCAGGGGCACAACCTCGGCCGCATCGTCGCCGTGCAGATGGGCATGGACCACCTCCCGGGCTGCACCATCACCCGGTACTGCTCCTCCTCCCTCCAGACCTCCCGCATGGCCCTGCACGCCATCAAGGCCGGCGAGGGCGACGTCTTCATCTCCGCGGGCGTCGAGACGGTCAGCCGCAGCGCCAACGGCACCTCGGACATCCCGGGCACCCACAACCCCCTCTTCGCCGAGGCCGAGGCACGCACCGTCGCCGTCGCCGAGTCCGAGGGCACCGACTGGCACGACCCGCGCGAGGACGGCCTGCTGCCCGACCCGTACATCGCGATGGGCCAGACCGCCGAGAACCTCGCCCGGCTGAAGGGCGTCACCCGCGAGGAGATGGACGAGTTCGGCGTCCGCTCGCAGAACCTCGCCGAGCAGGCCATCGCCAAGGGCTTCTGGGAGCGCGAGATCACCCCGGTGACGCTCCCCGACGGGACGGTCGTCAGCAAGGACGACGGTCCGCGCCCCGGCGTGACCCTGGAGGGCGTGGCCGGCCTGAAGCCCGTCTTCCGCCCCGACGGCCGCGTCACCGCCGGCAACTGCTGCCCGCTGAACGACGGCGCCGCGGCCGTGATCATCATGAGCGACACCAAGGCCCGTGAGCTGGGGCTCACGCCGCTCGCCCGGATCGTCTCCACCGGTGTCTCCGGGCTCTCCCCCGAGATCATGGGCTACGGCCCCGTCGAGGCCAGCAACCAGGCACTGCGGCGGGCCGGCCTCACCATCGACGACATCGACCTCGTCGAGATCAACGAGGCCTTCGCCGCCCAGGTGATCCCTTCCTACCGCGACCTCGGCATCCCGCTGGACAAGCTGAACGTCAACGGCGGTGCCATCGCCATCGGACACCCCTTCGGCATGACCGGCGCCCGTATCACCGGCACGCTGATCAACTCGCTCCAGTGGCACGACAAGCAGTTCGGCCTGGAGACGATGTGCGTCGGCGGCGGCCAGGGCATGGCCATGGTCATCGAGCGCCTGAGCTGACCGCGCCGCACCCCAGCGCCACGGCCCGGAGCCCCTGTTCCCTCAGGGCTCCGGGCCGTTTTGTGATCCAATCTCCCCCAGGATGTGACCTATCTCCCTCCGGAAGAGGTCTATGCAGGTCAGAGCCGCTTCCGGGGGAGGTCTCGACACTCGGTTCTTGTCCGTTTCGTGACGTTACGCACTGACAGCTGGTTAGTCCACCCTTCAAGCTGATGTTAGGAAGTCGGGGGCCGACCTTGAACCGGGAGTACGTCAGTGAGCGCCATGCCGATTGCTCTGCTGCTCACCACGACCGCCACCGCGGGCGTGGGCGTCGCCGTCCTGTGCAGCGTGCGGGCGCTGCGCCGACAGGTCGTGGCCCTGCGCAGCGAGCTCACCGAGAGCCGCGCCGCGCAGGCGCACGGCCTGGTGCCGGCCGCCCGCTCCGCCGCGGACGCGGAGGAGATACGCGCCGCCGTGGCGGAGGCTCTCGCCGAGGAGCGGGAGCGCGAACTGGCCGAGGCGCGTGCCTTCTGGGCCGCCCAGGAGGCCCGGGACATCGCCGACGCCCCCTCCCTGTTCGGCCTGCCCGACAGCGAGCTGTTCCTGCCCCGTCAGTCGGACTTCGCGGGCCTGGAGCACGAAAGCCTGGAGCCGGTGGCAGAACCCTCCCTCGAGGAGAACGAGTTCGTCCGTGGCGCCTCCACGGACGACGGCTTCGCGGGCGACTCACCGGAACTGGCCGCCGCCCGTCGCCGGCACCCCTCGCACCCCGACTTCGTCCCGGCCTCCTCCCCCGTCGTGGGCGACCACGAGCGCACGGTCGCCCGGCTGGAGGAACTGGCCGCCGCCCGTACCGAACTCGCCGACGTGCGCCCGGGCCCGCTGGGGACCCTCGACGTCTACGTCTTCGCGGACGGCACGACGCTGTGCATGACCCCGGGGCACCGCGAGACCGCCGAGCGCCTGGCCGCGGCCGTGACGGCCGGCCATGCCCCGGTCCTGCTCGGCGGCTCGGGCATCTCGGGGGCGTACGCGCTGACGTTCGAGTGCGGCGACGAGAGCGTCTACATCCTGGCGGACCGCGTCATCGCGTCCCTGTGACCACCGCGCCGGGAGTCCACGCCTCAGACTCCGGCGCGTTGCTGGGCCTCCTGCACGAGCGCCACGGCCTGGGCCAGTTCCTCCTCGTCGCCAAGGACGACTGCGAGATCGTGTGCGGCGACCGTGATCTGGTCGGCGGCGGCGAACATGCCCGCGTCCGGCATCTCGCGGGGCTCGGCCGAGGGGTCCTCCAGGAGCTGGGCGCGGCGCGCCAACTCCCTTGCCAGGCCGAGCGCCTCGGCCGCGGCTCCCCGTTGAAGCCGGCTCTGGGGAGCGGCCCGCAGCCGGTCGGCGAAGTGATCCACTGCCCGGGTCAAAGGCGTCGTATCAAGCACGCCGCGAGACTACGCGTCGCCGCGGCACTGTTGCCAACAGGCGAACACTCAGGCACGGTGACCTGAAGGACCGGCTTCATCGAATGCGTCCGGAGGCGCCGATGTCCCAAGTCTTCTCCGAGGAGACCCATCGCAATCTGCTCGCCCGCATCCCCCACTGCACCGGTCGTGAAGTGTCCGACTGGCTTCGCACTGTCGCCGAAGGCCCTGCTCTCTGCTTCGAGGAGAAGGTCAGCTGGCTCCGGCACGAGCACAATCTCGCGTACGGCCACGCCAAAGCGATCATTCACGAGTACGACCTGAGGAGGGCCGCGCGCAAACTCGCCTGAGCGCGCACCACCGAACCGGACACCACACGGCGAAGGGCCCGCGAACCGTGGCTCGCGGGCCCTTCGGCACATCCGGGACGCTCGGGATCCGGCGCCCCGGGCGTGACTAGTCGTTACTGCTGAAGATCGCGACCAGCCGCAGCATCTCCACGTAGATCCACACGAGGGTCATGGTCAGGCCGAACGCGGCCAGCCAGGCCTCCTCGCGCGGCGCACCGTAGGCGATGCCGTCCTCGATCTGCTTGAAGTCGAGGGTCAGGAAGAACGCGCCGAGCAGGATGGCGATGATGCCGACGAGCGCGCCCAGCGGGCCCATGCTGCGCAGCCCGCCGTCGGGGGCGGCGCCGAAGGCGACCAGCAGCAGGTTGACCGCCATCACCAGGACGAACGCGATGGCGATGGCCATGCCGATGCGGGCGTACCGCGCGGTGACACGGATCCAGCCCGCCTTGTAGACGAGCAGGGTGGCGCCGGAGACCGCCATGGTGCCGAGCACCGCCTGGAAGGGCGCGCCGGACCACTGCGAGTTGTACATCTCGCTGATGACACCGAGGAAGACGCCCTCGAAGGCGGCGTATCCCAGGATGAGCGCGGGCGAGGGGGTGCGCTTGAAGGACTGCACCATCGCCAGCACGAACGCGATCAGGGCGGAGCCGATCGCGAGGCCGTAGCTGGTGGACGAGACCGGCAGCAGCACCCAGGCGAGGATCGCGCCGACGGCGACCGTGCCGAGCGTCATCGCCGAGCGCATGACGACGTCGTCCATCGTCATACGGCCGGTGGTGGCCGGGGCCTGCGGCGGGGCGCCGTACTGGGTCTGCTGGGCGTAAGGGTTCTGCGCGTAGGGGTTGCCGCCCGCATACGGGTTCTGCGCGTACGGGTTGCCCTGCGTGCCCACGGGGGCTCCCCCGGCCTGCGGCGCGGTGTTGAAGCCCGCGTAGCCGTTGTCGCGGCTGAACCCCCGTCGCGAGAAGACCGGGTTGCTGCTCCTCATTTCACTCCTCCATGGCCACCCTGCGTGGCCTTGGCTCAAGAGTAATAGGTAGGCAAAGGAATGACCCTAGTGCTTGAGGAGGATCTTTCCCTCGCCCTTGCGCGCAACACGCTACGCACCTCTGTGATTCCCCGCACGGAACCGTCCCATCCATGACCGAGCCGGAACAGAGTCGAGACCGGCCGCTGATCAACCCAGGGACCCTCCATCACCCCGACGGGCGACGCGGGAGTGGGGCGTCCGGGTGACGCCCGAACGGCCGCGACCGCCGTGTGATCGGGGGCACACCGAGACGGTGGCGGCGATGGCCGGCGAGCAGTGCGTACCTGCCATCGGCGGCTTTGGGCGCACTTCGGCGACACGCCCAACCTGTTCGATCACGAGTACGGCACAATCTCGCCGCATCTTGTCGGTCGCGCTCAGGCTTCGCGGGTGTCCCAGCGGCGGAGTCGTGGTACGACGGCGGTGGCTTCGCCACCTCTCGGACGCCAGGCGACGGCGGAATCGGTGCATCCCGGTCTTCCGCCATGGCGCCGTACAAGACACAGGGCCGAACCGGCGACCTGCAGTTCGCTCTCTCCTACGGCGACACGCTGACCTGGATGACGCGCGCTCAGCCGAACACAGCGATGCAGGACGCCAAACCGGCCAGTACCTGTGGAGCGCTTCGACCGGGTGGTGGCCGCGGGCCGTGCCCAGCACCTGGAGATCCTGGCGGCGCTCTCTTACATCCCGCAGTGGGCCGGCGACCCGTCCTGCGCCCGAAACCAGACCTCTCCGCCCGCCGACAGAGCATGATCGGCGGACCGATCGCCCCTGGTGCCGATCGGTCACGCTCCACAGGACCCAGCGAGACGGCGCAGAGTCATCGTCATGCCTGTGGATCCCGGCTGCGCTCATGTCACGGTGGGCTTGCGGGCCAGTATCTGGATCCCCGTGGATTCATGCCCGTTCATGGTGGCCACCGTGATGGTCCGGCTGTCGACGGTTTCGAACCCGGTCAGCAGGGTGGAGAGCCACTCTCGGGAGTGATGGCGGCAGACGGCGCCGTCGCCGGTTTCGAACACGCCATAGGTGCCGTAGTGGTGGGCATAGCGGCTGTAGCGGCTGCGGTTGCGTTCGTCGTCCTGCAACAGGAGGTCGCTCATGTAGAGGACCCCGCCCGGCTTGAGGATGCGGTTCAGCTCGGCGATCAACCGGCGCTGGGCTTCATCACCGGGGACGCAGGTCAGCACGGCGAAGAGCAGGGCCGCGTCGAAGCCGGCGGCCGGGTAGGGCGAGAGCGGTGGTGCATCCAGGACTGCAAAGCGCATGGTGGGATGCAGGTGGCGTGCCCGTTTGATCATTCCTGGCGAGATATCGGCGCCCGTGAGGTTGTCGAAGCCGTGCTGTTCGAGCTCCTCCATGACGCGGCCGTAGCCGCATCCGTAGTCGAGGATCGCGGCGTGCCTGCTGATGCCGTCGAGCCAGGACGGATGGAGCGGGTGGGTGAACGTCTTCGTGGCCACGGCGGCATCCCAGTAGCGAACCTGGCTGTCGAGGTCGGACATGGCGGACGCCTCCCCGGGGACGTGGCTGAAGCCGATCATGCTGCCACGGCGGTGGGACGCTCGACGAGCCGGTCGCGGACTTCGGCCGTTTTACGAACCCGGCACCGCCGCTCGCGGGTGGCGGGGAACACCTCGGCCAGGGCCGTCCAGAAGCCGAGGGCGCCGTCACCGACCGCCGGGACGGGGGCGCGCATGTCCCGGCGGGCGCGGTCCTGCATCAAGTCGCCCCACCGGTCGGCCGATTCGCGGTAGCCGTCGGCGAGGGCGACCAGTTCCCTGGAACCGTCGGCGCGGCCATGCCAGGCACAAGCCGATGCGGGAGGCCGTGAACCAGGTCGGCGGTGCCCTGCGGGAAGGGCAACAGCAACCAGAAGTGCGACCAGCGGGCCACTGTCGAATCGCTCCGACTGTGGCCCGCGCCTTACATCACAAGCGAAGAGGTGCCCGGAACCGGACTTGAACCGGTACGCCCGCGAGGGGCAGCGAGGTTTAAGCTCGCCGTGTCTGCATTCCACCATCCGGGCAGGCCATGGGCTCCGCATCAAGCGTTCCGAGCCTATCGGGGCGCATCCCCCGAACAGCGGGGCTGCGAAGCGAAGTTGTCTTATTTTAT
Source organism: Streptomyces sp. NPDC046931 (assembly GCF_040644655.1). Lineage (NCBI taxonomy): Bacteria > Bacillati > Actinomycetota > Actinomycetes > Kitasatosporales > Streptomycetaceae > Streptomyces > Streptomyces sp. NPDC046931. Next base: position 83,830 of record NZ_JBEYWX010000004.1, read on the forward strand.
TGAGGTCTGAGGGTGCATCAGCGCCGGGTACAGGCCTCCCGCACTTGCCAATAGCCTTTCGGGCGGCCGTGGGCCGCGTATACGGAATGACGGAATTTCACCGCCCTGAAGGAGGGCGTCGCGAGCGGCCGCGTATGGGCTGACCAACCGCTTTTCGCTCGGGGCGGACTCAGGGGCGGGTGTCATCCCCAGGTATGACACCGGCAGTGACGGTCCGACTGGAGGCTGCCCCGGGAACCGGAACAGCGGCTGACGCCACGCCGCCGACGGGCCGCCAGGATGGGACACATCCCCTTGACCGTCGTCGTCCCGACAGGAGCACCCACCCGTGACCAGCACCCCTCTCGCCGACCGGACCACCGCGGTGGCCGCCCGCGCCACAGATCTGTCGAAGGTCTACGGACAGGGCGAAACCCAGGTGGTGGCCCTGGACCGGGTGACCGTCGACTTCCGGCAGGCCCAGTTCACGGCCATCATGGGGCCGTCGGGCTCCGGCAAGTCGACGCTCATGCACTGCGTCGCCGGCCTCGACTCCTTCTCGTCCGGTTCCGTCCGCATCGGCGACGTCGAACTGGGCTCGCTGAAGGACAAGCAGCTCACCAGGCTGCGCCGGGACAAGATCGGCTTCATCTTCCAGGCGTTCAACCTGCTGCCGACGCTGACCGCGCTGGAGAACATCACCCTGCCGATGGACATCGCGGGCCGCAAGCCGGACAAGGCGTGGCTGGACACCGTGATACAGATGGTCGGCCTCTCGGGGCGGCTGAGCCACCGGCCCGCGCAGCTGTCCGGCGGCCAGCAGCAGCGTGTCGCGGTGGCGCGGGCGCTCGCGTCCAAGCCGGACATCATCTTCGGCGACGAGCCCACCGGAAACCTGGACTCGCGGTCGGGCGCCGAGGTGCTGGGCTTCCTGCGCAACTCCGTGCGGGAGCTGGGGCAGACCGTGGTGATGGTCACGCACGACCCGGTGGCGGCGGCCTACGCGGACCGGGTGATCTTCCTCGCCGACGGCCGGATCGTGGACGAGCTGTACGAGCCGAGCGCGGACGCGGTGCTCGACCGCATGAAGCAGTTCGACGCGAAGGGCCGCACGAGCTGAGGGCCGTGCGGCCCACCTCTGTGCGCCCCGCCCCTGCGCACCTCGCCCCTCTGTACCCCGCCCCCGTGCGCCCCGCCCCCGGACCCTCATCGGCCTGACCGGCCTCGCCCGACTCCCGCCTCCCAGTACTGGAAGAGAAATGTTCCGTACCGCCCTGCGCAATGTGCTCGCGCACAAGGCCAGGCTGCTCATGACCGTCCTCGCCGTGATGCTCGGCGTGGCCTTCGTGTCGGGCACCCTGGTCTTCACCAACACCATCTCGGACGCCTACCAGAAGAGTTCCGCCAAGGGCTTCGACCAGGTCGACGTGGCCATCCGGCCCGAGGGCCGCCAGGACACCGGCGACACCATCGGCAAGGAGCCGAGGCTCACGGGGGCCCTTCTCGACAAGGCCGCCAAGGTGCAGGGCGCCAAGACGGCCATCGGCGTCGTCAGCGGCTTCACCGCCATCGCCGACAAGAACGGCAAGCTCGTCGGCGACGGCTTCCAGTCCCAGGGCGGGAACTACTGGCGGACCGAGGACCCCCGGTATCCGATCGTCAGCGGTCACGCCCCGCAGGGGGCGGCCCAGGTCCTCATCGACTCCAAGACCGCCGAGCGCGCCGGATACAAGGTGGGCGACACGGTGCGGCTGTCGATCGACGGCCCCGTGCTGACCCCGAAGATCACCGGCATCTTCACCACCGACGACGGCAACGTCGCGGCCGGCGGCAGCCTCGCCCTCTTCGACACGGCCACCGCCCAGCGCCTGTTCCACAAGGACGGCTCCTATGACGAGATCGACGTGAAGGCCGCCTCCGGCACCCGCCAGATCGCGCTGCGCAACGCCCTCGACGAGATCCTGCCCAAGGACGCCGCCTCCACCATCACCGGCAAGCAGCTCGCCGACGACCAGGCCCGGCAGATCGCCGACGCGACCAGCAGCATGCGCACCGCCCTGCTGGTCTTCGCGGGCATCGCGCTGTTCGTCGGCACGTTCATCATCGCCAACACCTTCACCATGCTGGTCGCCCAGCGCACCAGGGAGCTGGCGCTGCTGCGTGCGGTCGGCGCCTCCCGCCGGCAGGTCACCCGGTCCGTGCTCATCGAGGCGTTCGCGGTCGGCGCGGTCGCGGCCGTCACCGGTCTGGTGGCCGGCATCGGCGTCGGTGCCGGGCTGCGCTCGCTGATGGGCAGCCTGGGCGGGACGGTTCCGGACGGGCCTCTGGTCATCACCCCGGGCACCGTCGTCACCGCCCTCGCCGTCGGCGTCCTGATCACGATGCTGGCCGCCTGGCTGCCCGGCCGGCGCGCCGCGAAGATCCCGCCGGTCGCAGCGATGAGCAGCGTCCACGCGAAGGCCACCACCAAGTCCCTGGTGGTGCGGAACACGATCGGCGCCCTGTTCGCCGCGGCCGGCATCGCCACCGTGCTGTACGCCACCACGCTCAACAGCTCGGACGGCCAGGCCCCGATGGGTCTCGGCGCGGTCCTTCTCGTCATCGGTGTCTTCGTGCTCACCCCTCTGCTGTCCCGCCCGCTGATAGCGGCCGCCGCGCCCCTGATGAGGGTCTTCGGGATCGCCGGGAAGCTGGCCCGGCAGAACTCGGTGCGCAACCCGCGCCGCACCGCGGCCACCGCCTCGGCCCTGATGATCGGCCTGACCCTGATCACCGGTCTGACGGTGATGGCCGGCAGCCTCCAGAACGCGATCGACAAGATGGCGTCCTCCGCCATCAAGGCGGACTACGTGGTGTCCATGGCGAACCGCAGCGAGCTGTCGCCCGAAGTCGAGAAGACGCTCCGGACGACCGACGGCGTCACCGCGATCAGCCCGCTGCGCAACGCGCCCGCCCGCATCGAGGACGAGACCGAGTACGTGACCGGCGTCAACGGCGCCGCCATCGGCAAGCTGACGGACCTGACGGTCGACGACGGCACGTTCAAGGTCGGCGGCAGCCAGGTCGTCGTGGACGACGAGACCGCCAAGCACCACCACTGGAAGGCGGGTTCGCGGTTCACGGCGGCCTACGAGGACGGCCGGAAGCAGCAGCTGACGGTCACCGGTGTCTACCAGAGCACCGAGATGATGCGCGGCATCATGCTGGACAACGCCGCGCTCACCCCGCACCTGAGCGACCCGGGCGACATGCAGGTCATGGTGAAGATGTCGGACGGCGCCACCGCCTCGGCCAAGAACGCCCTGGAGAAGGCGCTCGGCGACAACCCCGCCATCCAGGTCCAGGACAAGCAGGACATCTCCAACAGCATCGCGCAGATCTTCACCCTGATGCTGAACATGCTCTACGGCCTGCTGGCCATGGCGGTGATCGTCGCCGTCCTCGGGGTCATCAACACCCTGGCCATGTCGGTCTTCGAACGCTCGCAGGAGATCGGAATGCTCCGGGCGATCGGCCTGGACCGCAAGGGCATCAAGCGGATGGTCCGGCTGGAGTCCCTGGTCATCTCGCTGTTCGGCGGGGTCCTCGGCATCGGCCTGGGAGTGTTCTTCGGCTGGGCGGCCGGTGAGCTGCTCGGCACCAAGATGGCGACGTACGAGCTGGTCCTGCCCTGGGGCCGGATGGCCGTCTTCCTCGCCCTGGCGGCGGTGGTCGGCGTCCTGGCCGCCCTGTGGCCGGCCCGGCGGGCGGCCCGCCTGAACATGCTGACGGCGATCAAGTCGGAGTAGCGGCAGGCAGCCACCCCTCACCCAAGGGGTCCCGTTCCTGGGCGGAACGGGACCCCTTCGTCGTACCCTCGGGCGTCTCGCAGGGTCGCGTCCGAACGCGGGTCGGGCGTCAGGCGTCCCAGGTGCGGGGGCGCAGCGGCAGCCCGGACGTGCCCGTGTCCGGCGTCCGTACGGCGATGACCTGGTTGACACCGATGCGGTTGCGTTCGAAGGCGAGGGCGCAGGCGGCCATGTAGAGGCGCCACACACGGGCCCGTCCGGGGCCGGCCAGGGCCTGCGCACGCCCCCACTGCGCCTCCAGGTTGGCGACCCAGCCGCGCAGGGTGAGGGCGTAGTGCTCGCGCAGGGACTCCACGTCGCGGACCTCGAATCCGGCGCGCTCCAGCTGGGTCACGGTGGTGCCGAGCGGGGCGAGTTCGCCGTCCGGGAAGACGTAGGCGTCGATGAACGCGTCGACGGCGTACGAGGACTCGTCCTGCCGGGGGCGCCGGGCGATCTGGTGGTTGAGCAGCCGTCCGCCGGGCTTCAGCAGGCCGTACAGATCCCGGGCGTACGCCAGATACCGTTCGGCGCCGACGTGCTCGGCCATGCCGATGGAGGAGATCGCGTCGTAGGGGCCGTCGGCGACGTCACGGTAGTCCTGCACCCTGATCTCGACGCGGTCGGTGAGGCCCTCGTCGGCGATCCGCTTGCGGGCGTACACGGCCTGCTCGTGGGAGAGGGTGACGCCGACGACGTTCACGCCGTGCTCGCGGGCCGCGTGGATCGCCATGGAGCCCCAGCCGCAGCCGACGTCGAGGAGCCGCTGACCGGGCTTCAGTCCGAGTTTGCGGCAGACGAGTTCGAGTTTGTCGCGCTGGGCGTTCTCCAGGGTCCCGTCCGGCGCCTCCCAGTAGGCGCACGAGTACACCATGGACGGGCCCAGCACGATCTCGTAGAAGTCGTTCCCGACGTCGTAGTGGTGGCTGATGGCGCGTTTGTCGCTGCGCCGGGTGTGGAGATGGCCCCGCCCTCTGCGCACCTCCTCGCGGGGCGGCGGGGGCGGCGGGAAAGGTCCGGCCAGCCGGGCGAGTCCGCGGACGGCGGCCCGGACATCCGGGTCGCGGAGCGCCTGGACGAGGGTGCGGGCGTCCTCCTCACGCTCCCAGATCAGGCCGGCCATCAGGTCGAGGGCGCTGTAGAGATCGCCGTCGATGCCCAGGTCCCCGGCGACCCAGGCACGGACGAGGCCCAACTCCCCGGGCTTCCACAGCAGACGGCGCAGGGCGCGGCGGTTGCGTACGACGAGCGCGGGGGCGCCGGGTGGTCCGGCCTCCGAACCGTCCCAGGCGCGGATGCGCACCGGGAGCGGTACCCCGAGCAACTGTTCGATGAGGCTTTTCAGCCGCGGTGCGGCGTCGGCCATGGCGCACACCTCCGATGGGGTTTCCCCTGCTCGAACCGGACGGAGAGCCGGGAAGAGCCTTCCCGGACCTCCCACACCACGTAAACACCTGCGGGGCCGGACCGCAGTCCCCCGTTGGCGTTACGGCTGGGCAAAATGCCTGTGTCCGGAAGAGGCCGTGCACGCGGCCTTGCGAGGTCAGGCGCCCGGAAGCGCCGCCGCATGCCGAAGGGCCCCCCGCACCACGGATGGCGGGAGGCCCTTCGGCTGGACCGGTGACCTCGAGGTCAGGAGGCCTTGGCGCGCTCCTCGGTCTTCGCCGCGGCGGCCACGGGGGCCGGCTTGGCGGCCTCGTAGAACTCCTCGCGCGGAGACTCGATCGCGCCGAGCGAGACGACCTCGCGCTTGAGGAACATACCGAGCGTCCAGTCCGCGAAGATCCGGATCTTGCGGTTCCAGGTCGGCATGGCCATACCGTGGTAGCCACGGTGCATGTACCAGGCGAGGCGGCCCTTGAGCTTGATCTTCATCTTGCCCATGACGATCATCGCGACGCCCTTGTGCAGGCCGAGACCCGCGACCGCGCCCTTGTTGGCGTGGCTGTACTCCTTCTGCGGGAAGCCCCGCATGCCGGAGAGGACGTTGTCGCCGAGGACCTTGGCCTGTCGCAGAGCGTGCTGCGCGTTCGGCGGGCACCAGGCGTTCTCGTTGCCCGCCTTGCGGCCGACCATGTCGGGCACCTGGGCGTTGTCACCCGCGGCCCAGATGTAGTCGGTGCCCTGGACCTGGAGGGTGGCGGCGGTGTCCACGTGACCTCGCGGGCCGAGCGGGAGACCGAAGCGGGCGAGCGCCGGGTTCGGCTTGACGCCCGCCGTCCACACGATCGTGTTGGAGTCGACCTCGAGGCCGTTCTTCAGCACCACGTGGCCGTCGACGCAGGACTCCATGGAGGTGGACAGGTAGACCTCGACACCGCGGCCCTCGAGGTGCTGCTTGCCGTACTGGCCGAGCTTGGGACCGACCTCGGGGAGGATCTTGTCGGCGGCGTCGACGAGGATGAAGCGCATGTCCTCGCGGGACACGTTCTTGTAGTACTTGGCCGCGTCCCGGGCCATGTCCTCGACCTCGCCGATGGTCTCCGCACCGGCGAAGCCACCGCCGATGAAGACGAAGGTGAGCGCCTTGCGGCGGATGTCCTCGTCGGTCGTGGAGTCGGCCTTGTCGAGCTGCTCGAGAACGTGGTTGCGCAGGCCGATGGACTCCTCGATGCCCTTCATGCCGATGCCCTGCTCGGCGAGGCCGGGGATCGGGAAGGTGCGGGAGACCGCGCCGAGCGCGATGACCAGGTAGTCGAAGGGCAGCTCGTACGCCTCGCCGACCAGCGGGGCGATCGTGGCGACCTTGCGGTCCTGGTCGATGGTGGTGACCCGGCCGGTGAGGACCTCCGCCTTCGGCAGCACGCGTCGCAGCGGGACGACGACATGCCGGGGGGAGATGCTGCCGGCGGCGGCTTCGGGGAGGAAGGGCTGATAGGTCATGTACGAGCGCGGGTCGACGACCGTGACGGTCGCCTCGCCGTAGCGCATCTTCTTCAGGATGCGTCGAGCTGCGTACAGGCCTACGTACCCACCGCCTACTACGAGGATCCTGGGACGCTCCGTGGTGCTCATGCCATCGAGTATCCACCCGCCCCTGGGGGGTCGCTCGTGCGCCCCTTCACAAGCTCGGGTATGGCATCTGCTACACTTCGCGGCCCGCGTGATGGAGATCATGACTCCACCGGGGAACCGCGGCGGCGGGCGAAGCGTCGTCAAGGCCGCGTGAGCTGCCCCTCCAGCCCTTCACCGGGTCCTTACCGGGCCTTGACCGGACACCCGCACCAGAGCCCGGAAACGCTCGCGTGAGCACCCCGGAAGGGCCGTTGAGCCCCCCGTACGGCCCAATGGGCCCATGGCACCGCTCAGCAGGGCCGATTTCCTTGTGAAGAACTTCACGAACTTTCTCGGCGGCACACCCCCGACGGGCCTCGGAGGCTCCCTCGGACGCGCTCATACGTTATCGAACAGGCTCAGGAGAGGCTACCGGTGAGTAGCAAAAGTCACGCCGAGCCTCTCCAGACGGTCCGCCAGAACACCGGGCGGCGGCGGTCGCCGGCGACCGCTGAGCGATGGACCACGCGATGCCGTCGAGCATCGCTCACATGCGCGACGGCCCAGAACCATGTACGTGTACACGGAACTGCGTACACAGGCTGCATGACCGCGAACACGGTGACCCTACGGGAAGCCCGCGCGCATCTCGCGGACCACATCAACCGGGCCGAGGAAGGCATTCCGAAGGTCATCACGCGCAACGGCGCTCCGGTGGCAGCCGTAGTTCCGATCGCGGACTTCGAAGCGCTGGTGGAAGCGGCCGACGTGATGCTGGCGCGCGAAGCGGAAGCGGTCCTGGCCGAGGGCGGCCCCACGGTGACGATGGCGGAACTGCTGGCAGACCTGTTCACCGATCAGGACGGCAATGCGGCGTGAAGTACGCCTTCCGGTTCACCACGGCGGCGCAACGGCAGCTCCGGGCCATCAGCCGCCCCGACGCCATGCGCATCCTGACCGCGCTGACCGCGCTCGGTGAAGACCCGTACCGCGAGGACGCCGACGTCAAGAAGCTCAGCGGCCCGTCCGGGCTCTACCGGCTCAGCGTCGGAAGCTACAGGGTCGCCTACCAGATCAACGATGGTGAGCTCGTCATTCTCGTCGTCAAGGTGGGCGACCGGCGGGACGTGCACCGCAACCCGTAGGCGGTCAGGCCAAAGACCATCCGATGCCGTCGAGGATGTCGTGCTCGCTCACCACGACCTCGACGGCCCCGATCCGCTCCATGATCGCGAGCAGTACGAGGGCGCCCGCGCCGATGACGTCCACACGTCCCGGATGCATGGAGGGGATGGCCGCCCGCTCGGCGTGGGTGGACCTGAGGAGCCACTCGGTGATCTCCCGGACGCGGTCCAGGGAGATCCGGGAGTGGTGGATCCGTGCGGAGTCGTACTCGGGGAGGTCCTGGGCGATCGCCGAGACGGTGGTGACCGAGCCGGCGAGGCCGACCAGGGTGTGCGCCTCGCGCAGCGGCACCGTCCGCTCCACCTCGTCCAGTGCGGCCTCGATGTCGGACCGTATGGCGGCGATCTGCTCCTCGGTGGGCGGGTCGCCGACCACCCCATTGCGCACAAGGTGACGTTCCGTCATGCGCACGCAGCCGATGTCGACGGACCGGGCGGCGCGCACGTGATCCTCGCCTACGACGAACTCCGTGGAACCGCCGCCGATGTCCACGACCAGATAGGGCCTGGCGAGATGCTCCCGGCCCATCAGTTCCCTGGTCGCGCCGGTGAAGGAGAACTCCGCCTCCTGGTCGCCCGAGATGACCTCGGGCTCGACGCCGAGGATGTCCAGCACCCCGCGGACGAACTCGTCCCTGTTCTCGGCGTCCCGGGAGGCGGACGTCGCCACGAAACGCAGCCGCTCTGCGCCGTAGCCCTTGACGATCTCCGCGTACTCACGGCAGGCGGCGAACGTGCGCTCGAGCGCCTCCGGGGCGAGGCGCCCGGTCCGGTCCACCCCCTGCCCGAGCCGGACGATCGTCATCCGCCGGTCCAGCTCGACGAGTTCGCCGGTGCGGGGGTCGGCGTCCGCCACCAGGAGCCGGATGGAGTTCGTACCGCAGTCGACGGCGGCGACGCGTGTCACTGGCCCTTCTCCTTCTCCTCGGCCCGCTTCTCCTCGGCCCGCTTCTCCTCGGCCTGCTTCTCCCCGGTCTGCTTCTCCCCGGAGCCGGCGAGGCGGACGGGATTGACCGCCAACCAGCCGCTGTCGGACGTCTCCACCACCTCCCACGCGTCGCCGGACGGCGGTCCCGCGGGCGTCACACACGAGCCCTTGCGCCACCACTCCGGCAGCATCGCGATCGCCTCGTCGCCGAGCGGGTTGACGCCCGGGCCGGCCGCCAGCGAGTGGGCCACGAGCACATGCAGGCACTTGACCCGGTCCGGCATGCCGCCCGCGCTCGGGAAGCCCTCCAGGACCTCGATGGCGTCGCGGCGGGCGATGTAGTCCTCGTGCGCCGCACGATAGGCGGCGGCCAGCTCCGGGTCGGTCCCCAGGCGCTCCGTCATCTCCTTCATGACGCCGTTGGCCTCCAGCGTGCCGATCGCGGAGGCGGCGCGCGGGCAGGTCAGGTAGTACGTCGTCGGGAACGGGGTGCCGTCGGGGAGCCTCGGAGCCGTCTCCACGACGTCCGGCTGCCCACACGGGCAGCGGTGCGCGATCGCGCACAGCCCGCGCGGGGTTCGGCCGAGCTGCTGCTGGATGGCCTCGACATCCGCGTCCGTGGGCTCGGTGCGCGGGGTGGGCGGCGGGGGCGTTTCCATGCGGTACGAAGTCTCTCTTGTGTCTCTGTCAGGCACTGTCGGGCACTGTCGGGCTCTGGGCCGGGCTCACCGGTCGGACGCGTCGGCCTTGTCCACCCCGTCCCAGACGCCCGCGTACCAGGGGCGCGCGAGGGCCGTCCGGTGCACACGGGACTGCCTGGCCGGGTCCGGGTCGACCACGGTGTACCCGGTCTCCCCCGGCATCACATAGTGCAGCCGCTTCCGGATCTGCTGCTGCGCGTACGCGTCGTCCTGCCAGCGCGCCTTGAGGTCGCGCAGTTGCTCGACCCGGTTGCGGGCCTCCTGCCGCTGCCGCTCCATGTCGGCGATCTCGGCGCGCTGGGAGACGTACTGCCGTATCGGGTACGCGAGCGCCACGACCAGCGAGCACAGGACGAGCGCGAGCAGGGCGGCCCGGCCCGTGAGCCGGGAGCGGCGGGCCTGGCGTCTGGTCTGGGAGCGGTACACCCGGGCCGCCGTCTGCTCTCCGAGCAGCCGCAGCCTGGTCGCGGTGGAGAACCGGTCACGGTCCTTCACGGCCATGTCTCCCGCCTCCCCTTCACACGTGCGTACGTCCCCGCACACGGTACGGGACCGCGTACGGGGACGTACGGACGACTGGCTCGGGCGCGGCCCTGGCCGCTCAGCCCTTGAAGCGCGGGAAGGCGCTGCGGCCGGCGTACACCGCGGCGTCGTCCAGGATCTCCTCGATGCGCAGCAGCTGGTTGTACTTGGCGACGCGCTCGGAGCGGGCCGGGGCTCCGGTCTTGATCTGGCCGCAGTTGGTGGCGACGGCCAGGTCGGCGATGGTGACGTCCTCGGTCTCGCCGGAGCGGTGGGACATCATGCACTTGAAGCCGTTGCGCTGGGCCAGCTCGACGGCGTCCAGGGTCTCGGTCAGCGAGCCGATCTGGTTGACCTTGACCAGCAGGGCGTTGGCGGCGCCCTCCTCGATGCCGCGGGCGAGGCGCTCGGGGTTGGTGACGAACAGGTCGTCGCCGACCAGCTGGACCTTGTCGCCGAGCTTGTCGGTGATGACCTTCCAGCCGGCCCAGTCGTCCTCGAACAGCGGGTCCTCGATGGAGACGAGCGGGTAGGCCGCGACGAGCTCCTCGTAGTACTCCGTCATCTCGGCGGCGGAGCGCTCCTTGCCCTCGAAGAGGTACTTGCCGTCCTTGTAGAACTCGGAGGCGGCGACGTCGAGCGCGAGGGCGATCTGCTCGCCGGGGACGTACCCGGCCTGCTTGATCGCCTCGAGGATGAGGTCGAGGGCCTCACGGTTGGAACCGAGGTTCGGGGCGAAGCCGCCCTCGTCGCCGAGGCCGGTGGACAGGCCCTTGCCCTTCAGCACCTTCTTCAGCGTGTGGTAGACCTCGGTGCCCCAGCGCAGGGCCTCGGAGAAGGACTCCGCGCCGATCGGGGCGATCATGAACTCCTGGATGTCCACATTGGAGTCGGCGTGCGAGCCGCCGTTCAGGATGTTCATCATCGGCACCGGCAGCAGGTGCGCGTTCGGGCCGCCCAGGTAGCGGAAGAGCGGGAGGTCGCTGGCCTCGGAGGCGGCGTGGGCGACGGCGAGGGAGACGCCCAGGATGGCGTTGGCGCCGAGGGAGCCCTTGTTGTCGGTCGCGTCCAGGTCGAACATGGCCTGGTCGATCAGGCGCTGCTCGGTGGCGTCGTAGCCGACCAGCTCCGGGCCGATCTGCTCGATGACCGCGAGGACGGCCTTCTCGACACCCTTGCCCTGGTAGCGGTTCGGGTCTCCGTCACGGAGCTCGATGGCCTCGAAGGCGCCGGTGGAGGCGCCGGAGGGAACGGCGGCACGACCCGTGCTGCCGTCGTCGAGGCCGACCTCGACCTCGACCGTGGGGTTGCCTCGGGAGTCCAGGATTTCCCGGGCTACGACGACGTCGATGGACGGCACGAGCATCTCCTTCGTGGATGTGACGCTGTTGGTGCGGGGCTGGTGTGCCTTGCGCCTAGAGCCTAACCGCCCCGGGGCGGCGGCCAGCCGACCGACCGTCCCGTGGACAGGGTGACGGTACCCATTGTTCCAGTACGGAACAAAGGCGGGGGGCCAAGAGGGGGCGCGGAAGCAAAAAGCCCCGCTCCGGCGCGTACGGGGGAACACGCACCGGAGCGGGGAGCCCGTGGGAACGGGGGCGGTCCTCACGCGGCCCCCGCTCCGGGGGCCGCGCTGGTGAAGGCACTGGGGGCCGGCCGACGGACAGCCGTCAGGGACCGGCCGGCTGTCACTTCAGGTGCAGCTGCTGGCCCGGGTAGATGATGTCGGCATCCTCGATGATGTCCTTGTTCAGCTGGAACAGCTTCTCCCAGCCGCCCTGGACGTGGTGCCGCTCGGCGATCGAGCTGAGGGTGTCGCCCTTGACGACCTTGTACTCGCCGTCGCCCTTCTCGACCTTCTTGCCGGTCGGGGTGGTGACGGTCTTACGAGGGGCCGGGCGCTGCGCGGAGCGGTTGGCTGTCTGGTGCTCGGTGGAGCGGGTGGTGGTGCTCTTCGCGGAGCTGCCGGCGCCGCTCGAGTTGCCGGTGGAGGCCGCGGCACCGCTGTAGGGGGTGCTGGACAGACCCGTGCCGCAGACCGGCCAGGCGCCCTTGCCCTGGCCCGCGAGGACCTTCTCGGCGACGGCGATCTGCTGTCCCTCGGAGGCCAGGTCTGCCCGCGGGGCGTAGGCGGTGCCGCCGTACGCGGCCCAGGTCGAGTTGGTGAACTGCAGACCGCCGTAGAAGCCGTTGCCGGTGTTGATGGACCAGTTGCCGCCGGACTCGCACCGGGCGACGGCGTCCCACTGGGAGGCGGTTGCGGCGGAGGCGTTGCCGGCCGCCATCAGCGGGGCGGCGACGGCGGCGCCGGTGACACCGGCGAGTGCAATGGCGCGGACGGCCTTGGACGGGCGGCGGTGCTTACCCTTACCGGAACACAGCATGGTTCGATCCCCTCACCGACGCCTGCGAGGTGAGCTGTCGGGTTCGGGCCGGTTGAGTTGCCCGGCCGCGCACCTCTCGGCGCGCGGCTCCACCCCTAGCCGCCCGGTCAACTCCCGGGTGCGGCACCTACCTTGGGTCCCCCGCTCCTGCCTACGGCGCTTGACGCGACGACTGTTCCCGTACGGCCGCTGGCAGGATTCGGCGTTGCGACCGTCGGGGCCCGCTGTGGCGAGCGATCACGACCGTAAGCATTCGATCGCCCCAATTTCAAAGACGATCAGGGCTTATGAGACTCATGTCTCACTCTCGCCAAACCGGACATTCAGCGCGAAGCAGGGCGCGAAGTGCCGCCGGTCAGAGGCGAGTTCAGGAATCGTCCCCGGACGACTCGTCCGCGAGCGCAAGGCTCTGACCGGGAACGATGAGGTCGGGATCGGCGCCGACCGTCTTCTTGTTCGCGTCATAGAGGGCGGCCCATCCACCTTTGACGTCAAGGGAGTCGGCGATCGCCGACAGATTGTCCCCGGGGCGCACGGTGTACGAGTCGTCGACGGTGTCCCGCGCGGCGGTGGCACCACGGGAGGCGTGACGGCCGGCCGTGTCGCCGGTACGGCCGTCCGCGGCGCTCTCGTCGGCACTGTCACCCCGGTGACGGCCGGCACCCGAGGCCTCGTCCGCATCCGAAGGCGCGCCGCTCTGCCCGGGCTTGTCCGCACCGTCGCGCTTCGTCGTGGCCGTGAGCGCGCCGAGCAGACTCCCCGATCCGCCATCGGTGCCGCTCTCGGTGGGGTCGGTGGCCGATGTCGAGGGCGAGGACGAGGAGGAGGACCAGGGAGAGGAGGGAGACGAGGAGGACGGTGTGGAGGACGGGGATGAGGGCGACGACGGGGACGCGGAGGAGGAAGACGGCGAAGAGGGCGACGACGGAGCCGAGGCGGACGGCCCGGAGGACTTCGATGAATGGGACTGCTGGGACCAGTTGGATGACTGGGACAGTCCGTCACCCATGCCGGAGTACGAGGACGAGAAGGAGCCGCCGCCGGAGGAGTCGCCGGCCAGGCCCGTGTCGACGTCCGCGGCAGCCGAGTCCTTGCTCAGGCCGGAGACCAGTCCGCAGGTGCTCCAGATGGAGACACCCCGGTCTTCGAGGATCTTCTCGGCGACGGCGATCTGCTGCGAGCGGCTGGCCTGGTCGGGGCGCTGGGCGTAGTCGAGACCGCCGTACCTGTCCCAGTCCTCCTGTGTCAACTGGAGTCCGCCGTAGCGGCCGTTGCCGGTGTCGGCGCTCCAGGTCCCGCCGCTCTCGCATTCCGCGACCCGGTCCCAGGTCGTGCCGCTGGCCGCACTCGCACCGGTGGCGCCGAGGAGCGGGATGGCGATCGCTGATCCGGTCACCCCCGCCGCGACGAGGAGTGCAGGAGCCTGGCGAGGGCGACGGTGACGACCGTTCCCGGAGAGCATGCGGTTGCCTTTCACACGACAGCAGTGACCAACGCGGCGGCCGTGGCGTACCGCCGTGCTGCTGCGTGAACGTATAACCAGACGATCACTTGTCACAAGTTAATGCAGCGCAGATCACGTGAAGATCACGGAGTTGAGAAAATGTCACCTTCCTGTGACCGTCGGCGTGTCCGCCACCTCACTTCGCCCCGCGGGCGCTATGTCGGTGATCTTTCTCCGGAACTGGTGTGAACTCCACAGGAAGCGTGCGCAATCCGCGCATGATGAGCCCTCCGCGCCAGCGCAGATCGGCAGAATCCACCGCGAGTCGCAGGTCGGGGAGACGGGTGAGGAGTGTGGCGAGGGCGGTCTGTCCCTCCAGCCGGGCGAGGGGGGCGCCGAGGCAGTAGTGGATGCCGTGGCCGTAACCGAGGTGCTGGTTGTCGCGGCGGGCGAGGTCGAGGACCCCGGGGTCGGCGAACCGCTCCGGATCCCGGTCCGCGGAGGCGAGCACCACGAGCACGGGGTCGCCGGGGGCGATGTCCTGCCCGCCGATGGTGAGCGGCCGGGTGGCGAACCGCCAGGTGGCCAGCTCCACCGGGCCGTCGTAGCGCAGGAGTTCCTCGACGCCGGTGGCGAGGAGATCCCTCTCGCCGCGGGCGAGCGAGGTCTGGAGGCGGGCCCGCTGCCCGGGGTGGGTGAGAAGGGCGTACGTACCGTTGCCGATGAGGTTGACGGTGGTCTCGAACCCGGCGAAGAGCAGGATGAAGGCCATGGCGGCGGCCTCGTTCTCGGTGAGGTGCTCACCGTGGTCGGAGGCGCGGATGAGGCCGGAGATGAGGTCCTCGCCGGGTCCGGGGGCGTCGGGCAGAGCCTCGCGCTTGCGGTGGATGAGGTCGGCGAGGTACCCGCGCATCTTCTTCACGGACCGTGCGACCCCGCCCCGGGGGCCTCCCTGGTGCCGGATCATCATGCCCGCCCAGTCCCGGAAGTCGTCCTGGTCCTCACGGGGGACTCCGAGCATGTCGCAGATCGCGTAGATGGGGAGCGGGAAGGCGAACTCGTGAATGAGATCGGCACAGCCGCGGTCCGCGAACCGGTCGATGAGCTGATCGGCCAGCTCCTGCACGCGAGGCGCGAACTCGGCGACGCGGCGCGGAGTGAACGCCTTGGAGACCAGCCGGCGCAGCCGGGTGTGGTCCGGCGGGTCGATGTTGAGCAGGTGCGTCATCAGCTCGGCCTTGCGCTCGCCGGGGATGCCGGTCTTCCCCTTGGCGTGCGCGGGCTCGTCGTGATGCGCCGGATTCTTGCTGAGCCGCTGGTCGGCGAGGGCCTCCTTGGCGTCGGCGTACCGGGTGACCAGCCAGGCCTCCACACCGCTCGGCAGCCGCGTCCGGTGCACGGGGGCGTGCTCGCGGAGCCAGGCGTAAGCGGGGTAGGGATCGGCGGCGAACTCCCAGGTGAAGAGTTCGGGAGCGGAGGTGGAAGAGGGGCAGGCGGGCTGGTGCTGGTCGGTCACTCCTCGACGGTATCCACGCCCGCCCCGTCCCGCCCCGCCAGGTCCCGGAGCAGCTGCCTCAGTCCGTCCCGAGCCCCTCGGCGTGGGTCCCGAGTCCCTCGGCGTCCGTCCCGGGCTCCCCGCTCACCGGGCCGAGCCCCTCGGCGGCCCGTACCGCGTCGCGGTAGGCGCGGGCGGCGGCTCTCAGGGCCGCCTCCGGGTCCACACCCTCCGCCTCCGCGTGCGCGGCCAGCGCCAGCAGTTCGTAGCCGATGCCCTCGCCCTGCGGCAGCGGCACCTCGAGGCCGGCCGAGCGCACACGGGACGACAGCTTCGCCGCCAGAGCCAGGCCCGGCTGCCCCAGGGGGACGCCCTCCGTCACCGACGTGCGCTGCTTCTCGATCGCCTTGGTGCGCAGCCAGTGCTCCTTGACCTCCTCCGGCGTCGTCGCGGTCTCGTCGCCGAAGACGTGCGGGTGGCGGTGGATCAGCTTGGCGACGATGCCGCCCGCCACGTCGTCGATGGAGAAGGGGGCCTCCGGGTCCTCCTCGGCGATCCGGGCGTGGAAGACGACCTGGAGCAGGACGTCGCCCAGCTCCTCGCGCAGTTCCTCCCGGTCGCCCGCCTCGATCGCCTCGACCAGCTCGTACGCCTCCTCGATGCCGTACTTGGCGAGGCCCTGGTGGGTCTGCCGCGAGGACCAGGGGCACTCGGCGCGGATACGGTCCATGACCTGCACCAGGTCGAGGAGGCGGGAGCCCGGAAGGTCGTACGACGCGGGGAGCAGCTCCAGCTCCGGCATCCGCACCCGCCCCGAGCCCGCCAGGCGGGCCAGGCCGTCGGTGAGGTGCGGCTCGCCCTCGCCGGTCGCGACGACCACCACCGTGCGGCCGCCGGCACACGCGTCGACCAGCTGCTGCGCGGTCGGGGCGCCCTCCTCGACGGTGATGCCCGCCTCGCGCAGATACGGCAGCTGCGGGTGCGCGCCGTCCGCGCACAGGACCCGGTCGGCGTCGCGCAGCGCCTGCCACGCGGGCCAGGACAGCAGGCCGGGCGCGACCCGGTGGCTGGTGGTGAGCAGGACGACCCGGCCGGGGCCGGCGGATGTCTCCGCGTCCCGGCCCTGGTCGGGGGCGCCTTCGAAGCTGGTTGCGTTCACCCTTCGAACGTAACCCACGGCGCCCACGCGCCCGGAAGTCTTCCACAGGCGGGTGGACGGCCCTCCCGAACGCCGGTGCCGCGCCCCTGCTACGCCGCCTGCCGCTCCCCGGCCGTCGTGACCTCCTTGACCCAGGGTGTCTTCGTGTCCGCCCGGCTGCTCTTCTGCACGTCCCAGGTGCCGTAGCGCGGGTTCAGGTCGATGTTCAGTTCCTCGGACGCCTGCGCCATCGCCTTCCAGAACGTGGCCTTGCCGTCGGCCGTGTTCATGTCGGCGCCGAGCGCGGCGGCCAGCTTCTGCGCCTCGACCTCCGTGCGGAGGTTGTCGTCGATGCGCCGGGGAGCCACCCCGTACTGGTCCAGCCACACCGCCTTCAGCGCCGTCGCGCCGCCCGCCTGCTGCTCGAGGCCGGCCCGCAGCCGGCCGACGTCCCGGCGGGTGACGGACACGCCCGCGTCCTCGGCCGCGCGGTCCAGGACCCGGTCGAGGACCATGCTGTGGAGCGTGTCGCGGGTGAGGCTGCTGGTCCGGGCGAGCGTCTGCTGGTACCGGGTGTCGTCCGGGGTGGCCGAGCGCTGGGCCGTGCGCACCTCCTTCACCCGGCCCTCCAGCTGGGCGACCGTTATCCGGTCCCCGCCGACGACGGCGGCGGTACCCGGGTGCTCGGTGCCACCGCACGCGGTGAGGACAGGGGCCGCGACAAGGGCGGCGCTGACGGCGATCGCGGTGCGACGGCGGTGCAAGGGGGCCTCCCGAGGAGATTGTGCGACGGTGCACAAGGTCTTGCGGTGATCGATGGTAGGCAGTGGCCCGGCTCCGGCCAACCCGTACGACCAACGATTCACGGAGACTTCGGGCACCGTCGCACGCCCGCGCCGCTCGTCAGCCGGTGATGGCGACCGGTGCGTCCCAGGCGTCGCGGTCCACGGTGAGCGTGTAACCGCCGCGGGTCTCCTTGCTGTTGACCATGTACTGATGGCCCCGGCTGTGGTTGGTGTACTGCGTGGAGCCCCACGGCCAGTCCGTGGTGGTGGTGTACTTCTTGTCCCACAGGGCGTACCAGAGGTTGCCCGGCAGGTCGGTCCTGTCCTTCGCGGTGGCGATGGCCTTGGCGCTGGAGCTGGTGAAGCCGTAGAAGCCGGCGCGGTACGTCTTGACGCGCAGCTGCTTGTCGAAGGCGCGCACATACGTCAACACGGCGTTGTTGCACGACGTGTTGGTGGTGTCGTACGGCTCCATGTCGAGGTAGATCGGGCTGCCGGCCTTGATGCCGAGCGCCGACGCCTTGGCCACCGCGTCCGAGGCGTCGCTCGTCCCGAGGGAGGCGGCGTTGGAGGCGGTGAGCTTCTCGGGGTTGGAGCTGGTCTGGCAGGGCGGCTGGGCGCCGACGTAGATCGGGATGAGCTTCCAGCCGACGGAGCTGACCGACTTCACCCAGGAGGCGGTCAGGTTCGGCTGGTTGCAGCCGCGGTTCTTGCCGCCGACGTACACGGCTGCGGCACCGTAGAAGCCGTCGTGCCAGGCCTTCATCGCGGACAGCGACGGCGCGGTGCAGGTGTCGAAGGCGTGTCCGGTGAACGTCTTCTGCGCGGGCCAGGTCGTCGCGGCCATCGAGGTCTGTGCCGCGATCCCGGCGCCCGCGACCACGGCGGCACCGCCCACCGCCCACGAGATGTACCTGAACTTCTTGGACTGCCGATGACCGGCCATCCCCACCCCTGATTCACTACAGGCGGCACGCGCGGGCGTCCGCCGGAAGAGAGTTCCGAAGCCTCGGTGGCGGCGCGTGTCCGGCGCAGCCCGGTCCGTGACGGCGTGGCGCACGGAACTCCGAGGATGGCTGAAACCTACACCTAAGCGCGGAGCTTCGGCACCCGGGGCGGGCCCTTCCCCACGAACCGCCGGACCCCCGCGCGCCGGCCTGCCGGAGTTCCGCGGCATATGCCGGGTGTGCGCCAGACCAGCCGAGGCGCGCGCCAGGACCGCCCGATGCGCGTCAGCCCCGCCGGGTGCGCCGCAGGATCCGTACGGCGGGCCAGGCCAGCAGGGCGGCGACGCCCCACAGGAAGGCCGTGATGGCCACCCACTCACCGGTGCTGGTCTCCGGATCGCCGGCGCCGAACACCGTGAACAGCAGGGCGAGGAACGCGAAGAAGCCGCCGAGGATGCCGAAGACGACGACCGCGGCCGTCTGCCGCCCGGTGCGCCGGGCGGGGGCGGGCCGGCCGGACGTCCCGGCGCCGGCCTCGGGATCTCCCCCGGGCGCCGCGGCCGCCCGCGGTGCCGGCCGCTGCTGCCGGGGCGGCAGCCACACCACAGCGTGGTGCGGTACGGCCGCGTCGACGGCCGCCATGGTGTGCGCGTCCACGCCGTACAGTCCCGGCTCCACCTCGATGACCAGACCGTCGGTGCCGACGAGCCGGCGGCCGCCGTCGGGCCAGCTCAGCATCGCGGCGCAGGCACGGTAGAGCACGGTCGCCGCACTCTCGGTCCCGTCCTTCTCCCGGGCCGTGACACTGATGCCGTCGTCACCCACGACGAGCGCCGTCCCGTCACCGCGCACCGAGGGGAACCGGCGCCCGGTCACCGTGTACGACGAGCTGGTGGGGGCCTCCGTGTACCCGGCCCAGTCCGCACTGTGTCCCGCGGGCACCTGCATCAGGGCCGTCCCGGCCGCCTCCAGGGCCACCGCGTGCAGATGTCCCGGCGTCACGGCCCACAACTCGGACCTGAGCTCGTCGAGGCCGCGCACCGGCCGGCCGGCGAGCAGGTCCTCCGCCGCCCCGGGCAGCCGTCGTACGGCCGCGTCGGGCGCGGTCAGCCCCCCGTCGGCCCGGGTGCGCACCGCCTCCAGGTCGGCCTGGCCGATCCGGCCCACCTGAAGTCCGGCGAGGACGTCGACGAAGCCGCCGAGCACCGCGTCCTGCTTGGCGGGCAGGGCGTCCGCGAAGGCGGTCACCAGGGCGAGGCCGTCGCGGCGGGAGGCGTAGTCGGTGGCCGCCGTGTAGGAGTAGCCGCCCTCCTGGCGCAGCGCGCGGGAGAGTTCGCGTTCCAGGACGCCCGCGTACAGCCGGGCGGCGGTGGTGTCCGTGACGACGGCGTCCAGCAGGACGCCGCCCGTGCCGTCGGAGAAGTAGGCGGGGCCGCCGGGCAGCGCCGAGGTGACGGCGGGCATGGGGCGGCGCGCACCGGCGGGCAGCTTGAGGGACAGCCCGGCCGGCAGGCGCTCCCCGGCGACCCACAGCACGGCGTTGCCCCGGGTGAACCAGGTCGCCGCCCACGCCCGTACGTCGTCCGGACCGAGGTTCCTGACGCCCCACTCCGGATAGCTGACCAGGCCGTATCCCTGGGCCCCGTAGCGCCAGAGCGGAAGCCGGCCGACGTCGCGCCGGGACTCCTCGGTGCGCAGGATCTCCTTCTCGGTCTCCAGGCGCTCCATGGGCAGGTCGGTCAGGGAGGCGCAGACCCCCTGGAGGTAGGCGACGACCTCGTGCTCGGCGCCCTCCACGTGGAAGTGGGTGAAGGCGGCCTTGGTCGCGCCGTTGAAGTGGTAGTCGGCCAGGCCCTGGCGGTGCAGGGCGAGGTGCTCGACGAGGTGGGTGATTCCGGCCCGGCCGAGCGTCTCGTCGGCGACCCCGGCGCGGAAGACGAGTCCGGCGCGCACGGGCCCCGTGGCGTACGCGAAGAGGGTGGGTATGCCGTCGACCTCGGTGGGGTGGATGGCGGCCTGAGGGTTCATCTTCGGCCTCTGTTCGGCGTGTTCGTCGTCATGGCGGTCATCCCCGGGCGAGGGCGGCATCGCGGTGTTTGACGTAGGCCGCGGCGGCGTCGCCGCCCAGGTCGGCCCACGGGTACTCGGAGGCGAGGTTGCCGAGCGCGCGGAAGCAGGCGGCGGCCCGTGCCAGGTCTCCCGTGAGGGAGAACAACGCGGCGAAATAGCCCTGGACGGTGACCCAGCCGTAGTCGCGGCGGAAGCCGGGGTGGAGCGCGGACCGCTCGGCGGCTTCGACGAGTTCGGCCCGCACATGGCCCTGGCGCAGGTACTCCTCGCGCTCGCGACCGCGCAGGGCGAGCCGGTGTTCCATGTGCACCTCGGCCACCAGTCCGCCGCTCAGGGCGCCTTCGGGGGAGCCCAGCAGACACTCCCGGGCGAAGGCGTGGGCCGCCTCCCAGCTGCCGCCCCACTTGGGGCACAGCTGCTGGAGCAGCCGGCCCTGCGCGCTGAAGTGGTGCGGGTGGTGCGCGGCCAGCCGGTCGTACCGGCGCCGCGCCTCGTTCTGCCCGAGTTGCAGCCCCATGGCCGTGGTGAGGCGCTCGGCCCAGGCCGCTTCGGACGACGGGTCGAGCGCGGTGGCCCGGATCAGCAGTTGCTCGGCCTGCCGCAGGTGCGCGTGCAGTCCCGCGAACTGCTCCCGGCTGACCTGCTTGGCGGGCGCCGCGGTCCGGATCTCCCAGCCGATGCGCACCTCGCGGCTGCCGAGGACGGTGAGGGCGAGCACGTCGTCGGGGGCGGCGGCGAGTATCTCGCGCATCCACCCCTCCACCCCGTCCACCTCGGCCAGCACACCGACGGCGAAGCTGCGATTCGTCTCCCTCGGCAGCCCGTCGAGGTACTGCCGTACGGACGCCCAGTCCCGCGCGGTGGCCGCCTGACGCAGCCAGGTGACCTCGGGAAAGGCCGAGGCGATCTCGAAATCGGGAGGCGGCGGGGAAGAGGCGGGAGCGAGCGACATGCGGCGGATCCTAGGCGAGGCCCCCGCCTGCACGACCCGCCGGGGGAAGCCCGGCCCCGGGCAGGGAGAATCACAACCTCACCTTGACCCCCAACCTACTATTCGTTCATCTTTCATTAACCATTCATCCATAACGTCCCGCCGTCTCGATCACCCGTCGTGATCCGCGCGCCGCTCAAGTCGGTCCCGCTCGCCGATGTCCCGCGGCACGCTCTCGAAGGCGCCCTGGCAGCCCGCGCGGCCCCACGGCTCCTCTCACCTCCAGGAGTCCTCATGGCCCTCAACGCCCGCCGCGCCAGGCAGCTTCGGGAAGCCGCCGCCCCCTTGCTGCTCCAAAACGAGCAGATACAGATGACGACCCTCGCGGGCGTCGGCTCGGTCTCCGTGCGCCAGCAGGCGCTCACCGCGGCCGTGGTCGGCGTGCTCAGCGCGGGCACGGTGATGGCCACGGTCACACCCCGCCCGCTGTATCTGGTCCTGACCGACCAGCGCGTGCTCTTCTTCGACGGCAACCGCGGCGGCAAGCCCGGCAAGCTCGTTCTCAACCTGCCGCGCCCGTACGTCTCCGCGGGGGGTTCGAAGAAGGCATTCCTGGGCCTTCAGTACGTCACCCACCTGTCGGTGGCCGGTCAGGAGAAGGGTCTCAAGGTCACCTTCCCGGTCCAGCACCGCGGCGACGGACCGCGGTTCGTGTCGGCGCTGCCGGTCACGCGCTGAGGGATCCGGACGCCTCAGCCGCGGACCTGTCCCAGCCACTGGAGGGTCCGCCGGATGTCCACGGCCAGCGGATGGCCCGGGCCGCGCATGCGGTCGACGTCGTGCAGCAGCCGTACGAGGGTGTCGTGGGCGGCGGCGCGATCGCCGAGGGCGAGCAGCAGGTGCCCGATGCGGCGGCGGACGTCATGGGCGAGTTCCGGGTCGCCCGCCACGTACTGGTTCTCGTAGTACGGCAGCAGCGCCCGGTACTCGGCGAGCGCGGCCGCCGGTTCGCCGAGTTGCTCCAGGCACTGCGCGACCTCGTAGCGGAAGCGCAGTGCCTGGGGGTCGGCCTGGCCGGCCTCTGCCGCGCGTTCGTCGGCGAGACGGCGCAGTTCGGGCAGCGCGCGCCGGTACTGGCCGTCGTCCATGAGGGTCGCCGCGTACTGCTTGCGCAGGGTGCGGACGACCGTCGAGTGCTCGCCGTGCCGGGCGGCCGCGGCCGGGAGGATCGCGCCGAGGATGTCCACCGCCTGGGTGATGCGGCCCTCGCCGAGCAGGCGTTTGACCTCGTCCACGGCGCCCGCGACATCGGGTTTCTCGACCGCCGGCGCGGCCTGCGGCTGGGACGCCGGGGTCCGCGCCCGGTCCGGCCACGGGGCATGCGGGCGCAGAAAGGGGCGCGTGGGGTCGAGAGGGGCTCCCGAGGGCATGCCGCGTGCGGGAAGGAGCGGGAGCAGCTGCTCGTACGTCTCCTGCGCCGAGGCCGGGCGGTGCTGCGGGTCCTTGGCGAGCAGACGCAGCACGAGCGCCTCCAGGGCCTCGGGCACTTCGGGACGCAGTCGGCGCACCGGCAGCGGGGGCTCGTAGAGGTGGCGGTGCAGCACGCCGAGCGCGGTCGAGCCCGCGAACGGTACGTCACCGCTGAGGAGCTCGTGCATGAGCACACCGAGCGCGTAGAGATCGGTGTACGGGCCGACCGCGCCGCCCATCGCCTGCTCGGGCGCCATATAGGCGGGCGAGCCGATCGGGGAGCCGGTGTGGGTGAGCCGGGTCGTGTCCGTGTCCATCACGGATGCCACACCGAGGTCGAGGACGGTGACCGTGCCGTCCTGTTTGACCATGACGTTGCGCGGCTTGAGATCACGGTGGACGATCGGCACCGCGTGCACGGCGGACAGCACGGCGCACAGTTGCGCGGCGACGGCCACCACCCACGGCCAGGGGTACGGATCGTGCTCGGCGAGATGGTCGGCGAGGTCGGCCCCGTCGACGTACTGCATCACGAGATACAGATCCTCGCCCTCGCTGCCCGCGTCGTGGACGGTGACCAGACCGGGGTGGTCGACCTGCGCGGTGACACGGCACTCGCGCAGGAACCGGCGGCGCAGTTCGTCGGCCTCCTGGCCCGCGACCTTGTCCGGCCGCAGCAGTTTGACGGCCACACGCCTGTCCAGACGCTGGTCGTACGCCGTCCAGACCTGGCCCATGCCGCCCTGGCCGATGAGCGTGGACAACTCGTAGCGGTCCGCGACGATGCGTCCGGTCGTCGCGCTCATCTGCCGTCCTCGTGCTTGCGGAGGTAGTCGCTCAGCTCGTCGAGCTCGGCCCGGACCTGGTCGATGCGGGCGGGCGCGGGCCGCTGCGGCTGCGGCTGCGGCTGCGGCTGCGGCGGCTGCGGCTGCTGCGGCGCCGGGGTGTACGGGGGCGGCGGGGTCTGCGCCGACGGGGTGGCGGGGTAGGGCTGGGCGGCGGGGTAGCCGTAGCCCGGCGGCACATAGGCGTGGGGTCCCGGGTGCGTCGGGCCGGTGGGCGGCAGGCCACGGTGGTGACGTATGTCGAAGACCACGAAGTACGCCCCGCTGACGGCGCCGAGGAGGAGCACGGTGGCGAGCGCGACGTCGGACCGGTGGTCGCCTTCCGGGACGGAGCCGACGACCGCGAGGCAGCCGATGGACAGGGGGATGCTGGTCCAGGCCAGGAGCCAGTCCACCCATCTGCCCCGCAGCAGCGCGACCCGGAACAGCGGGAGGCACGCGAGCAGTCCGCAGCTGAGGAAGCCGGCGATGGGGAACAGCACCCGCAGGGTGATGACCATGCCCCTACTGCGGGTGGGCGGCGCCGCGCCGTGGCCGTACATGACTGCTCCCGGGACCGGATGAGGACGGACGTACGAGTGTCGGGGTCCGAGCGTATAGCCCGATCCCGACAGACGGTTTCGGGATGTGCAGAACCGTTGCCGTACCGGCCGGTGCCGTCAGTCCGGTGCGACCGTGCCGTCCGTCAGTCCGTCGTACAGGCCGCGGACGAGTCGTTCGCCGAGGCGGCCGGCGAGACGCAGGGCGTCCTCGAACCCGGCGAGCGCCCGGAAGCGCTCACCGTAGTGGCGCTGCTGCTCCAGCGGGAGCCGGGGCAGTTGGAGACGGCGTACGTCGAGCCGGGTCGCGGTGGAGGCATAGCTGCTGGCCTGACGGTTGTTGGCGGTGCCACGCAGGAAGCCGGCGAGGAACCAGGGGTCGAGCGCCGCCGGGTCCGGGCGCAGCAGCACCAGACTGCGTCCGAGCGCGGCTCCCGCGGTCGCCGCGTCGATCACGCGCGCGACGGCGCCGCCGCCCAGGACGGGCACGACCACATCGCCCTCGGCGACGAGGACCGGCTCCTCCCCGGTCCCGGGCAGGGTTCCGGTGGGTGCGGTGCCGGCGAGCACGTCGTGATCGGTGAGCACGCGCGCGTGGGGGCCGTTTCCGCCGGTACGCATCATCAGGACGCCGCTCCGGGCGAGTTCACCGACGGTGGTGAGCGGCCAGCGGGTCTGGCCGGCGGTGTCGTGCGCGGACGGGTTGAGGTCGACGGTGAGCCGGAGGGTCTCGTCCAGACGTGCGCGCAGGGCCGTGAGCTCCTGGGCCCCCCCGCCGACCGCGGGCGGCGGGAGATGGCGGGCGGGGGCGAGGTCGACGTCGTCGTCGAGGAGTTCGATGACCGGTACGGACCGGCTCACCCCCGGCACCTCCGGCGCGGCGCCGGTCCGGGCGAACAGGCGCCAGGCGCCGAGAACGGCGTCGCGCACGGCCGCCCAGTCCGAGACGCCGCGGCCCTCGGGGACGGACGCGCCGGCGTCCGTGAGCAGCAACTCGGGCTGCGCGGGCGCCTTGTCGGGGCGGCGCAGCACCCACAGGTGCAGCGGAATGTTGTACGGGGGTGCCGCACCCACCGGCAGGGCGATCACGGCGCGCAGGGCGCCGCGGCGCAGCAGATCGGCGCGGATGCGGCGGCCCGAGCGCCGGGATGCGGCGGCGGGCGGCATCAGCAGCACGGCGGTGCCGCCGTCTCTGAGGCGGGCCAGCGCGTGCTGCACCCAGGCGAGTTCGGACTCCGTTCGAGCCGGGAAGCCGTACTCCCAGCGGGGATCGTAGGCGAGTTCGTCGTGGCCCCAGTTGCGCTCGTTGAACGGCGGATGGCACAGCACGGCGTCCGCCCCGAGGGCGTCGAACGCGTCGGCCCTGAGGCTGTCACCCGCGGCCGTGCGGACGACGCCCTTCGTGTGCAGCGCGAGGCGCAGGCCGGTGAGCGCGGCGAGCCCGGGGTCGCTGTCCTGGCCGTGCAGCTCCTGGCCGGGCGTGGCGGCGACGGCACGCAGCAGGGCGCCGGTGCCGCAGGCCGGGTCGAGGACGCTGCGGGCGGGGCCCGCGAGGTCGGCCATCAGCGCGGCCAGGTCGGCCGGGGTGAGCGTGTACTGGCGGGGATTGGCGTCGAGGTGCCGGCCGAGCAGGAACTCGTACGCCTGCTGGGGACCCAGTTCCTCGGCGAGATCGGCGGCGCCCCGCAACAGCGGGGCCGACGGGAGGAGTTCCGTCGGCGTCGGGAAGGGCACGGCGGTCCCCCGGAGCATGCCGAGGCGGGGGGTGAGCACCTGCTCCAGGGCGGTGGGCAGCAGCTCGGCCAGGCGGGCGTCGGAGCCCTCGCTCGCCTCCTGCCAGATCACGGGCCGGTCGTGGACGAGCACGAGGGCGCAGCCCGCGTGGACGAGGGCCGTGACGGGTCCCTCCGGGTGGCCGGCGACCTGCTGCCACACGCGCTCCCGCAGGGGCACCTCGGCGAGCTTGCCCTGCCGGCGCAGCCAGTCCTCGATCTCGGTGAGCGCGAAGGAGGGGCTGGTCTCCGTGCCCCCCACCGGCTTGGGGAAGTCGGCATGGCGCCGGCGCCAGTTGCTGACGGCGGCCCGGCCGACCCCCGCGAGCCGGGCGATTCCGGCGGCGGTCACCTCTGTCCCGTTGTCCTGCACCCGCCCGGCTCCCCTCTGCCCTGTCGGCCTGTGGCCTAGAGCATACCGAGATGCGCAAGATCCACCCCTTCACGTCCGTGTATCGCTCCATTCAGCATGCTCATGTTGACTCGGTTCACAGGCTCTGCTTTATTGAACGCCGAACGAGCCTTCGCCGTAACGGCGAACGCCTCGACCAGGGGAGGGAACAGCCGTGGCCATGAAGGGCAGGCTCACGTTCGGGGCCGTCGTCGGCCTCGTCGTCATCGGCACTGTCTCGGCCAACGCGGACAGAGCGCACAGCGGAGCGGAACGGGAACGCCACGGCGGGACCCCGTCCGTGTCCGCCGGACAGCACCCGGGAGCCACGTCCGGCCGCACGGGCGGGGACGGCAGCGCGCTGCGGACGCCCCGGGCGAAAGCGACCCGCTGACCGCCCTCCTCCTCACCGCACGTCACCCCACCGCACGTCACCGCACGTCATCTCACCTCAAGGAACTCTCATGCGTCGCACCGCACTTGCCGCTCTCTGCCTCGCCGCCGCGGCCACCGCGGGACTCACCGGCTGCCTGCCCGGCCAGAACTCGGCGGACGACAAGCCCAAGGGCCCGTTCGCCGGACTCACCGGCGGCGAGATCGCCGACCGGTCCATGAAGGCCACCACCGGCGCCACCTCGCTGCGCATGCAGGGGGACATCCCCGACGACGAGAGCAACGGCACCATCCGGATCGACATGGCCCTGAACAAGAAGGGCGACTGCGCCGGCACCATGAGCGTGGGCTCGCAGGGCAAGGCCGACCTCATCAAGACCGGCGACACCGTCTACATGAAGTACGACGAGGCGTTCCTGCGTGCGCAGGGCAAGGGCGACCCCAAGGCGGACACCGACGCGGTCGTGGACATGATGGCCGGCAAGTGGACCAAGATGTCGGCGAAGGGCAAGGACGCCAAGGACATCGCCGGCTTCTGCGACCTGGACTCGGTGCTGGGCGGACCCGAGGAGGGGAACTCCGATGCGAAGCGGGGCGCGACGACCACGATCGACGGCACCCCGGCCATCGTTCTGCACGAGAAGGACGGCAAGGACCGTTACACGCTCTACGTCGCCACGCAGGGCAAGCCGTACCTCCTGAAGGTCACCAGCACCTCCAAGAACGAGCCCGGCTCGATCGTCTTCACCGACTTCGAGAAGCGGGTCCCGGCCGACGCGCCCAAGGGCAAGGTTCTGGACCTGGACAAGCTGGGCGGCTGACCCGCGCCGGCGACGGACCCTCGGGCGAGCGGGTCAACCGCCGCACTGCTCCAGCATCATCCGCTTGTCGGACGCCGTCACGGGAAGCCCG
Organism: Streptomyces sp. NPDC046931; assembly: GCF_040644655.1. Classification (NCBI taxonomy): domain Bacteria; kingdom Bacillati; phylum Actinomycetota; class Actinomycetes; order Kitasatosporales; family Streptomycetaceae; genus Streptomyces; species Streptomyces sp. NPDC046931. The sequence continues at coordinate 111,481 of NZ_JBEYWX010000004.1, forward strand.
TACTTCAGTGACACCTGGGCGAAGCGCACGGCGTAGGAGCAGCGGATCCGCTTGTCCGGGGGCAGCCAGGTCGCCGGACCGGCATCCCCCTTGGCCCCGTTGGTCGGTCCGTCCACCGGGATCAGATTGAGCGGATCGTTGGCGATGTCCTCCCGCTTTCCCTTCGTCCAGCGGGAGGCGCCCATCTGCCAGTCGTAGGACAGCGGCATGACATGGTCGATCTGGACCGTGGCGGCACGGGACTTGGTCCACTCGATCGTCTTCGCGGTGTACGGGTCGTGCAGCGTCATGGAGACCACGACGCAGTCCGAACCGGACCGGAAGCGGACGTTCTGCCCATCGCGTTTGAGGAGATCGTTCCGCGAGTCGCACCCGTTGTGGGAGAACGGGATGCCGCCGGGGGCCGAGTCCATCCACGCGTACCCGAACTCGTCCCGGTCATAGCCCGTCTTCGGGCCGCGTCCCTTCGTCGCGACCTTCCCGATCAACGCCCGCGCCCTCGCGCGGCCGGCGTCCGAGGTGACGGCCGCCAGTCCGGGCTTGGTGCCGTCCGGGTTGTCCAGCGGGCTGACGGCACGACCGTCGCCGGGTGCCGACGCGGAGGATCCGGAGGGCGAGCCGCCCGCGGGCACATCGACCCCCTGACAGCCCGTCACGGTGACCACGGCCAGGGCGGCGGCGACGATCCCACCCCTCATATGCAGCACGCGAAGCCCTCCCCTTGCCCACACCGCTCGTCCGGACAGCTCCCGCACCATGGGCGCGGTCTGCCCTGTCTCACGGTAGCCGCCGGTACGTCACGCTCCTACGACTGCCCCCTGACAACCGATGCACGCCCGGCGTGGGACCGGTGGTGAGCCGGTTCGTCCGCCTGCCTACGACCCCAGGATCGACGTCAGAAACTCCCCGACCCAGCCCAGCAGTTCCCGTCCGACCAACGGCTTCCCGCCGACCTTCGCGGTCTTGGGGCGGGGCACCAGGACCTGATGCAGCGCCGGCTTGAGGACGCTTCCCGGGTACAGGCGCTTGAGCCGCAGCTCCTGGGACTCCCTCAACTCCACCGAGGCGAAGCGGATGTTGTTGCCCTGCAAAACGATCTCGCCGACGCCGCACGCACGGGCGAACATGCGCAGGGCCGCCACCAGGAGGAGGTTCTCGACCGGCTCCGGGAGTTTGCCGTAGCGGTCGACCAGTTCCTCGCGCACGGACTTGATGTCCTCCTCCGAGTTCACGGAGGCGATCGCGCGGTAGGCCTGGAGACGCAGCCGCTCGCTGGGCGCGTAGTCGTGCGGGACGTGCGCGTCGACCGGCAGCTCGATCTTGACCTCGAGCGGCGGCTCCTCCTCCACGCCGCCCTCCAGGGAGGCGCGGTAGTCCGCGACCGCCTCGCCGACCATCCGCACATACAGATCGAAGCCGACGCCCGCGATATGGCCCGACTGCTCGCCACCGAGCAGATTGCCCGCGCCGCGGATCTCCAGGTCCTTCATCGCCACATACATGCCCGCGCCCATCTCCGTGTGCTGGGCGATGGTCGCCAGACGCTCGTGCGCCGTCTCCGTCAGCGGCTTCTCCGGCGGGTACAGGAAGTAGGCGTAACCCCGTTCGCGGCCCCGGCCGACACGGCCGCGGAGCTGGTGCAGCTGCGAGAGGCCGAAGTTGTCGCCGCGCTCCACGATCAGGGTGTTGGCGTTGGAGATGTCGATGCCCGACTCGACGATCGTGGTGGAGACCAGGACGTCGTACCTCTTCTCCCAGAAGTCCACGACCACCTGCTCCAGCGTCTGCTCGGACATCTGGCCGTGGGCGGTGGCGATGCGCGCCTCCGGCACGATCTCGCGCAGCCGCGCCGCGGCCCGGTCGATCGACTCCACCCGGTTGTGGATGTAGAAGACCTGGCCCTCGCGCAGCAGTTCGCGGCGGATGGCGGCGCCGATCTGCTTCTCCTCGTACGGCCCGACGAACGTGAGCACCGGGTGGCGCTCCTCCGGCGGGGTCGTGATCGTGGACATCTCGCGGATTCCCGTCACCGCCATCTCCAGCGTCCTCGGGATCGGGGTCGCGGACATGGTCAGCACGTCGACGTTCGCCCGCAGCTTCTTCAGCTGCTCCTTGTGCTCCACACCGAAGCGCTGCTCCTCGTCGACGATGACGAGGCCCAGGTCCTTGAACTTCGTCTCCGACGAGAACAGCCGGTGCGTGCCGATCACGATGTCCACCGAGCCCTCGCGCAGGCCCTCCAGGACCGCTTTCGCCTGCGTGTCCGTCTGGAAGCGGGACAGCGCCTTCACCTGCACCGGGAACTGGGAGTAGCGCTCGGAGAAGGTACCGAAGTGCTGCTGCACCAGCAGTGTGGTGGGCACGAGGACCGCGACCTGCTTGCCGTCCTGCACCGCCTTGAAGGCGGCCCGGACCGCGATCTCCGTCTTGCCGTAGCCCACGTCGCCGCAGATCAGGCGGTCCATCGGGACCGACTTCTCCATGTCCTCCTTGACCTCGGCGATCGTGGTCAGCTGGTCGGGCGTCTCCGCGTACGGGAAGGCGTCCTCCAGCTCCCGCTGCCACGGCGTGTCCGCGCCGAAGGCATGGCCGGGCGCCGCCATCCGCGCGCTGTACAGCTTGATCAGGTCCGCGGCGATCTCCTTGACCGCCTTCTTCGCCCGCGCCTTGGTCTTCGTCCAGTCGGCGCCGCCAAGGCGGTGCAGGGTCGGGGCCTCGCCGCCGACGTACTTGGTGATCTGCTCCAGCTGGTCGGTCGGAATGTAGAGCCGGTCACCGGGCTGGCCGCGCTTGGCCGGGGCGTACTCCACCACCAGGTACTCGCGGGTCGCGCCCTGGACCGTGCGCTGCACCATCTCGATGTAGCGGCCCACGCCGTGCTGCTCGTGGACGATGTAGTCGCCGGACTCCAGGGTCAGCGGGTCGATCGTCTTACGGCGGCGGGCCGGCATCCGGGCGCCGTCGCGTCCGGCGGTCCGCTGGCCGGAGAGGTCGGTCTCCGTGAGGACGGCGAGCTTCAGGGCCGGATCCACGAAGCCGTACTCGATCGAGCCGCACGCCACATGCACCACCGACGGGGTCACCGCCGCGAGGTCGGCGTCCAGGCGGGCCGCGATGCCCTCGTTCCCCAGCACCTCGACCGTGCGGGACGCCGGGCCGTGGCCCTCCGTCACGAACACCGCGCGCCAGCTGTCGGCGAGCCAGCCTTTGGTGTCGGCGAGCGCCTTCGCGGTGTCGCCGCGGTAGGTCTCCGGGGCGTGCATACCGAGCTTGAGGGTGTCCCCGTCGAGCGTGTCCAGGTCGTCGGCGCCCGCCGCGAACGGTGACACCGACCACCACATCATGCCCAGCTCACGGGCGCGTTCCCGGACGTCCGCGAGGGACCACAGGGAGGCCGCGCCGACGTCGATCGGCGCCTCGCCGCCGCCCGCCGTGGCCGCCCAGGACGCCTGAAGGAACTCCTGACTGGTCGCCACCAGGTCCGCGGCCCGCGTCCGCACCCGCTCCGGGTCGCACACGACGGCCATGGCGCCCTGGGGCAGCACATCGAGCAGCAGCTCCATGTCGTCGACCAGGACGGGGGCGAGGGACTCCATGCCCTCCACGGCGATGCCCTCGGCGATCTTGCCGAGCAGCTCGCCCAGCTCGGGGTGCTGTTCGGCGAGCGCGGCCGCCCGTGCCCGCACCTCCTGCGTGAGCAGCAGCTCACGGCATGGAGGTGCCCACAGGCCGTGCTCGGCGACCTCCAGGGAGCGCTGGTCGGCGACCTTGAAGTAACGGATCTCCTCGACGTCGTCGCCCCAGAACTCGATCCGCAGCGGGTGCTCCTCGGTGGGCGGGAAGACATCCAGGATGCCGCCGCGCACGGCGAACTCGCCGCGCTTCTCGACCAGCTCCACCCGGGAGTACGCGGCCGCCGCAAGGGCGTCCACCACCTCGTTCAGATCGGCCTGCTGTCCGCTGCGCAGGGCGACCGGCTCCAGCTCGCCCAGGCCCTTGACCTGGGGCTGGAGCACGGAGCGGACGGGGGCGACGACGACGGAGACCGGGCCGGTCTCCGGGTCGTCCTGGCTCGGATGGGCGAGGCGTCTGAGGACCGCGAGCCGCCGGCCCACGGTGTCGCTGCGCGGGCTGAGCCGCTCGTGCGGGAGGGTCTCCCACGACGGGTACTCCACGACGCCGTCCGGCGGCAGCACGGAGCGCAGCGCGGCGGCGAGGTCTTCGGCCTCGCGTCCCGTCGCGGTCACGGCGAGGACGGGCCTGCCCGCGTCCCGGGCGAGCGCGGCCACGGCGAAGGGCCGCGCCGCCGGGGGGCCGACCAGGTCGACGTACCTCCGGTTGCCGTCGGTCGCGGCCTTGACCGCTTCCGCGAGTGCGGCGTCCTTGACGACGGCGTCGAGCAGACCGTGCAGGCTCATGAGGGGGTATCCCGTCCCGAGTGGGCAACACGAACGCCCGGCCACGAGGTTTTCGGGGCCGGGGGTCTCCAGCGTACGACGCCGGGTTCGGCAATGCCGGGGCTGTGGACAACGCCTCCCCGGAAGGATCCGAAGCGGGGGGCAAGGCATAGGAACAGAGCGTGGGAACGCGGGAACAGTGCGGCGGGAACAGGGCACGGGGTGGCCCGGTGCCGGAGAGCCACTGCCCCCGGCACCGGGCCACCCCCCGTGCCCCCGTGCCTCTCGCCCCGGGCTACTCCGTGGCGATCGCGTTCAGTACGTTCATCCGGCCCGCCCGGAACGCCGGAACCAGGGCGGCGAGCAGGCCCACGAACGCCGAGCCGACGAAGACCGCGATGATCGTGGGCCACGGGATCTCCAGGACCTTCAGGCCTTCCAGGGCGAGGAGCTTCTGGGCGGTCGCGCCCCAGCCCATGCCCAGGCCCAGGCCCAGCAGGGCACCGAACAGGGCGATCACCACCGACTCCAGCCGGATCATCCGGCGCAGCTGGCGGCGTGACAGGCCGATCGCACGCATCAGGCCGATCTCCCGTGTGCGCTCCACCACCGACAGCGCCAGCGTGTTCACCACACCCAGGACCGCCACGATGATCGCAAGGGCCAGCAGACCGTAGATCATGTTCAGCAGCCGGCCTATCTGGTCCTTCAGCGCCTTCTTGTAGTCGGTCTGGTCACGGACCGTGTACTGCGGATAGTCGTGCAGCGCCGACTTCAGCGCCGTGTACGCGGCGGCCTGCTGCCCGTCCCTGGCCGAGGCGAAGACCAGCACGTCGAGCGGCATCCTGTCGGACGGGACGTACCTCGCCACCGTCGCGATCGACACATACATCGCACCCTTGTCGATCACGACGTCGTCGCTGGTGATCGCGCGGACCGTGAGATGGGCCGTCCTGCCGTCCCGGAAGGCGACCGCGACCTTCGAGCCGAGCCGGATGCCGTGCTTCTCGGCGAAGCCCTCGAAGACGGACATCGAGTCGGGCCGGTAGGCGTCCGCGAGGTCGCCGGCGACCGTCTTGGTACGCAGGTCCTGCGCGTACGTCGGGTCCGCGGCGTTGACGGTCTCCTTCGTGGTGGTGCTGCCGTCGGGCGTGGTCAGCGAGACGTCCAGCACCTTGTACTCGGTGACCCGCTTCAGGCCCGGCGTCGACTTCATCGCCCGCACCGCCTGGGGAGTGATCAGCTGGCCGCTGTCCGACTGCACGATGAAGTCGGTGCCGACCGTCTTGTCGAGCTGCTCCGTCGCCGAGGCCACCATCGAGGAGCCGACCACGGACAGGCAGGCCACCAGTGCGAGACCGATCATCAATGCGGCGCCCGTCGCACCGGTGCGGCGCGGATTGCGCAGCGCGTTGCGCTCGGCCATGCGTCCGACCGGGCCGAAGACCCGCAGCACGACCGCGCCGAGCGCCCGGACCACCCCGCCCGCGAGCAGCGGGCCGACGACGACGAGGCCGATGAGCGAGAGGACCACGCCGAGCCCGAGCCACAGCGAGCCGTCCTTGGCCCGGTCGTCCGCGGCGGCCGCATACAGGGCGCAGCCGCCGGCGCCGGTGAGGACCAGTCCGAGCGCGGCCCGCAGCCGGCCGGCCTTGGCGTCCACGGGGGCGCCCGCGTCGCGCAGCGCGGCCATCGGGGAGACCTTCCCGGCACGCCGGGCAGGCAGGTACGCGGCCAGCACCGTGACCACGACACCCAGCGCAAGGCCGATCACCGGAGTCGTCCAGGCGACCGTCAGGTCGTCGGTCGACAGATTCATGCCCATCGACCCCATGAGCTTCATCAGCCCGATCGCGATGCCGACGCCGGCGCCGACGCCGAGCACCGAGCCGAACACACCCAGCAGGAGAGCCTCGACCAGCACCGAGCGGTTGACCTGCCGGCGTGAGGAGCCGATGGCCCGCATCAGGCCGATCTCACGGGTGCGCTGGGCGACCAGCATGGAGAAGGTGTTGATGATCAGGAAGACGCCGACGAGGAAGGCGATCCCGGCGAAGCCGAGCATCGCGTACTTCATCACGTTCAGGAAGCTGCTGATGCTCTTCTGGTTGGCGTCGGCGACCTCCTTGGCGGTCTGCACCTTGTAACCGCCGCCGAGCCGCGCCGCCACGTCCCGCTTCAGCCGGGCGTCGCTGACGCCGGAGGCGGCGGTGACATTGACGTTCGTGTAGACGCCCGTCTTCCCGACCAGGGTCTGCTGGGCGGTCCTCGTGTCCAGGTAGAAGACCGCGGCACCGGGGTTGGTGACGGTGAACGAGGCGATGCCCGAGATCTTCGCCGTGTGCGTACCGACCGCGCTGATCACGCCGATCTCGTCGCCGAGCCGCAGGTGGTGCTGGTCGGCGGTGTCCGCGTCGACCATGACCTGACCGAAGCCGTGCGGCGCAGCGCCGGCGGTGATCTTCATGGTGCGGGCGTCGTTGCCGTTCCAGCTGCCGACGATGGTCGGCGCGCCGCTCTTCGGCGACAGGTTCCGCTTTTCCGTGTCGACGACGGTCACCGAGGTCGAGAAGACCGTGCCCTCCGCCGACTTCACCCCGTCGGTCCCGCGCACTTCGCCGAGCACGGAGGCGGGCATGGTGGGCGGCCTGCCGTTGCCCGAGCGGGTCTCGCCGGTGTCCGAGGCGTCCTTCGCGCTGACCGTGACGTCGGACGCGGTCGCCGTGAACAGTTTGTCGAACGTCGTGTTCATCGTGTCGGTGAACACGAGCGTGCCGCACACGAACGCCACCGACAGCAGGACCGCGACGGCCGACAGGGCCATGCGTCCCTTGTGCGCGAAGAAGTTGCGCATCGATGTCTTCAGCACGGTCATGACGTGCGCCCCCGGGCGTCGAAGTCCTTCATCCGGTCCAGGACCTGATCCGCCGTCGGCTGGTGCATCTCGTCCACGATCCGGCCGTCGGCGAGATACAGCACCCGGTCCGCGTAGGACGCGGCGACCGGGTCGTGGGTGACCATGACGATGGTCTGGCCCAGCTCGTCCACCGAGCGGCGCAGGAAGCCGAGCACCTCGGCGCCGGCCCGGGAGTCGAGGTTCCCGGTGGGCTCGTCACCGAAGATGATCTCCGGGCGGGCGGCCAGGGCCCGGGCCACGGCGACGCGCTGCTGCTGACCGCCGGAGAGCTGGGCGGGCCGGTGCTTGAGGCGGCCCGCCAGGCCGACGGTCTCCACGACCCGCTCCAGCCAGGCGCGGTCGGGCTTGCGGCCCGCTATGTCCATGGGAAGCGTGATGTTCTCCAGCGCGTTCAGCGTCGGCAGCAGGTTGAACGCCTGGAAGATGAAGCCGATCCGGTCCCGGCGCAGCTGGGTGAGCTTCTTGTCCTTCAGGCCCGTGATCTCGGTCTCGTCGAGGAATATCCGACCGCTGGTCACGGTGTCGAGTCCGGCGAGACAGTGCATCAGCGTGGACTTGCCGGACCCGGAGGGACCCATGATCGCGGTGAAGTGACCGCGGGCGATGTCCACGTCGACGTGGTCGAGGGCGACGACCCGGGTCTCCCCGGCCCCGTACGCCTTGACGACCTGTCGCGCTCGCGCGGCAACGGCCGTACGCCCTCCAGTGCCCCCGTGCCTGGGAATGGTTACGGCCGATGTCATGACAAATCTCCTCTTTCCATTACGACTAGGACTCGTTGTGAACAGGACTCATTGCGAATCAGACGTGCGGTGCCGCGTCGGGTGACATGCCACGAGACGCGTGCAACCGCGCCCCGTGGCCGAAGGAATGACTGGCGATGTCGACCAGTCTGGTGGCGGAGGGGTCCAGTCCGCGCTGGTGCCCGGCCCCGTCTTCCACTGGGGAAAACCCCACCCTCTCCGCTGCGGCCGGCACGACCCCCGTGCGTGCCGACCGCTCCCCAGCGGCGTAAAGCCAGGTTAAGGACGGTCCGCCGCCCGCTCCTCCTCCGTCGGGACGAAACCACCCCGGGCCACAATGCGGAGATACCCCTAAGGGCCGTCCACCGACGGGTGGACCCTTTCTCAGGGTCGGCTCCACCCCCCGGCGGACCGAGCCTCCACCCTCCCCCCGCGTCAGGGTCAAGTGGGAAGCTTGCGTGCGGCGGACAACAGGCCCTGGGGAGGGGAAACCGGTGGACCGTACGAAACCCGCTCTACGCGACACCGCACGGCGCACCGGAACCGACCGGCGTGGTGCCGTGGTCGCCGCGCTGATGCTGGCGATGGCGCTCGCCGCGCTCGACTCGACGATCGTGGCGACCGCCGTACCGCAGATCGTCGGCGACCTCGGCGGCTTCTCCGTCTTCTCCTGGCTGTTCTCGGGGTATCTGCTGGCCGTGACGGTGACACTGCCCGTCTACGGCAAGCTCTCCGACACCTTCGGCCGCAAGCCGGTGCTGATCGCGGGCGCCTCCGTCTTCCTGCTCGGCTCGCTGTTGTGCGCGCTCGCCTGGAACATGGGAGCGCTGATCGCCTTCCGTATCGTGCAGGGCCTGGGCGGCGGCGCGCTCCAGGGCACGGTCCAGACGCTCGCCGCCGATCTGTACCCGCTCGAGGAACGCCCGAAGATCCAGGCCAAGCTGTCCACGGTGTGGGCGGTGTCCGCGATCGCGGGTCCGGCGCTCGGCGGGATCCTCGCCGCCTATGCGGACTGGCGGTGGATCTTCCTCGTCAACCTGCCGATAGGGGCGCTCGCGCTCTGGCTGATCGTCCGCCATCTGCACGAGCCCCACCGCGCGGCGCGCGCCCGGCCCCGTATCGACTGGGCGGGCGCGCTCACGGTGTTCGCCTGCGGGGGCGTGCTGCTGACGGCGCTGGTGCAGGGCGGCGTGGCCTGGCCCTGGCTGTCGGCGCCCTCCCTGGCGCTGTTCGGCACGGGCCTCGCCCTGCTCGCGGTGGTGGTGGCGGTCGAACGCCGGGCGGCGGAGCCCATCATCCCCGGGTGGGTGTGGCAGCGCCGTACGATCGCCGCGGTCAATCTGGCGCTCGGCGCGCTGGGCCTGCTGATGGTGGCGCCGACGGTCTTCCTGCCGACATACGCGCAGGCGGTGCTCGGACTCGCCCCGCTCACGGCGGGATTCGTGCTGTCCGTCTGGACGGTGAGCTGGCCGGTGTCCGCCGCGCTGAGCCAGCACGTGTACCGGCGCATCGGCTTCCGCGACACGGCGATGCTCGGTATCGGCACCGCGGCGCTGCTCCTGCTGGCCTTCCCCTTCCTGCCGTACCCCGGCGAGGCCTGGCAGCCCACCCTGCTGATGCTCCTGCTGGGCGGTGCGCTCGGCCTCTTCCAGCTTCCGCTGATCATCGGCGTCCAGTCGACCGTGGGCTGGGCGGAACGCGGCACGACGACCGCTTCGGTCCTCTTCTGCCGTCAGACCGGCCAGACCGTGGGGGCGTCGGTGTTCGGCGCCGTGGCCAACGGCGTGCTGTCCGCACGTCTGGGCGGCACGGGCGACCTCGACTCGGTCACTCGGGGCCTCGGCACCGGCACCACGGCCGAGACGACACGCCGGGCGATCGCGGCCGCGGTGCACGCGGTGTACCTGGGCGCCTCGTGCGCGGCCGCACTCGCCTTCGTGGTCCTGCTGTGCGTGGCACCGCGCCGCTTCCCGGTTCTGATCCGGGACGCCCCGGACAGCCGGGACTGAAGTACACACCGGTGACGGCACAGCCGAGGCGGCGGTCCAAGAAGTAGTCGGGGAAGTAAGCGCATACCGACCGATCAGTTTGGTGAAAAGCCCGCACAGGGCCGATCGCCGCGAGTAGCGTGCGTCGCCGCCCACCGCTCCCTGCGGTCCGCCGCCACAGGCCCGAGCCATGCAAGGAGAAACCGGATGTCCGATGCATTCCGGTCGCCGTACTCGTCCCCCGAACACGTTCCTCCGCACCACTCACCACCGTCGTATCCCACCTACCCCTGGCAGCCGCCGCCCGCCGAGCAGGTCCGGCGGCGGCCACCGAGCCACCCGCCACTCGGACACCACAGCGACCTGCGGGTGCTGCGCACCGCCTACCGCTGGCAGCGCCGCGTGGCCACGCTCACCGCGCTGGGCTACTTCACGCTGTTCCTGATCCTGTCCGCGTTCGCGCCGTCGTTCATGACCACCGAGGTCTCGGGCGGTCTGACCACGGGCCTGCTGCTGGGCCTGCTCCAGGTCCCCGTCGCCTGCCTGGCGATCGGCGTCTACGAGTACACCGCCCGCCACACCGTCGACCCGATCGCCGACCGCATCCGTAGGCAGGCCAGCCTGGACGCCAGGCAGGAGACCATGCGATGACCGCAACGAGCGCACTCGGCACGATGAGCACGGCGAGCGGGGCGAACCCGGCCGGCGGATTCACCGGGTTCAGCAATTCCTCGCAGGCCATGTCGCTGGTCGCGTTCACCACCGTCGCCACGATCACGCTCCTGCTGTGCGTGATGACCGGACCCGACCGCGACGACCTCGACGAGTTCTACACCGGCTACAACTCCCTGTCCCCGATGCGCAACGGCCTCGCCATCGCCGGGGACTACATCTCCGCCGCGACCGTGCTCGGCACCAGCGGGATCATCGCGCTCACCGGCTACGACGGCGTCGTCCTCGCGCTGAGCACGGCCCTGTCGCTGATGCTGCTGATGTTCCTGCTGGCCGAACCCCTGCGCAACGCGGGCCGGTTCACCATGGGCGACGTGCTGGCGCGCCGCATGCCGGGGCGGGCGGTGCGCACGGCCGCCTGCGGGGTGACCCTCGCCGCGCTGCTGCCGATGATGCTCGTCCAACTCGCCGGCACCGGCGACCTGCTGGCCTTCCTCCTCGGGTTCTCCGGCGACTCCGTGAAGACGGGCTGCATCATCGGGCTCGGCGCCCTGATGATCAGTTACGCGGCCATCGGCGGCATGAAGGGCACCGCCCTCATCCAGATCATGAAGATCGTGATGCTGCTCGGCACCGGCTTCGCCGTCGCCGCTCTGGTGCTGCGCCGCTTCGACTGGGACCCGGGCGCGCTGCTCGCGGCCGCCGCCGGCAACAGCGGGGTCGGCAGCGCCTTCCTGCACTCGGGCCTGGAGTTCGCGGGCGGACCGGCCCCCCGCCTCGACATGATCACCTCTGAGCTGACGGTGGTGCTCGGCGGCGCCTGCCTGCCGCACATCACCATGCGGATGTACACGGCGAACAGCGCCCGGCAGGTACGCCGCTCACTGTCCTGGGCGGTGCCCTCGGTGGCCCTGTTCGTACCGGTGATCACCGTGATCGGATTCGGCGCGACCGCTCTGATCGGGCGCGAGACCATCGCGGCGGCCGACCCTCAGGGCAACACCGCCTATCTGCTGGGCACCCGGGCCGCGTTCGGGGCGACCGTGTCCACCGCGGGGACGGTGCTGTTCACCGCGGTGGCCACGGCGGTCTTCCTGACCCTGCTGGCATCCGTCGCCGGGATGATCCTCGCCTGCGCCAACTCCCTGGCGCACGACGTGTTCGCGGCCCGCGTGCAGGAGATGCCGGCGCGCCGTGAGATGGCCCTGGCACGTCTGTCGGCGCTGGCGGTGGGCGTCACGGCGATACTGCTCGCCGCCCTCGTCCAGCACCGCAGCCTTCAGCCGCTGGTGACGCTCTCCTTCTGCATCGGCGCGTCGGCGATCGCACCGGCCCTGGTGTACGGCCTCTTCTGGCGCCGCTACACCCGGACCGGACTGCTGTGCACCCTGGTCGGCGGCACGCTGACGGTCCTCGTCCTGATGACCGGCACCAACCTGGTGTCCGGCTCGCCCTCGTCGGCCTTCCCCGAAGCCGACTTCAACTGGTTCCCGTTCACCACCACCGGCCTGGTCTCCATTCCCCTGGGCTTCGCCTACGGCTGGCTGGGCACGATCGCCTCCGGCCGCCGCCAGGCCGCCGAGCAGCGCCGGCAGTACGAGGCGGTGGAGGGGTGGATCCTGGCGGGGGCGGTCCGCAGAGATAGGTGATCACCGAGCGGGGGAGACGGCGCCCGCGGGGTCGGTCCTCGCGGGCCCTCATTGGCCCTCATTGGTCTTCATTGGTCTTCATTGGTCCTCATTGAGCCTCGTGGGGCCTTGATGGGGCCTGACGGGGCCTGACGGGCCTAATGGGGCCTGATAGGGCTGGTGGAGCCCGATAGGCCTGATGGGCGCCCTACTCCGCGGGAGCTCGGCCCGTCAGCATGGCGAGGCTGTTGCGCACATGGTCCATCTGGGCCTGGACGCAGTCCCACGCCTCGCCGTGCTCCCGCAAAACCCTTTCCGTCTCGCGCGCGATACGGTCCTCCCGCAGCCGCGCCTCGGCGACCAGCTCCGCGGCACGCGCCTGGGCGTCCCGCTGCACCCGCCGCGCCGACTCCCCGGCCTCGGCGAGCGCCCGCTCCGCCTCCGCCAAAGCGGCCTCCGCGTGCTCCACCCGTTCCGCCTCCCACGCCTCCAGCCGCGCCAGCCGTTCGGCCTCCGCGCGCTCCTCGCCCTCCCACAGTTCGGCCTGCTCCCGCTCCTGACCGACGAGCAGGGCCTCGGTGCGCTGCCGTACCTCCCGCAACGCGGCGAGCGCCTGCGCGCGCCCCTCCTTGACCTCGCGCCGCGCCGCGACCCGTACCTCGTCGGCCTCGGCACGGGCCGCCAGCAGCCGGGTACGGATCCGCTCCTCGGCCTCCCCGCGCACTTCGTCGGCGTACGCCTGCGCGGCCTCGCGCACCCGCCGCCCCTCCTCCTCCGCCTCCGCGACCAGCTGCGCCGCGTCCCGCCGGGCGCCCTCCCGCACGGCCTGGGCCTCCTCCTGCGCCAGGCCGAACACCCGACGGGCCCCGTCGCCGAGGGCCTCATAGGTCTGCGGGGGCAGTTGCGCCACCGTCTCGTGCAGCCGCGCCAGTGCGGCCTCCATGTCCTTGGCCAGCACGGTCAGTCGGGCGGCCCTCTCCCAGGCGCCGTCACGCTCCCGCGAGAGGGCCGCGGTATACGCGTCGGCCTGGTCGGGACGGTAGCCGCGCCGCACGGACACAAAGCCGTGCGGCGACCCCGATGCGCTGCTCATCGTGGAACCCCTCTCCACCTGACCCACACGAAGCGACGATTCGCGCACATCCTTATGGATCAGACGGAAGTGTTCATAACACGACACTCCGCGCATAAGCAATGGACAGGGATGAGTCAGGAGGTGCACGCGGGGTATCGCGCGCGCGGTCGCACCGGGGGCCCCACACGCCGTCGCACACCACGGCGCGCACACGGCACAACAACCGCTCGGCGCGCACCCGGACACACAAGCGGAAGCAGAAGCGGGCCCGGCAACGGACCGAAAGCGGCCCAGAAGCGGCCCGAAAACGGCCCGAAAACGGGAACGGAAAAGGGCCGGGCCCGGTCGCACGAAGGAGTACGGCGACCGGGCCCGGCCCTTGACGGAGCGTCAGCGGAGGATTGTCACAGCAGACCGTCCCACATCTGCTCGAGCAGCACCGACCACCAGCTGTCCGGCGAACCGAGCGCCGCCGGATCGAGGGAGGCCAGCTGCGCCTGGAAATCGACGGTCCAGCGGCCCGCCTGCTCCTGATTGAGCCCGTACCTCAGCCGCCACATCCGACCGAGCAGCGCCAGGCAGCGCACGAACTCGGGCAGCCCCGTGTTCACGTACTGCGGCGGTACGGAAACACCACCGGGCCCGGCCTCCACCGGCACCGCGACGATGTTCGCCGTCCCGTACTGCACACAGATCGCCTTGCCGAAGTCGCTGCCGAGGACGAGGTACGAGCCCGCGTCCGCGGCCGGCTGCAACCCGCGCTCCTGCGCCAGTTCGGCCAGCGTCGGCACCGGACGGCCCGGCTGGGCCTGCGCCCAGAAGAACGGACCCATGTCGACCGGCAGTCCCGCCATCATCAGAAGCTGCGCCACGATCGGCGGTACGCCCTGCCGGGAGACCGCGGCCTGCTCGAACCGGAAGATCCCCGGCCCGAAGGCGGCAGCCAGTTCCTGCGCGATGCCCTCCGGCGGGATCGGCGGCGCGGGCTGCAAGGGCGGCAGTGGCGCACGCACCGGACCCGGACGCGCCGGGCCGTCCGCCACCTGATGCAACTCACCCTGGTGCGCGAGCAGTTGCTGCATGCCCTGCCGGCGCGAGGCATGGTCGGTGCCGTACGGGGCGATGCTGGCGATCCGGGCCTGCGGCCAGTTCTCCCGGATCATCCGCGCGCAGTAGGCGCCCGGCAGCTCGCACGACTCCAGCTCCGTGTGCAGCTCGAGCACCTGGTCCGGCGGGACGTTCAGGGCGCGCAGCTCATGGAAGATCTGCCATTCCGGGTGCGGGGTGCCCGGCGCCGAACGCCGGATCAGCTGCTGCTCGGAACCGTCCTGCGCACGGTAGCGCAGCACGGCCTGATAGCCGGGGCCGACCGTCGGCACGCCCTGCGGATAACCGTACGACGGCTGCGGCCCGGGCACCGGCTCCGGGGCCCCGGGCGCCGCACCCGGACCCCCCGGCGGCGGGGACACCCCCGGACCTCCCACAGGGGGCCCGGCCAGCACGGTCTCGGCATGGTGCACGGCACCGGGGCCGACCGGGGCGCCGGGAGCCGCCGGGACCCCCGGGACCCCCGGGACCCCCGGGACCCCCGGGACCCCCGGGACCCCCGGGGCGCCCGGGGCGCCCGGGGCAGCCGGGATCCCGGATGCGGCCTTCACACCGAGAGCCGCAGGAGCACCCGGCACACCCGGAGCGTTGGGCGGGCCCGGAGGGTTGGGCGCGCCCGGGGTGCCCGGGGGCACACCCGGACCGACGGTCGGACCGGCCAGCATCGTGGCCGCGTGGTGCACATCACCCGGCGTGCCGGTCGACGGCTGCGGCGCACCCGGCAGCGGTGCACCCGGGGCCACCGCGGCGCCGGGGCCCTCCGGGCCGAGCTGCGAGACGAGCTGTGTGGGCACGTAGCCGCCCGCGGGAGCGCCCGGCGCCGACGGCTGCGGCGTGACACCCGGCCGCGCCCCCGGCGCGCCAGGAGCGCCCGGCGGAGGCGGCGCACCACCCGCGCGCGCGGCCCGCGGCGGCGCCGCCTTGCTGGTCGCCGCGTCGGCGATGTCCTCGGCGTTCGGCGCGAGCCGACGCCCGGGCGCGGGCGAACCGTCCGCAGCCTGGGGCACGTTCGGGATCTGCGGCACACCTGGAGCCTGCGGGCCACCGGGCGGCGGCGGTCCGGGAGGCGGAGGCGGCCCCTGCGGCACACCTGGAGCCTGCGGGCCACCGGGCGGCGGCCCCGGACGCGGAGGCGGCCCCTGCGGCACACCAGGCCGGGCCTGCGGCACAGGCCCACCCTGAGGCACACCCGGTACCCCCTGAGGCACACCAGGCACCCCCTGAGGCGCGCCCTGCAACGGGGTCTTCGCGTCCGGCGCGGACGCGGGCGGCGGCGTACCGTCGTCGGCGTCGCTCAGCGGGGGCGCGATCACGGTCGCCGGAAGCGGTACCGAACGGTCCTCGCCCCCGTCGGCGTTGGTGTCGGTCCCCGCCCACGGCGTCGCCCCCTCAGGCACGCCGGGTACCGCGTCCCGTATCTCGTCCTCGCCCCCGGCCGCGGGCCACGCCGTCGCGGGTGTCGCACCCGGGACCCCCGGGACTCCAGCCCCCGAGGACCCGGGAGCGGCGGCAGCGGCAGGCGCGGCCGGCGCGTTCGCGGCAGCGGCCGGAGACGACCCGGCGCCTGCCGGCGCCCCCGCGGGCGCACCGGACGGCGACGCGGACGGCGCCCCGCCACCCAGCGGCCGATCCGGGGCCCCCCTCCGGTCCGCCTCCTGCTGGAGCCACTCCGGCGGACTCAGCAGAAACGACGTCTGGTTCAGATCGCCCCGGGCGGCAGGCGCCGGCACCTGCCGCGCCGCCGTCTCCCTCGCTCCGTACTCCTCCTCGTAACGGCGGATCACCTCACCCACCGGCAGCCCCGGCCACAGCGTCGCCTCACCGCTGTCACGGGCGATGACGAGCCGCTGCTCGCCCCCGTCCGACCGCGGCCCCCCGGCCCGGTCCTCCGCCCACACCACGAACCCGAGCCCGAACTCCCGTACGCGCACCTCACGATGCAGGTACGACGGAACGTCCCCGTTGATCCACTCTTCCGCGCGCTCCTGCGCCTGCGCGAACGTCACCATGGCCCGAACTCACTCCCCTGCCCCGGACACCGACGACACCGGCATCACACGCGCGAACCCGCCGTCCACCATCAGATTCGCCACGGTCTCCAACTCCGGCGGATTGCCCGCGAGCCGCGCCAGGAACGCGTCGAAGTCGTCGCCACACGGAAGCAACAGCCGCTCCGCCCGCTCGGCCGGCGTCCACGACGCATCCACATCACGCGCGTCGTCGTACGCACAGAACCAGACCGAACCGATGCGGTCACCCTTCACCTTCACGGCCAGCAGACCGCCCTGCACAAAAGCGACGCCCAGATAGTCCTTCGTCAGATGGTCCCGCAGGCACTTGTTCACGTACACCAGGTCGTTGACCGCCGCCTCGTCCCGCACCGTGAAGAACGGCTGGTCGACCAGCAGCCCCAACCCCACGTCCAGCGCCGCGCCCACCGGCGCACAACCACCCGCGGCCTTCAGGAACGACCGGTAGGCACCCGGCAGCCGGTACCCCAGATCCTCCTCGACGCCCTGAACCTGCTGCTCCGTCACCGCGACCGAGGACTTCGGCAGCCCGAAGTGCGCCGGCCTCGTCTCCTGCAACGGCCGCGTCCCCCGCTTGTCCTGGTCGACACCCGTGGTCGCGATCCCGCCGTGGTGCCGAAGCAAAGCCTTCACCTCGACCGGGACCAGCTCCAGCCGACGCGACCCGCGGACGTGGTGCCATGTCCAGCCGTGCGGCGTCGCCACCGCCGGAACCGTGTCCCACAGCTCGTGCCCGGACGCCGCGAGCGCCGCGTTCGCCGACACATAGTCAGTCAGCCGCAACTCGTCCACGCCGAAACCCTCCGGCGGCTCCGCGATCTCCGCTGCCGCACGGGCGTAGAGCGAGAAGTCCGGGTAGCCGTACTCGTCCACGCGCACCCCGCCCGGATGACGAGCGGCCCGGACCGGGTCCGGAAAGTGCACGACCTGGCCCGCGTAGGCCGCATTGGGCGGCGCGGCCTGCCCTCCGGCCTGACGGCCGGGAGGTACCCCCAGCCCGAGCCGACCTGTCGTCATGACGGTTGCCCCCTGCGGCGTTCTGTCTGGCCTGTACGGCGGTGTCGTTGGCGGACATCGACAGCCTATGCGGTACGACGACACAGGTCATCGGGCCACCGGTGGCACCCCGGCCGACGGCCCGCCCGGTACCGTGACCAGCCGTCACACAGATGTGACGGTGAGCCGAAGCCCTGGCGTGTCGCGGCGCCCCAGCTTCCGCACCGGGCACGGCATTTGGCAGTCTGTGTCCCGCCCGGGGGATGTAAGGGAGGGGAAGACGACCCATGAACGCGACACAAACAGATACGTCGGACGACCCGCGCATCGGCTGGAGCACCACCGGGACGGCCCCCATCCCCACCCTCCGTCACCGCCGCGACGGCATACTCCCCACCGTCGCCGCCGCCCTCTCCGTCCGCGGCGCCACCCTCACCGGCACCGCCGCACGCGGCGACCAGCCACCCGCCCTGCACCCGCTCGTCCAGGACTTCCTCGACAGCCTCACCAGCGGCCAGCGCGACCGCTTCACCGGGCGGTGCGCCGAAGCGATCCTCATCTCCCGCCACATCACCGCCGCCGACGCCGCCCGCAGCAAACGCGCCTCCCGCAAGCCGATGACCAACGGCGAGGCCCGCAAGGCCCTCAAGCAGGCCAAACTCACCGCCCGCCGCATCCGCGAGGACGGCGACCCGCTGCACGGCAGCTTCGCCGCCCCCTGCCGTGCCTGCACCGCCCTCAGCAACCACTTCGGCGTACGCATCGTCGACCCCACGGCGCAGGGCTGACACTCCCCCCGGCCCCGAACCACCGCACACCTCGCCCCCCACACACCACACACCACGTACACACCGCACGACGGCGCACGCGCGCCGGTCCACGGCACTCGACGAACGAAGGGCAGATGCACACCGACCGCTCCTCAAGCACACGCTTCTCCGTCCCCGTGGACGCCGCACTGCGCGCCGCCGGCTGGCAACCCGGCCGCTGGAACATAAGACAGGCGGAAGTCTGGGCCGACGCCCTGCGCGAGCACACCTCCCCCGCGGGCCACCGGCACACCGTGTTCCCCGCGGCCGTCGAGGCATGGGCGGAATTCGGCGACCTCCGCATCACCGCACAGGGCCCCGGACGGCAGCTCTCTCCCGCCGCCCTCCACCTGGACCCCCTGCACGGCCTCCACATGGCCCGCACCCTCGGCGACCTCGGCCGCGCCCTCGACACCGACGTCTGCCCCCTCGGTGAGGAATCCGACAGCCGCGCCCTGCTCGCCATCGACACCGAAGGCCGCGTCTACGCCCTCGACCACACCGGCGACTGGTACCTGGGACCCGACATCGACCACGGCCTCACCACCCTGCTGACGGGCATCGAGCCGGTCCGCCTCACCGCCGGGTGACGGTGACGCCGAAGGCCCGCGCCGACCGGCACCCCCGCGGCCCGCATGCCCAACGGCACCCCCGCCGACCAGATGCCCACCGGCACCACCCGCACCGCGACCGGCCGTACGAGCCCCGCACCCCCGCTACGCCGCCTCCGCCGGAATCACCGCCGACACCCGGAAGCCACCCGCATCCGTAGGCCCCGACACAAACACCCCGCCCAGCGCACTGACCCGCTCCTTCATCCCCACCAGGCCATTGCCCCCACTGGGCAGCCGCGCCTCCCGAGCCGACCCCGGCTCCGGCGGCGGCTCGTTCTCCACCTGCATCGCGATCTCCGCCGCACGATGCGCGAGCCGCACATGCGTCTTCGCGCCCGCCGCATGCTTGTGCACGTTGGTCAGCGCCTCCTGTACCACCCGGTACGCGGTCTGCTCGACCTCACGCGCGTACGACCGCGCCTCGCCCTCGACCGACAGGTTCACGACCATCCCGGCCGCCGCCGACTGCCCGATCAGCTCCTCCAGCTCCGCCAGGCACGGCCCCTCGGAGGAGTCCTCGAAAACCCGCGACGCCGCCGCGGCCGCCGCCCCCACGGCCGCCAACGGCACCGTGGACCGGGCAGGCCGTCCCACGGCCCCATCCCCCGTCCGCAGCACTCCGAGCATCTCCCGCAACTCGGTCAGCGCCTGCCGCCCCATGTCCCCCACCAGCACGGCGTTCCTGACCGCCTTCTCGGGATCCTTCCGCGCCACCGCCTGGAGCGCGGCCGCGTGCACGACCATGAGGCTCACCCGGTGCGCCACCACGTCGTGCATCTCCCGGGCGATCCGGGTCCGCTCCTCGTTGCGCGCCCACTCGGCCCGCTCCTCCGCCCGCTCCGCGAGCAGCATCAGCTCCCGCTCCAGCGAGTCCGCCCGCTCCCGCAGGCTCTCCATCAGCCGCCGCCGGGCACCGATGTAGAGCCCCAGCAGGACCGGCGGGGCCGTCATGCCCAGCGCCGTCGTGACGGACAGGAAGGGGATGAACCCGCCGGCGATCGACAGATCCCCCCGAACCAGCCCCTGGTGGGCCCGCACGTACGTCACGATGAACATCCCGGCGAACGACATGCCCGCCAGGGCGGCGGTGATCCGCCGGGGCAGCTCCGAGGCGGCCAGGGTGTACAGCCCCACCACGCCCATCAGGAACCCCATCTGGGCGGGCGTGATCGCGATGGACACCAGTACGACGGCGACCGGCCACCGGCGCCTGAGCAGCAGGGTCACACCGGCGAACAGCCCGAACGCCATCCCCACGGGGACGGGCAGGCCGGCGTCCCGCGAGAACTGGATCCCCTCGACCGCGCACTCCACGGCGGACAGCGCGGCGAGCGAGATGTCGAGCACGGCACTGCGCCACCGCGCCCACCACCAGGGGCCTTCCCCGGCCCCTGTGCGGACTTCCCCCGTCCTGGTCATGGCTCCAGCCTACGGGCGCGGGGCGGGGGTTTTCCGGTGAGTTTCGGCTGCCGCGTCACACCACACCCCGTAATCGAACAGAAGCGAAACCGTCCGGAATCCCTCGAACTGCTGAATCGCACACCGTTCGACCCTGGAAGCCCGGATTCCGCCCCGAGGCTATGCCCATGGCACACGCACAGGGCAAGTACGCGGACTTCGAGAGCCTCAGGGAGCGGGCGGTGACACTGCGACGGGCCGGCTACAGCCTTCGCCAGATCCGCGACGAGCTGAAGATCTTCAACAACGACATCCTCAGCCGGCTGGTGAAGGGCGAGCCCCCACCGTCCTGGACGAGGCGCCCGAACGCCAAGGACGACCTCCGCGCGAGGGCACGGGAACTACGCCTCCAGGGCTGGACGTACGACCGGATCGAGGCGGAGCTGGGGTGCTCGAGGAGCTCGGTCTCGCTGTGGGTGCGGGATCTGCCGAGGCCCGAACCTCGCTATACCCCGGAGGAACAGCAAGCCCTCATGCGCGAGGGACTGGCGAGGCGCCGCGCCGCGGAGCACGATGACCGCAGGAAAACCAAGTTCGCGGCGTTCCGCGAGATCGCAGCGCTGACGGACCGCGAGCTGTTTCTGGCGGGAGTCGCGCTCTACTGGGCCGAAGGGTCGAAGAGCAAGCCTTACGACCGACGCGAGCGGGCGATCTTCGTCAACAGCGACCCGGGGGTGGTCCAGACCTACCTCGCGTGGCTCGACCTGCTCGAGGTGGACCGGGAGCGCCTGGGTTTCCGCGTACTCATCCACGAGTCCGCCGATGTGCAGGCCGCACAGCGCTACTGGGCCGACATCGCCGGCGTCGACGTGTCGGCCTTCGCGAAACCGACGCTCAAGAAGCACAACCCCAAGACGGTCCGCAAGAACACCGGGGACGACTACCACGGCTGCCTGGTCATCGCCGTGGCGAAGAGCGCTCATCTGTACAACCGCATCGAGGGCTGGTGGGAGGGAATCGTGGCCCACGCGCAGGCACGTCTCCGGTAAGGTCTGAGGCGCTGTCCCCCGTGGTGTAACTGGCAGCACACTGGTTTTTGGTACCAGCAGGACAAGGTTCGAATCCTTGCGGGGGAGCCACAGCACACAAGACCTCGCTCCGGGCCCTGACAGCACCGTCAGGGCCCGCTCTCATGTCCCCCCAGGAACACCCCGGTATCCTGCGGATGTCCACCCCACCCCATGAAGCCGAAGGGCATCCCCGTGAGCGCCATCCGCCCGGCCGCCGTCGTCGTTCTCGCAGCGGGTGAGGGCACCCGTATGAAGTCGGCCACACCCAAGGTCCTGCACGACATCTGCGGCCGTTCCCTCGTCGGTCATGTGCTCGCCGCCGCACGCGAATTGAAGCCCGAGAACCTCGTCGTCGTCGTGGGCCACGCCAGGGAGAAGGTCGGCGCCCATCTCGCCGAGATCGACCCGGGTGTCCGCACGGCCGTCCAGACCGAGCAGAACGGCACCGGCCACGCCGTCCGGATGGCCCTGGAGGAGCTGGGCGGGTCCGTCGACGGAACCGTGGTCGTCGTGTGTGGAGACACCCCGCTGCTCACCGGTGAAACGCTCCGCCGCCTGGCCGGCACGCACCAGGAGGACGGCAACGCCGTCACGGTGCTCACCGCGGAGGTGCCCGACGCCACCGGCTACGGCCGTATCGTCCGGGACGGCACCGGTGCCGTCACCGCGATCGTCGAGCACAAGGACGCCTCCGACGCCCAGCGCGCGATCCGTGAGATCAACTCCGGGGTCTTCGCCTTCGACGGGCAGCTTCTCGCCGAGTCCCTGAAGAAGGTCAGGACCGACAACAGCCAGGGTGAGGAGTACCTGACGGACGTGCTCGGCATACTGCGGTCGGCCGGGCACCGGGTCGGCGCGTCCGTGGCGGGCGACCACCGGGAGATCGCCGGCATCAACAACCGGGTGCAGCTGGCCGAGGCGCGCCGCATCCTCAACGACCGGCTGCTGACCGAGGCGATGCTGGCCGGGGTCACGATCGTCGACCCGGCGACCACGTGGGTCGATGTGACGGTCACCTTCGAGCAGGACGCGGTGGTGCAGCCGGGGACACAGCTGACCGGGGCCACGCATATCGGTGAGGGGGCCGAGGTCGGACCCAACTCGCGGCTGAAGGACACCCGGGTGGGCGCGGGGGCACGGGTGGACAACACCGTCTCCGACGGCGCGGTCGTGGGGCCCCAGGCGTCGGTGGGCCCGTACGCGTATCTGCGGCCCGGTACGCATCTGGGCGTGAGGTCCAAGGTCGGTACGTATGTGGAGACCAAGAACGCCTCCATCGGTGAGGGCACGAAGGTGCCGCATCTGTCGTACGTGGGCGACGCGACGATCGGTGAGTACACGAACATCGGTGCGGCGAGCGTGTTCGTGAACTATGACGGACAGGACAAACACCACACCACGGTGGGGTCGCACTGCCGTACCGGTTCGGACAACATGTTTGTGGCTCCTGTCACGGTCGGGGACGGTGCGTACACCGCCGCGGGGTCCGTGATCACGAAGGACGTGCCGCCCGGTTCGCTGGCCGTGGCCCGTGGTCAGCAGCGGAATATCGAGGGTTGGGTGGCTCGTAAGCGTCCGGGGAGCGCGGCGGCGAAGGCGGCCGAGGCGGCTTCCCGGGAGCCGGAGGGCGAAGACTGAGCGGAAACAGGTGCGTCTGACACGGCGTACCGTGATAAGTGCACACCCGCACCCCCACCAGCCGAGACGGCGGATCGCATCCCGCGGACGTGGGCTGCGAGGCCCCTTGGCGCCGAGCTGAGAACACCTCTGAGGAGACAGTGTCGTGACCGGGATCAAGACGACCGGCCAGAAGAAGTTGATGTTCTTCTCCGGCCGCGCCCACCCCGAGCTTGCCGAGGAGGTCGCCCACCAGCTGGATGTCGGGGTCGTCCCGACGAAGGCCTTCGACTTCGCGAACGGTGAGATCTACGTCCGCTACCAGGAGTCGGCGCGTGGCGCCGACTGCTTCCTGATCCAGAGCCACACGGCTCCGATCAACAAGTGGATCATGGAGCAGTTGATCATGATCGACGCGCTGAAGCGCGCGTCGGCCCGCTCCATCACGGTGATTGTGCCCTTCTACGGTTACGCGCGGCAGGACAAGAAGCACCGGGGACGTGAACCGATTTCGGCGCGTCTGATCGCGGACCTGATGAAGACGGCGGGTGCGGACCGCATCCTCACGGTGGATCTGCACACGGACCAGATCCAGGGCTTCTTCGACGGGCCGGTGGATCACCTGTTCGCGCTGCCGCTGCTGGCGGACTACGTGGGTCACAAGGTGGACCGCGAGAAGCTGACCGTGGTGTCGCCGGACGCGGGCCGGGTGCGGGTCGCGGACCGTTGGTGCGACCGTCTGGGTGCACCGCTGGCGATCGTGCACAAGCGGCGCGACAAGGACGTGGCGAACCAGGTGACGGTGCACGAGGTCGTCGGTGATGTGCGGGGCCGGATCTGTGTCCTGGTCGACGACATGATCGACACGGGTGGCACGATCTGTGCGGCTGCGGACGCGCTGTTCGCCCATGGTGCGGAGGACGTGATCGTGACGGCCACGCACGGTGTGCTGTCCGGTCCGGCGGCGGACCGTCTGAAGAACTCGAAGGTGAGTGAGTTCGTGTTCACGAACACGCTGCCGACGCCGGGTGAGCTGGAGCTGGACAAGATCACGGTGCTGTCGATCGCGCCGACGATCGCGAGGGCGGTGCGCGAGGTGTTCCAGGACGGCTCGGTGACGAGTCTGTTCGACGAGCAGTGATGCCGGACGGTGCACGAGCGGTGATGCCGCTCGGCCGGTGACGGTGTCCGGCCGGTGACGGTGTCCGGCTGATGATCCTTTTGGGTGCGGCCTCCCCTCCGAGTAGACTGCTCGAGTTGCTCGGCGAGGGAGGCCGTACTCATGCGTACGGCGGTCCGTAATCGACGCGCTCTTCGTAGCAGGCCGTTCGTGGCCGGGTGACCACGTTCGTTCGCTGATTTCTACGAGGAGTGAAGATGTCCGAGGTGAAGCTCGTCGCCCAGACGCGCA
Organism: Streptomyces sp. NPDC046931; assembly: GCF_040644655.1. Lineage (NCBI taxonomy): Bacteria > Bacillati > Actinomycetota > Actinomycetes > Kitasatosporales > Streptomycetaceae > Streptomyces > Streptomyces sp. NPDC046931. The sequence continues at coordinate 135,953 of NZ_JBEYWX010000004.1, forward strand.
CCGAGTTCGGTAAGGGTGCCGCGCGTCGTATCCGTCGTGAGAGCAAGGTTCCGGGTGTGCTCTACGGGCACGGTACGCAGCCGCTGCACCTGACGCTGCCGGGTCACGACCTGCTGCTGGCGCTGCGTACGCCGAACGTCCTGATCTCGCTGGACATCGACGGCAAGACCGAGCTGGCGATCCCGAAGGCCGTGCAGCGTGACCCGCTGAAGGGCTTCCTGGAGCACGTCGACCTGCTGCTGGTGAAGCGCGGCGAGAAGGTCACCGTCGAGATCCCGGTCCACACCGAGGGCGAGCTCGCCGCGGGTGGCAATCTGCTGGAGCACGTCCTGAACGCGCTGCCGGTCGAGGCCGAGGCCACGCACATCCCCGAGGCGCTCACCGTCTCGGTCGAGGGTCTGGCGGCCGGTGCCTCGGTCCACGCCAAGGACATCGCTCTGCCGAGCGGTGTGACGCTGGCCGTCGACGAGGACGCGGTCGTGCTGCAGGTCCTGGCCGCGCAGGCCGAGGAGGCGCCGGCGGGCGAGGAGGCCGAGGGCGAAGAGGCCGCCGAGGCCTGATCCTCACCGTCATCGTTTTGTCAGCCGCTGTTCCCGGGAGGGGCAGCGGCTGGCGCGTATCAAGGAGACATGGACGTGACGACCGACGCGGGCGGTCCCTGGCTGGTTGTGGGTCTCGGGAATCCGGGGCCTGATTACGCGATGAACCGGCACAATGTCGGGTTCATGGTGGCCGATCTGCTGGCGGAGCGGATCGGGGGGAAGTTCAAGCGGGCGGGCAAGGCGCAGGCGCAGGTAGTGGAGGGGCGGATCGGTCCGCCGGGTCCGGCGAGCCGTCGGGTGATCCTGGCGAAGCCGATGTCGTACATGAATCTGTCGGGTGGTCCGGTGAACGCCCTGCGGGACTTCTACAAGGTGCCGGTGGCGAACATCGTGGCGGTGCACGATGAGCTGGACATCGACTACGGGACGCTGCGGCTGAAGCTGGGCGGCGGCGACAACGGGCACAACGGGCTGAAGTCGATGACGAAGGCGATGGGGGCGGACTATCACCGGGTGCGGTTCGGGATCGGGCGTCCGCCGGGGCGTATGCAGGTCGCGGATTTCGTGCTGAAGGACTTCTCGTCGGCGGAGCGCAAGGAGCTGGACTACTTCGTGGACCGTGCGGCGGACGGGGTGGAGTGTCTGGTGATCGAGGGGCTGGAGCGGGCGCAAAGCACGTACAACTCCTGACTTGTCGGTCCGCGGGGCGGTGCCGGAGTTGACCGGGCACAGCGGCATGGCCAAGGATCGCGGCCATGCCTTCTGCTGCCTCCTCCAGCCAGGGCTCGGTCGCGGTGCTGCGCCTCGGGCGGTTCGCGGCGATGGGTACGGTCGCCGCGCTGATCCTGATCGCCGGCGTCTGGGGTTCCTGGGGCACCGCGCAGTACGTGATGCTGACCAAGGGCCGTGAGCGGGGCACGGTGGAGGTGACCCGGTGCGGGGAGGACACGTGCAGTGGTCCGTTCACTCCTCTGTCGGCCGGGGCGAGGCCGCGCGCGAGGGTTGTGATCCGTCAGACGGTCGCGGTGCAGCAGGGGCAGACGTACACGGTGGTCGTGAAGCCGGATTCGGACGACGTCGTGCGGTCGGGCCCGGCGGGAATCCTGTATGCGTGGATTCCGCTGGGCGGGGCGCTGTTGCTGGCGTCGGTCGTGGTGGCGGGCGGGTTGCGGCTGGTGCGTGCGGCGTGGGTGCTGGCGGGGGCGGGGATCGCGCTGCTGACGGCCGCGTTCGTGGTGCTCTGAGGGTGTTCGGGCGACTTCCATGTCTGTGGAAGGTCCATGTGTTGTGCGTTCGTGATTGACCCGTCGCCGGGCTGGGCCGGAAGCTGAGCCGCCCCCTCCACATCTTCCGTCGGCCTTTCTCGAAGATGGACTGCCCATGCGTACCCTCACGTTCTCCGGCGCTTTCGTCGCCGCCGCCTCAGCGGCCCTGCTGTCCGCTCCCTCCGCCCATGCGACGGCCCCGGGCGACAACGGCACGGTGAAGATCCATGACGCCTCGACCGGCGAGGAGCTGCGCCGTAACGAACCGCACGTCTGCACGTTCTACCTCGACGCCTTCGGGTTCGACGGCGTCCAGCAGGTCGACTGGCACATCGAGGCCTGGGCTCCGACCGCCGCCACCAAGGGCGAGACGGTGAAGTCGGGTGCCCTCACCCTGGACTCCGGGGGCCACGGCCGTACGCAGGACCTGTCGCTGCCCGACGGGCACTACAAGCTGTTCTGGAACTTCGACGGTGAGAAGGGCGCCGCCAAGCACAAGGTGTTCTGGACGGACTGCGGCGACGGCAAGGGTTCGGGGCCGGGCGGTGGCCCCTCCGCGAGCGCGACGCCGTCCGCGAGCGCGACGCCGTCCGCCCCGGTGTCCGGCGGGCCGTCTCCGGCCGCGTCGACTGGTGCGGCGTCGTCCGCGTCGCCCGGTGCGTCCGCCGCGGTGTCGTCGGCTCCGTCGCCTCAGGGCGGGGGTGGCGATCTCGCCGAGACCGGCAGCGCTGCCCCGGTGGGTGCGCTGGCCGGGGCCGCGGCGGCGCTGGTCGCCGCGGGCGGTTACCTGGTGGTCCGCCGCAGGGCGGCCGGCCGGGGCTGACCTATGGCACGGCAGTGCCCCCGGGCCCGTGCGGGGCTCGGGGGCACTGTCGTGTTCAGGGGCGTGTCAGCCGGTGTTGCGCAGTCCGGCCGCCACGCCGTTGACCGTCAGCAGCAGGGCGCGGGAGAGCAGCGGGTCGGGTTCGGCGCCGTCGGCGGCGGCGTCGCGCTGGCGCTTGAGCAGGGCGACCTGGAGGTAGGAGATCGGGTCGAGGTAGGCGTCGCGGATGGCGAAGGTCTGCTTGAGGACGGGCTGGGCGTCCAGCAGTTCGCTCCCGCCGGTGATCCGCAGGACCTCGCGGACGGTCAGCTCGTGTTCGGCCTGGATGGTCTCGAAGACGTGCTTGAGTTCGTCGGGTACGAGGGTGTCCACGTAGTGGCGCGCGATCCGCAGGTCGGTCTTGGCCAGGGTCATCTCCACGTTGGAGACGAAGTTGCGGAAGAAGTGCCACTGTTCGTGCATCTCGGCGAGCACGGTGTCGAGGCCGGCCTCGCGCAGCGCCTTCAGGCCGGAGCCGACGCCGAACCAGCCGGGGACGATCTGCCGGGACTGGGTCCAGCCGAACACCCAGGGGATGGCGCGCAGCCCGTCGAGTCCGGCGCCGGAGTCGGGGCGGCGGGAGGGGCGGGAGCCGAGGTGGAGGTCGGCGAGCTGGTCGACGGGGGTGGAGGCGAAGAAGTAGGCGGGCAGGTCGGGGTCCTCGACGAGCCTGCGGTAGGCGGCGTGGGCGGCGTCGGAGACGACGTCCATGGCGGCGTCCCAGCGGGCGAGGGCCTCGTCGGACTGGCGGGGGGCGGTGTGCAGCGCGGATGCCTGGAGGGTGGCGGCGACCGTGAGTTCCAGGTTCTCGCGGGCGAGGGAGGGGATGAGGTACTTGTCGGAGATGACCTCGCCCTGTTCGGTGACCTTGATCTCGCCTTCCAGGGTGCCCCAGGGCTGGGCGAGGATCGCGTCGTGGGTCGGGCCGCCGCCCCGTCCGACGGTGCCGCCGCGGCCGTGGAAGAGCCGCAGGCGCACGCCGTAGCGGTGGGCGACGTCGCGCAGGCGGCGCTGGGCGCGGTGGATCTCCCACTGGGAGGTGGTGATGCCGCCGAACTTGGAGGAGTCGCTGTAGCCGAGCATGACCTCCTGGACGTCGCCGCGCAGGGCGACGAGGCGGCGGTAGGAGGGGTCGGCGAGCATGTCCTCGAGGATGGTGTCGGCGGCCCTGAGCTCGTCGGTGGTCTCCAGGAGCGGGACGATGCCGATCTTCGCCCAGCCGGCGTGCAGGTCGACCAGGCCGGCCTCGCGGGCGAGGACGGCGGCGGCGAACACGTCGTCGGCGCCCTGGCACATGGAGATGATGTAGGACTCGACGACCTCGGGGCCGAAGACGTCCAGGGCCCGCTTGACCGTCTCGAAGACGCCGAGGGTCTTGGTGCCGGCCGCGTCGAGGGGAGCGGGGGTGGGGGCCAGGGGCCGCCGGGAGCGCAGTTCCTTGGCGAGCAGCTTGTGCCGGTACTCGCGGGGCATGTCCTCGTAGCGCCAGGATTCCTCGCCGAGCCGGTCGAAGAGCTGGCCGAGGGCGTGGTGGTGGGCGTCGGCGTGCTCGCGGACGTCCATGGTGGCGAGCTGGAGACCGAAGGCGGCGAGGGTGCGGATGGTGCGGGCGAGGTGGCCGTCGGCGAAGAGGTGGCCGCGGTGGGTGCGCAGGGAGGTCTGGATGATCCGCAGGTCGTGCAGGAGCTCGTTGGTGCCGAGGTAGTCCCGCCCGGGCTGGTGTGCGGTGCCCTTGGCCAGGCGCTTCTTGGTGTTGACGAGCTTCTGGCGGATGCAGGTCGCCTTGAGGCGGTAGGGCTCCTCGGCGTTGAGGCGCTTGTAGCGGGGGCTGATGCCGGGCAGCCGGTCCAGGTCGGCCTTCAGGGACTCGAGGAGTTCGTCGGTGGCGCCGGTGTAGCGGATGGACTGGGAGAGCAGTCCGCGCAGCTCGTCGATCATGTCCAGCGCGTCGTTGATGCCGTGCTCGTGCTGGAGGATGAGCACCTCCCAGGTGACCTCGGGGGTCACGTTGGGGTTGCCGTCGCGGTCGCCGCCGATCCAGGTGCCGAAGGTGAGGGGGCGGGTGTCGTCGGGCAGCTTGACGCCGACGCGCTCCAGTTCGGCGGTGAGGTCCTCCAGGACGTCGCCGACCGCGCCGGCGTGCAGTTCGTCCAGGTAGTAGATGGCGTTGCGGGCCTCGTCGGCGGGTTCCGGGCGGACGACCCTGAGCTCGTCGGTCTGCCAGACGAGGTCGATGTTCTCGGCGAGCCGGGTGTCGTGGCGACGGCGGTCGCTGACCAGGACCGGGGTCTCCAGGAGCGCGGCGATGCGCCGGAGCTTGTTGAGGACGGAGCGGCGCGCGGCCTCGGTGGGGTGCGCGGTGAAGACGGGGCGGACGTTGAGGTGGCGGACGGTGTCGCGGAGGTGCTCGGCGTCGGCGTCCTTGAGCCGGTCGGCGGTGCGGGCGAGGAGTCCGCCTTCGGCGGCGCGCTTGGCGCGCAGTTCGCGGCCGCGGTGCACCTGCTCGGTGACGTTCGCCAGGTGGAAGTAGATCGAGAAGGCACGTACCAGCTTGGCGGCGGTCTCCAGTTCGGTGCCGCGCAGCAGCTCGGCGGCGGCCTCCCCGTCCTCGCGGGTCAGCCGGCGGACTCGCTCGACCAGTTCCAGGAGCTCGGGGCCCTCCTGTCTGACGAGGGTCTCGCCGAGTAGATCACCCAGTCGGCGGATGTCCGCGCGCAGCTCGCTGCTGGTCGTCGTGGTCTGGTCGTCGGCACTGCTCACAGGTGCGGCTCCTTGCAGTGTTGAAGCTCATCTGGGAGGGGACCCGGAGCGGTGCCGCGCGGCGGGTGCCGCATACGGGCCGGGCATCCGGGAAGAAAACAGAGCGGACCGCGCTGTCCGACCGACTCCAAGGATAGGTGGCCACGCTGACGCGCAGCCTCAGGGGCTCTTGCCGCCGGGCGGCGCGCTGCCATACTTACGACGCCGTAGGTTACGGAAGCGTAAGGTCTCCGTCGGATCCGGGGAGCCCTCTGGGTCCGTATCCCGGGCACCTGCCTCAACCCTCGACCCTCGACCCCACAGGGGACGCCCATGACCACAAGCTCCGATGTGATCGAAGACGCCCCGGAGGCGAACGACGACACCGCGCTGCCCTCGGCGACGCTGGGTGGCGAGCAGAAGCGCTCGATCGAGCAGATCACCCTGCTGCTCTTCATCACCGTCCCCTTCCTGGCGCTTGTCGCCGCGGTGCCGCTGGCCTGGGGATGGGGTGTGAGCTGGCTCGATCTGGGTCTGCTGGTCTTCTTCTACTACCTGGGCTGTCACGGCATCACGATCGGTTTCCACCGCCACTTCACCCATGGCTCGTTCAAGGCGAAGCGGCCCTTGAAGATCGCTCTGGCGATCGCCGGGTCGATGGCCGTGGAGGGGCCGCTGGTGCGCTGGGTCGCCGATCACCGCAAGCACCACAAGTTCTCGGACGCCGAGGGCGACCCTCACTCTCCCTGGCGTTACGGGGAGACGGTGCCCGCGCTGATGAAGGGCCTGTGGTGGGCTCATATCGGCTGGATGTTCGATGAGGAGCAGACGCCGCAGGACAAGTACGCGCCGGATCTGATCAAGGACCGGGCGCTGCGGGCGATCTCCCGCCAGTTCGTGCTGTGGACGGTGTTGTCGCTGCTGCTGCCGCCGCTGATCGGCGGTCTGGTGACGATGTCCTGGTGGGGCGCTTTCACGGCGTTGTTCTGGGGATCCCTCGTCCGGGTGGCGTTGCTGCACCATGTGACCTGGTCGATCAACTCCATCTGTCACGCGGTCGGCAAGCGCCCGTTCAAGTCCCGGGACCGGTCGGGGAACGTGTGGTGGCTGGCGGTCCTGTCGTGCGGCGAGTCGTGGCACAACCTGCACCACGCGGATCCGACGTCGGCGCGGCACGGGGTGGAGCGGGGCCAGCTGGACTCCTCGGCGCGGATCATCCGCTGGTTCGAGCAGCTGGGCTGGGCATACGACGTGCGCTGGCCGTCACGCTCGCGTATCGATTCCCGCCGCAGCACCGAGGGGAAGGGCTCCCGGCGCGGGAAGGCGACCGCCGGCACGGCATGATTGACAGCGTGGCGACCGACTCCTCCAGCACTCCCAGCACCGACAAGCCGCGGCGGACCCGCCGCACCCGGATGACCGGGGCGGAGCGCCGTCAGCAGTTGCTGGAGATCGGTCGCACGCTGTTCGCCGCGAAGGGGTTCGAGGGCACGTCGGTGGAGGAGATCGCGGCGAAGGCCGGGGTCTCCAAGCCGGTGGTGTACGAGCACTTCGGCGGCAAGGAGGGCCTGTACGCGGTGGTGGTCGACCGCGAGATGCGGCGCCTGCTGGACATGGTGACGAGCTCGCTGACGGCGGGGCATCCGCGGGAGCTGTGCGAGCAGGCGGCGTTCGCGCTGCTGGACTACATCGAGGAGTACACGGACGGGTTCCGCATCCTGGTCCGTGACTCGCCGATCCCGCAGTCGACGGGTTCCTTCGCGTCCCTGATCTCGGACATCGCCACGCAGGTGGAGGACATCCTGGGCCGCGAGTTCAAGAGCCGCGGCTTCGACCCGAAGCTGGCCCCGCTGTACGCGCAGGCGCTGGTGGGCATGGTGGCGCTGACGGGCCAGTGGTGGCTGGATGTGCGCCGCCCGAAGAAGGCCGAGGTCGCGGCGCATCTGGTGAATCTGGCGTGGCACGGGCTGGACGGTCTGGAGCCGAAGCCTCGGCTGATAGGTCATCGCAAGAGCTGACGCCCGGGGTCCCTGATCACCCGATGTGATGAGCTTTGTCGGTCTCGCCCGCTACGGTGGGTACACGGTCCGAGAATCCCGTTCATGGGACGAATCCCATGTCTGCCGAGCCGTTCGCCATCGACATCGACCTCGACATCACGCTGGACGCTCTCAGGCGTCTGTAGCCAGCGGCTCCAGGAACTCCAGCCGGTTCCCCACCGGATCCTCCGAGTAGAAGCGCCGGTGGCCCGGCAGGTCGCCGTCCCAGGTCACCGTCGCTCCATGCGCGGCGAGCCGGGCGGCGTACGCCTCGATGTCCGTCACCCGCAGCCCCGGGTGCGCCTTCCGCGCGGGCCGGAAGTCCTCCTCGATCCCCAGGTGCAGCTGCACGGCCCCCGCCTGGAACCAGCAGCCACCGCGCCCCGCGAGCACCGGCGGCTTGGGGATCTCGGCCATGCCCAGGACATCGCCGTAGTACGCCCGCAGCAGCTCCTCGGAGCCGGGCGGGGCCGCGAGCTGGACGTGGTCGACGGCGGCCAGCACGGCTCAGGCCCCCTTCGTGGCGACGGCGAAGATGCGGCGGAACGGGAACACCGTGCCGTGGCCGCCGGCCGGGTACGCCTCGCGCAGGGCCGCGCGGTAGTCGGCGAGGAACTTTTCCGCCTCGTCGCCCAGCTCGGTGAGGACGGGCCGCAGTCCGGTGCCCTTCACCCAGTCCAGGACCGGGTCCTCGCCCTGGAGCAGATGCAGGTACGTCGTCTCCCAGACGTCCGCCTCGCAGCCGAGGCCGGTGAGGTGCTCCAGGTAGGCGTGGGGAGTGAGCACGGCGTCGTCATGGCGCAGGGTCCCGGCCAGGCGGTCCTTCCAGCGGGCGGAGTGAGCGAGCTCCCGCATCAGCCGGTGGCTGGGGGAGTCGAAGTTTCCGGGCACCTGGAAGGCGAAGGTGCCGCCCGGTTTCAGCGCGGCCACCCAGTCGGGGAAGCGGCCGGCGTGTCCGGGCACCCATTGCAGGGTGGCGTTGCTGATGATCAGGTCGTACGGCTCCGCGGGCGTCCAGGTGCGGGCGTCGGCGTGGGCGAAGTCGAGGCGGCCTCCCCCAAGCTCTCGGCTTCGCTCGAACAGGGAGGCACCCCCATCCGCGGTGGGGCCTTCGTGGTGGGTGTGGGCCCGGTCGAGCATCTCGGGCGAGTTGTCGTAGCCGGTGATGTGGGCGGTGGGCCAGCGGTCGGCGAGCAGGACGGTGACGTTGCCGGGGCCGCAGCCGAGGTCGGCGATGCGGGGCGGGCTGTCGGGCAACGTGGGGACGCGGGCGAGCAGGTCGACGAAGGGGCGGGCACGGTGACCGGCGTGGCGCAGGTACTGCGCGGGGTCCCAGGTGGGCGCGGCGGGCATAGCAGGGCCTCCTCGTGGTGAACGGCTCGACGTCCGCGTACGGAGGCGTCGCCCCCGTTTGACGACGCCTCCGCACGCAAGGTCATCCTCGTATCCAGCTATCTCGACGTCAAGAGACTCCACATCAAGAGACTTCATGTCGACACAACCACTACACTGATCGTCATGGAGGACGAGGTCGATCGGCTGGTCGCGGCATGGCGCCGAGAGCGCCCGGACCTCGACGTGGAACCGCTCGAGGTCCTCAGCCGGGTGAGCAGGCTGGCCCGGCACCTGGACCGTGCGCGCCGGCTGGCATTCTCCGAGCACAGTCTGGAGCCCTGGGAGTTCGACGTTCTCACCGCGCTTCGCCGGGCCGGCACCCCCTATCAGCTCTCCCCCGGCCAGCTGCTGACCCAGACACTGGTCACCTCGGGCACGATGACCAACCGCATCGACCGCCTGGCGAAGAAGGGCCTGGTCGAGCGGCTGCCCGATCCCAGCGACCGCCGGGGCGTACTGGTGCGCCTCACCGACGAGGGCCGGGACCGGGCGGACCAGGCGCTCGCCGGACTGCTCGACCAGGAGCGCGCGATCCTGTCGGAGCTGAGCTCGGCCCAGCGCGGTGAACTGGCCGCGCTGCTACGCCAGCTGACCGCCCCGTTCGACAACATCCCCGGCTAGGTCGACCGGCCCGACCCCGGCACGGCGGGCGAGGGCGACGGCGGCGAGGGTGGAGTGGACGCCCAGCTTCCCCAGCACGTTCTGCATATGGGTGCGGACGGTGTGCGGGGACAGGAACAGCCGCTCGGCGACGGCCTTGCGGCCGAGCCCGGCGACCATACACCGCAGCACTTCCCGCTCTCGGGGCGTCAGGGACTCCACCAGCCGCTCGCTCTCGGTGCGGTGCTTGCGGGCCGCGGTCAGCTCGCGCAGGACACCGGTGAGCAGGGCGGGCGGAAGGTGCGTCTCGTCGCGCAACACGCCCCGGATGACGGTGAGCAGCCGGGACAGCGAGCAGTCCTTGGCGACCCAGCCGGAAGCGCCCGCCTGAAGGGCGACGGCGGCCCGGCGCGGGTCGTCCTTCTCGGCGAGGACGACGATCCGCACACCGGGCTGTCCGGAGCGGACACCGGCGACGAGTGAGATGCCGTCGACGAGCCCGTCCTCGTTGGCCTCCTGGACGGGAACCGCGGGACGAGAGCCCGGCAGATTGCCGCCGAGGTCCGCGTCGACGAGCATCACGTCGAATCTGCGGCCCTCCGCGGCCGCGCGGTCCAGGCAGCGCAGAGCGGCCGGACCACTGCCGGCCGCGGACACCTCGACATCGGGCTCGGCGGCCAGGGCGGCCGCGAGCGACTCGGCGAAGATACGGTGGTCGTCGACGACCAGGACTCGGATGCGCACCACTGAAAACCCCCACTGCTCGGGGGACGACCGGCGCGAGTACGGCGCCCGGAATGCTCCCCGGTTTTCCGCTGGGACGGGGCACCGCAGCCACACGGCCGCCGCCGTGCTGGAACAGCTACCCCACCCCGGGCGTCGTACCCGACTGTCTCGCCCCCTGATCAGCACCGGCCCCCACCGGCGCTGTTCACAGGGTAGGGCCGTCGGCCTGGAGCGGAAGGAATTTTGCAGAACTGGTTGTCCAGGGCGTTTATGGTGTGCCGCATGTTTCGTATCGAGACAGAAGTCGACAAGGAGCGGCGCGATCTGCTCCGCGCTCGGCTGCTGGAGGCGAACACGGCGGCCTCGCCGGTGCTGCGCGCGTTGCGCGGAACGCCGGGGGAGCGCGAAGTCCCGCTGCATGTCTGGGCGTTCGACGCGGCAGGGGATCTGGCGGGCGGACTGGTCGGCCACACCTGGGCGAGCTGGCTGTACGTGGCCTATCTGTGGGTGGACGAGCACCACCGCGGTGCGGGCCTCGGCACGCGTCTGCTCGCTCAGGCGGAGCGCGTCGCGCGCGAGGAGCGCGGCTGCCTGGCCGCGCGCCTGGAGACCTGGGACTTCCAGGCCCCGGAGTTCTACCGGAAGCAGGGTTACGAGGTGGTGTGCGTGATCCCCGACTATCCGCCGGGGATCACGGAGTACACGCTGACCAAGAAGCTCAGCCGAGCTGCCGGGCCCCTGCCGACGGCACCGCCGGGAACACCCGGGGCGCGGTGAAACCGGCGGCGCCGAACGCCTCCTCGATCGCCTTCGTGACCGTGTCCGCGTCGGCGGCCTCCGTCAGGACGATCGCCGAGCCGCCGAAGCCGCCGCCCGTCATCCGGGCACCCAGTGCGCCGGACGCGTTCGCCGTGTCCACCACCAGGTCCAGCTCCGGGCAGGAGATGCGCAGGTCGTCCCGCAGGGAGACATGGCCCTCCGTCAGCACGGACCCGATCGCCCGGATGTCGCCCGTGTCCAGCAGGGCGACGACCCGGTCGACACGGTGGTCGTCCGAGACCACATGGCGCACATAGCGGCGCGCTCGCTCGTCCGGCAGGCGCGCGAGCGCATCCTGAAGGTCCTCGTAGGCGACGTCCCGCAGATGCGAGACCCCGAGCTGCCGTGCGCCCTCCTCGCAGCCCTCGCGCCGCTCGGCGTACGCCCCGTCGCCCAGCGCGTGCTTCACCCGGGTGTCGACGACGAGCAGCGCGAGGCCCTGAGCGGCAGGGTCGAAGGGGATCTGGCGCAGGGACAGGTCACGGCAGTCCAGGTGCAGGGCGTGGCCCTGTGTGGAGCACGCCGACGCCATCTGGTCCATGACGCCGCACGGCACGCCCACGAAGTCGTTCTCGGCGCGCTGGGCGAGCTTCGCCAGCTCGGGTCGGGTCAGGCCGAGCCCGTAGAGGTCGTTCAGCGCGAGGGCGGTGACCACCTCCAGCGCCGCCGACGAGGACAGTCCCGCGCCCGTCGGCACCGTGGAGGACAGATGGAGGTCGGCGCCGGTGACCGGGTGGCCCGCCGCACGCAGCACCCAGACGACGCCCGCCGGGTAGGCGGCCCAGCCGGTGTCCGTCCGCGGCCGGAGCTCGTCGACGTGCAGTTCGACGACCGGTCCCCCGATGTCCGCCGAGTGCAGCCGCAGCACGCCGTCGGTGCGGCGGGAGACCGCGGCGAGCGCCGTGTGCGGCAGGGCGAACGGCATCACGAACCCCTCGTTGAAGTCCGTGTACTCGCCGATCAGGTTCACCCGGCCCGGTGCCGCCCAGACGCCATCCGGAGCCGTCCCGTACAGCTTTGTGAACCCCTCGCGTACGCCCATCTACTCTTCCCCTGCGACGCTCTGCGCGAACTCCCAGGCGTCCGCGACGATGCCCGCGAGGTCCGCGCGGGACGGGTTCCAGCCCAGCCGCTCACGGGCGGTGGCCGCGGAGGCGACCAGGACCGCCGGGTCGCCGCCCCGGCGCGGGGCCACGACCTCCGGGATCGGATGCCCGGTGACCTGACGCACGGTCTCGATGACCTCGCGCACCGAGAAGCCGTTGCCGTTGCCGAGGTTGCAGATCAGATGCTCGCCGGGGGTGGCGGCGTCCAGGGCCAGCAGGTGGGCCTCGGCGAGGTCCGCGACGTGGATGTAGTCGCGGACGCAGGTGCCGTCCGGCGTCGGGTAGTCGTCGCCGAACACCGAGATGGCCTCCCGCCTGCCCTGCGCGACCTGGAGGACGAGCGGGATCAGGTGGGACTCCGGGTCGTGCCGCTCACCGCAGCTGCCGTAGGCGCCGGCGACGTTGAAGTAGCGCAGGGACACCGCGCCCAGGCCGTGCGCGGCCGCCTCACCGCTGATCATGTGGTCGACGGCGAGCTTGGAGGCGCCGTAGGGGGAGGTCGGCGCGGTCGGGTCGGTCTCGGTGATCGGCGTGCTGACCGGCTCGCCGTAGGTCGCCGCGGTGGAGGAGAAGACGAGCTTGCGCACGCCCGTCTCGCGCATCGCGGCGAGCAGCGCCATCGTGCCGCCGACGTTGTTGTCCCAGTACTTCTCGGGCTTCATGACCGACTCGCCGACCTGCGAGAACGCGGCGAAGTGCAGGACCGCGTCGAAGGAGGGGTCGAGCCACTTGGCGGCGTCACGGAGGTCGCCCTCGACGAAGGAAGCGCCCGCCGGTACGCCTTCGCGGAAGCCGGTGGAGAGGTTGTCGAGGACGACGACCTCGTGGCCCGCTTCCAGCAGGTGCTGCGCGACCACGCTGCCCACATAGCCCGCGCCACCGGTGACCAGGTACTTCCCACTCATGAACTCGCTACCTCTCGCAGTCGCTGGGCCGCGGCTTCCGGCGGCACGTCGTTGATGAACACGTTCATGCCGGACTCGGAACCCGCGAGAAACTTCAGCTTGCCGGAAGTGCGGCGAATGGTGAAAAGCTCGAGGTGGAGCGCGAAGTCGCCACGGTTGACGGCTGTGCCTTCCTCGCCCTGCCTCGCGCCGAACGGCGCCTGGTGCCAGGCGGCGATGTAGGGCGTCGGAGCCTCCCGGTCGCCGAAGATCCGGTCGAAGCGCCTCAAGAGTTCCAGATACACCTGGGGGAACTCTGTGCGGGCGGCCTCGTCCAGCGCGAGCAGGTCGGGCACGCGGCGCCGAGGATAGAGGTGGACCTCGTACGGCCAGTGCGCGGCGTAGGGAACGAAGGCGGCCCAGTGTTCACCCCGCAGGACGACCCGCTCGTCGGCCAGCTCGCGCTCCAGCACGGCGTCGAACAGGTTCTCGCCGCCGGTCGCCTCCTTGTGGGCGGCGAGCGAACGGAGCATGAGGGCGGTGCGCGGGGTGGTGAAGGGGTACGCGTAGATCTGGCCGTGCGGATGGCCGAGGGTCACGCCGATCTCCTGGCCGCGGTTCTCGAAGCAGAAGACCTGCTCGACGGCGGGCAGATGGGACAGCTCCGCGGTGCGGTCGGTCCAGGCGTCCAGTACCAGCCGGGCCTGCTCCTCGGTCAGGTCGGCGAAGGACGCGTCATGGTCGGAGGTGAAGCAGACGACCTCGCAGCGGCCGGAGTCGCCGGCGAGCGAGGGGAAGCGGTTCTCGAAGACGACGACGTCGTAGGAGGAGTCCGGGATCTCGCTCAGCCGGTCCCCCCGGGAGGGGCACAGGGGGCACTCGTCGGCGGGTGGGAGGTAGGTGCGCCCCTGGCGGTGGGAGGCGACGGCGACACAGTCGCCGAGCAGCGGGTCGCGGCGGATCCCGGAGGTCGTGACGGTCCGCTCCAGCGGCCGGCGGTCCACCGCGTCGCGCACGGTGTCGTCGTGCAGGTCGTAGTAGATGAGCTCACGACCGTCGGCCAGCCGGGTCGAGGTCTTCTTCACGACGCCTTGCCTTTCTGCTGCACTGCCGGACTCCCCGTCCACGACCCTGCCCTCTTCGAACATAACTCAACACAACAAACCACGATTCACCACAGCAGTCAACATCACAATCCAACAAAGGGCATCATCAGAACTGTTCAAAAATCGAATGCTGAGGCGTAGGTTCCGCACTGTTCGGTTCACGCAACGAAGCGGGTGATCATGCAGACCCCCACATACCCGGCCGTCGGCCACGCCGTTCTGGCAGCCGGTCTACGGCTGCCGACCAACGGCCTCGACTACACGATCCTCGGGATTTACTTCGCCGTCGTCCTGGGCATCGGCTTCGCCGCCCGCCGCTCCGTGAAGACCAGCCTCGACTTCTTCCTCTCCGGACGCTCCCTGCCCGCCTGGATCACCGGCCTGGCCTTCATCTCGGCGAACCTGGCCGCCACCGAGATCCTCGGCATGGCCGCCAACAGCGCCCAGTACGGCGCCTACACGGTGCACTGGTACTGGATCGGCGCCATCCCGGCCATGGTGTTCCTGGGCCTGGTGATGATGCCCTTCTACTACGGCTCCAAGGTCCGCTCGGTCCCCGAGTTCCTGCTGCTCCGCTTCGACAAGTCGGCCCACCTGCTCAGTTCCGTCCTGTTCGCCTTCGCCGCCATCCTCATCGCCGGGGTGAACCTCTACGCCCTCGCGATCGTCGTCGAGGCACTGCTCGGCTGGCCCCAGTGGGTGGCGATCGTGGTAGCCGGCTTCTTCGTCCTCGCCTACATCACCCTCGGCGGCCTGTCGTCCGCGATCTACAACGAGGTACTTCAGTTCTTCGTCATCCTCGCGGCCCTCATCCCCATCACCGTGCTCGGTCTGAAGAAGGCCGGCGGCTGGGGCGGGCTGACCGACAAGCTCAGCGCGATCCATGGCCACGACTTCACCACCGCGTGGGGCGGCACCGGCATCGGTCATGCCAACCCGCTGGGCGCGAACTGGCTGACGATCGTCCTCGGCCTCGGCTTCGTCCTGTCCTTCGGCTACTGGACGACCAACTTCGCCGAGGTGCAGCGCGCCCTGTCCGCGAAGAACCTCTCCGCCGCCCAGCGCACCCCGCTGATCGCCGCCTACCCGAAGGTCTTCATCGTGTTCCTGGTGATGATCCCGGGTCTGGTCGCCGCCGCCCTGGTCCCCAAGATCGGTACCCCCGGCTCCGGCCTCCAGTACAACGACGCCATCCCGTACCTGATGCAGGAGCTGCTGCCCAACGGCGTGCTCGGCATCGCGGTGACCGGACTGCTCGCCGCCTTCATGGCCGGCATGGCGGCCAACGTCTCGTCCTTCAACACCGTGTTCACCAACGACATCTGGGCGAAGTACGCGGTCAAGCACCGCGAGGACCTGTACTACGTGCGGTTCGGCCGCCTCATCACGGCGATCGGCGTGCTCGCGTCGATCGGCACGGCGTTCCTGGCGTCCTCGTTCTCGAACATCATGAGCTACCTCCAGACGCTGTTCTCCTTCTTCAACGTGCCGATGTTCGTCGTCTTCATCGTCGGCATGTTCTGGAAGCGCGCGTCCGCGAAGTCCGGCTTCTGGGGTCTGCTCGCAGGCACGGTGACCGCGATGGTGAACTACTTCGTCATCTACAAGAACGGCATCATCCGCATCCCCTCCGACCAGGGCGCCAACTTCGTCTCCGCGATCGCCGGGTTCGTGGCCGGTGCGGTCGTCATGGTGGTGGTGTCGCTGTTCACCGCGCCCAAGCCGCAGGAGAGCCTCCAGGGACTGGTGTACGGCACCAGGTCCCCCGGCATGGCCGAGCCGCCCGCCGCGGGCGACGACGCCTGGTACCGCAAGCCGGCCCTGCTGGGCTGGGGCGCGGTCGTCCTCGCCGCCGCCTGCTACATCCCGTTCTCGATCTGACCGCGGGAGGATGGAGAAACCATGTCCGAGTACTCCGAGCACGAGGTCCAGCGCGAAGTCACCGAGCTGGAGTCCAAGTCCGCGACCGCGGCCCGCATCTTCGACCTGCGCCGCATCATCGGCGGACTGTTCGTGATCTACGGCGTCATCGTCATGATCGCGGGCTTCACGGCCTCCGACGCCGAGATCGCCAAGGCCCAGGGCGTCAACATCAACCTGTGGACGGGCCTGGGCATGCTGCTGCTCGGCCTGTTCTTCCTGCTCTGGCTCATGCTGCGCCCGGCGGCCCCGCCGCTGACGCCAAAGGAGAAGTCCGAGTGACACGGGCGGGCGGCCGGGGCCCCTCGGGACCCCGGCCGCGGCGCCCTTGCCGCCACCTGAGGGGCTCGCCCTACTGAGGAGTCCCCGAGCCCGTCCGCGGCGAGGCGATGGGCGGCCGAGGGCCCGCACGGTCCAGCAGGCCGGTGCGCGCCGCGAGGGCCGCCGCCTCCAGCCGGGAGCCGACGCCCAGTTTCATCAGGACCCGCTGCACATGGGTGCGGGCCGTGGAGGGGGCTATGCCCATGCCGGCCGCGATCAGCCGGGTGTCCTCGCCGTCCGCGACCCGCACCAGGACCTCCACCTCGCGCGGGGTGAGCATCTGGAGCAGACGCTGCCCCTCGTCGTCCGGCTGCGCCGCCGGGTTGAGCAACTCGCTGAACGCTCCCTGCAACAGCTGCGGCGCCACCGCCGCCTCACCCGCCCGCGCCTTCATGATCGCCCGCTCGACGCCCTCGATCCGCTCGTCGTGGCGTACGTAGCCCGCGGCGCCGGCGGCGAAGGCCGCCGCGATGCCCCGCGGGTTCGGCACCGGCCCGAGGACCAGCACCGCCACCTGCGGACGCTCCCGCTTGATGCGCACCACCGGGTCGAAGACCCCGGGCTCGGCGGGTGTCGCCGTGCCCAGCAGGCACACCTCGGGTGCCCTGGCGATCACCAGTTCCGCCGCGCCCGCGGCGGGCGCCGCCGCGGCGAGCACCCGGTGCCCCCGCAGTTTCAGCGCCGAGGCCAGTGCCTCGGCAAGCAGCCGGTGGTCGTCGACCACCATGAGCCGCACTCCCATCGAGCAACCCCCCAGTCCCCCCCATGGATGCCCACTATGGATGCCCACTGGCCCGCACGGACAGAGGTCCCCCGGCGCACCCCCCGCCCTCCATGCCCCCGGAAGCTACACGCTTGTTCGACGTTGCGCTTCCCTTACCGGTGAGAAGCGCCCCGGATTGCCGAAATCCCGCCCATTCGCGCCTGATGAGGGGTACGTGCAGGATCCCGCCCCTGAACAGGAGCGAGGCCCTCACCGAGAGCGCCCGAGCGCTCCCGCGCGCTCCCTGGTACCCGACCCGGGGGGTGTACGACGCCGGGCACCGTGTGCGCACCGCCCGCCGAACGCCTACGCGTCCTCGGCGAGTTCCAGCCAGCGCAGCTCCAGCTCCTCCCGCTCGCCGACGAGTCCCCGCAGTTCGGCGTCCAGCCCGGCCACCTTCTCGAAGTCCGTCGCGTGCTCGGCGATCTGCTCGTGGAGCCCGGCCTCCCGCTCGGAGATCTTGTCCAGCTGCCGCTCGATCCGCTGTAGTTCCTTCTTGGCGGCACGGGCGTCGGCGGCCGAGACGGCGGACTTCGCGGCCACGGGCGCCGGGGCGGCGGCCGCGGCGGCTTCCTCCATGCGGTGACGCCGCTCCAGGTACTCGTCGATGCCGCGCGGCAGCATCCGCAGCGTGGAGTCGCCGAGGAGGGCGTACACCCTGTCGGTCGTGCGCTCCACGAAGAACCGGTCGTGGGAGATCACGATCATCGAACCGGGCCAGCCGTCGAGCACGTCCTCGAGCTGGGTGAGGGTCTCGATGTCGAGGTCGTTGGTGGGCTCGTCGAGGAACAGCACGTTCGGCTCGTTCATGAGCAGCCGCAGGAGCTGAAGCCGTCGGCGCTCACCACCGGAGAGGTCCCCCACCGGCGTCCACTGCTTCTCCTTGGTGAAGCCGAAGGTCTCGCACAGCTGCCCCGCGGTCATCTCGCGCCCCTTGCCGAGGTCGACCCGCTCCCGCACCCTCTGCACGGCCTCCAGCACGCGCCAGCTGGGGTCGAGTTCGGTGACCTCCTGCGACAGATAGGCGAGCTTGACGGTCTTGCCGACGACGATCCGGCCGCCGGCGGGCTGCGTCTCCCCCTGGCTGCGGGCGGCGTCGGCCAGCGCACGCAGCAGAGAGGTCTTGCCGGCGCCGTTCACCCCGACCAGGCCGATGCGGTCGCCGGGGCCGAGCTGCCAGGTGACGTGCTTGAGCAGCACCTTGGGTCCGGCCTGAACGGTGATGTCCTCGAGGTCGAAGACGGTTCTCCCGAGCCGGGAGGAGGCGAACTTCGTCAGCTCGCTGCTGTCCCGGGGCGGCGGCACGTCCTTGATCAGCTCGTTGGCGGCCTCGACGCGGAAGCGGGGCTTGGAGGTCCGGGCGGGCGCCCCGCGCCGCAGCCAGGCCAGCTCCTTCCTGACCAGGTTCTGCCGCTTGGCCTCCTCCGTGGCGGCGATGCGCTCGCGCTCGGCACGGGCGAAGACATAGTCGGAGTAGCCGCCCTCGTACTCGTGGACCGTGCCCCGCTGCACGTCCCACATACGGGTGCACACCTGGTCGAGGAACCACCGGTCGTGGGTGACGCACACCAGCGCGGAGCGGCGCTCGCGCAGGTGGTTCGCGAGCCAGGAGATGCCCTCGACGTCGAGGTGGTTGGTGGGCTCGTCGAGAACGATCAGGTCCTGCTCGGCGATCAGCAGCTTGGCGAGCGCGATACGGCGCCGCTCGCCGCCGGACAGGGGGCCGATGACGGTGTCGAGCCCCTTCGGGAACCCCGGCAGGTCGAGCCCGCCGAACAGACCCGTGAGCACGTCCCGGACCTTGGCGTTGCCGGCCCACTCGTGGTCGGCCATGTCCCGGATGACCTCGTGCCGGACGGTGGCGGCGGGGTCGAGGGAGTCGTGCTGGGTGAGCACGCCGAGGTGCAGCCCGCCGGAGTGGGTGACACGGCCGGAGTCGGCCTCCTCCAGCTTGGCGAGCATCCGGATCAGGGTGGTCTTGCCGTCGCCGTTGCGTCCGACGACACCGATCCGGTCGCCTTCGGACACGCCGAGCGAGACACCGTCGAGCAGGGCACGGGTGCCGTACACCTTGCTGATGTTCTCGACATTGACCAGGTTGACGGCCATTTCACTCCTGCGCACGGGGGACGGTCAGCCTTCAAGCGTAGGGCCTCCGGGGCGGGTGACGGCGCGCGAGGGCTCGTCACTCTTTGTGGTGACGTGATCCGGGAACGGCGGCTACCGTGGACGACAGGCAGCAGGAATCCCGTCCATGGGAGGAACCATGACCGCCGAGTCCACCGAGCAGTCTCGCTGGCCGATGCCGCCGATGGACGGTTACACCGTGGACGACCTGTTCACACTGCCCGATCTCCCGCCGCACACCGAGTTGATCGACGGGAGCCTGGTCTTCGTGAGTCCGCAGCGCTACTTCCACTTCACGGCGATCGATCTGCTCGTGAGTGGCTTGCGCAGCACCCTGCCGCCCGAGCTGAAGGTCGCCCGCGAGATGACCGTCGTGCTGGACAAACGCAACGGGCCCGAGCCGGACATCTCCGTGGTCAAGGCGAGCGCCAAGACGGGACCGGCGCAAACGCACTTCAACGGCACGGATGTCTTGCTGGCCGTCGAGGTCATTTCCCCGGAGTCCGAATCACGCGACCGCCACACCAAGCCCCACAAGTACGCCGCAGCGGGAATTGACCACTTCTGGCTGGTCGACATGGCCGGCTCGGACAGCCGCCCGGCCGTGCAGGTCTACGAGCTGTCCCAGACCACCCACACGTACGCCTTGACCGGAATTCACCACGATCACCTCAAAGTCGACGTGCCGTACACCATCGACATCGACCTGACCGCCATCGACACCCTCTGAGCCCCCGGGCCGCCTTCACGCGGCCCCACCCCGCCCGCGCCCCGCCCGCTCCACCAGCAGCCACCCCGCGAGAGTCATCGTCACGGCTGTGGGCGCGGTCACGTGAACGGCTATCAGCAGGGCCGTACGGCCTTCGAGGAGTCCCCCGAAGCCGACCATCGACAGGCCCAGCACCCCGAACAAGGACAGGGTGACGCCGAGCGCGGCAGCGGGTCCCGCCCAGGCGCGCGGCGCACTGGACTCCCGTACGCCCGACGGTTTTTCGAAGGTACGGAAGAGGGCCACCAGGACCGCGGTGAGTATCGCGGCGGCCGCGATCCGCAATGGTACCTGCACCAACCACGTACCCGAGCCGGGTGCCGGGAGCCGCACGCCCGCCGCCAGCAGCACCCCGTAGACGCCGAGCATCGCCGTGAGATGCCACAGGAAGGCGGTCATGGAGACGCCGCCCGCCGTGACGACCGCGCGCCACACCCGCGGGCGCCGCAGCCACCGTGTGACGGGGACACGCAGCAGCTCCACCGCCCCGACCAGCCACAGCCCGTGGCACAGCAGCGCGAGGGTGGGCGGCGCCATGTTGGAGATCTTCTCTCCGGGCATCCCGACCATGGACAGCGGATAGGGCCCGTACGCGACCAGCAGCACGGCCCCCGCGAGTCCGGCGCCGCCGAGGAGGTACGGCCGGCGGATCCTGCCGTCCGCGCGCAGGAATCCGAGCTGGTGGATCGCGAGCCAGACGAAGGCGAAGTTCAGGAACTCGACGTAGGGGACGCCCGGTCCGAAGCGGAGCACATCGACGGCCACGGCGGCCGCGACGAGCGCGCCGAACGCGCCCCATCCCCAGCGCTCGTGGAGCCGGAGCAGCGGCGGGGTGAAGGCGACCATCGCGAGATAGATCCCGACGAACCACAGCGGCTGGGCCACCAGCCGCAGCGCTATGTCGAGCAATCCACCACCGGCCCCGGCCAGTTGGAGGACGAGGGCCGCGGCGCCCCACACCCCTGTGAACACGACCGTCGGCCGCAGCAGCCGCCGCAGCCGGGCGCGCAGGAAGGCCGAGTACGCCTTGGGGGTCTGGCGCCGGGCGGAACGGCAGGACAGTGCGTGCGCGAAGCCGCCCACGTAGAAGAACACCGGCATCACCTGGAACAGCCAGGTCAGCGGCTGGAGCCGGGGCTGGAGGGCGAGCAGGTTCCCCACCTGGACATGTCCGTCCGGGTCCAGGGACACGGCCGCCATCAGCCAGTGCCCGAGCACGACGACGCCGAGCGAGCCGGCCCTCAGCAGATCGACGAACCGGTCACGGGATTCCGGGGTGGCCGCGGCCAGATCACTGGGTCTCATGCCGGTACGGTCGCGCGGCGCCCGGGTGCCGCGGCAGCGTGCTCGTACTCAACCGTCGTCTGAGTACGAGCACGGACCGGGCCGTCTCAGACGACGGTCGCCCCCGGCGCCGGCGACGACGCCACCCGCGCCGAGCGGCAGGTGCCCGAAGCCATGAGCGCCCGCGCGATCCGTGCCGCGGCGGCGGCGTCCCTCGCGAGGAACGCCGTCGTCGGTCCCGACCCCGACACCAGCCCGGTCAGCGCCCCCGCCGCGCGCCCGGCGGCCAGTGTGTCCGCCAGCTCGGGGAACAGGGACAGCGCGGCCGGCTGGAGGTCGTTGGAGACCGCGGCCGCGAGCGCGTCCGCGTCCCCCTTCGCCAGTGCGTCCAGCAGATCCTGCGAGGCGACGGGCTCGGGAATCCGTACGCCCTCGTTCAGCCGGTCGAACTCCCGGAAGACGGCCGGCGTGGACAGTCCCCGCCCGGCCGTCGCGAACACCCAGTGGAACGTCCCGCCGACCTCCAGCGCCGTGAGCTTCTCACCCCGCCCGGTGCCCAGCGCCGCCCCGCCCACCAGGCTGAACGGTACATCGCTGCCCAACTCGGCGCAGATGCCGAGGAGTTCCTCCCGGGAGGCGCCCGTTGCCCACAGCGCGTCGCACGCCACCAGCGCCCCGGCGCCGTCCGCGCTGCCGCCCGCCATACCGCCCGCGACCGGGATGTCCTTGACGATGTGCAGGTGCACATCCGGCGTGCGGCCGTACCGCTCGGCGAGCGCGAGGGCCGCGCGGGCCGCCAGGTTCGTACGGTCCAGGGGCACTTCGCCGGCGTCCGGGCCGGAGCAGGTGATGCGGGGGCCGCCGGCGGACGGGGTCACCGTGATCTCGTCGTACAGGCCGACGGCCAGGAAGACGTTGGCCAGGTCGTGGAAGCCGTCCGGGCGGGCCGCGCCCACCGCGAGCTGGACGTTGACCTTGGCGGGTACGCGTACCGTCACGCTCACTTACTCGGACTCCTCCGTGCGGAATGCGGCCCGCCGCGCAGCGGCCGTCTGATGCTGTGCCGTCCGCGGTCCCGCGGCCTCGGCGATGCGCGCGAAGTCCTCGATCGTCAGGGACTCGCCGCGCGCCTGCGGCGAGATGCCGGCGGCGACGAGTGCGGCCTCGGCCGCGGCGGCCGAACCCGCCCATCCGGCGAGCGCCGCCCGCAGTGTCTTGCGCCGCTGCGCGAACGCCGCGTCCACCACCGCGAACACCTCCGCCTTGGACGCGGTGGTCCTGACCGGCTCGGCCCGCCGGACCAGCGAGACCAGCCCGCTGTCCACGTTGGGCGCGGGCCAGAAGACATTGCGCCCGATGGCCCCGGCGCGCTTGACGTCGGCGTACCAGTTGGCCTTCACGGACGGCACCCCGTACACCTTGGAGCCGGGCGCGGCGGCCAGCCGGTCCGCGACCTCGGACTGCACCATCACCAGCGTCCGCTCGATGCTCGGGAACGTGGCGAGCATGTGCAGGAGCACGGGGACGGCGACGTTGTACGGCAGGTTCGCGACGAGCGCGGTGGGTGCGGGACCCGGCAGCTCCCGCACGTGCAGGGCGTCGGAGTGCACCAGCGCGAACCGTTCGGCGCGCGCGGGCATCCGCGCGGCGATGGTCGCGGGCAGCGCCCCCGCCAGCACGTCGTCGATCTCGACGGCGGTGACCCGCTCGGCGACCTCCAGCAGCGCCAGCGTCAGGGATCCGAGGCCGGGCCCCACCTCCACCACCACGTCGTCGGGCCGCACGTCGGCGGTGCGCACGATGCGCCGCACGGTGTTGGCGTCGATGACGAAGTTCTGGCCGCGTTGCTTGGTGGGGCGTACGCCGAGGGCCGCCGCCAGCTCACGGACGTCGGCGGGGCCCAGCAGGGCGTCGGGGGTGGGGCTGCTCACGGACCAAGGGTACGGGGCGGCGCGGGGCGCCCGTGCCCGCGCCGGCCCCGCCCGCCCCGCTCACCTGTACAGCCGTGACCCGCAGTGCGGCCAGGGGCTGGTCCCCTGGCGCACGTACAGCTTCTTCGCGCGGTAGGTCTGCTCCTCCGCCGGGGCGTCCTGCGGCCGGCCGGAGCCGCCGGTGCTGCGCCAGGTGCGCCGGTCGAACTGGTAGAGGCCCCCGTAGGTGCCGGACGGGTCCACCGCGCGCGGCTCGCCCCTGGACTCGCAGTACGCGAGCCCCTCCCAGTCGAGGTGGTCCGCGCCCGCCACAGACTGCGGGCGCGCCCTGGTGCCCACCCGGACCAGCTGGGCGGTGGGCCGCTGCACCACCTCGGCGCGGACCCGGCGCGGCCGCTGCCGGACGCCGTTGACGGAGCGCAGGGCGTAGGTCACCCGGCGGGTGCCCGGCTGTCCGGCGCGGGCCACGAGCACGGTGCCCCGGAACAGGGTCGGGTCCTTGGTGAGGCGCACGGCGAACGGGATGGGCTCCTCGCGCACCTCCCGGGAGCCCCGCACCCGCAGCACGGTCACCGTCTGCCCGTCGACCGGGAAACTGCCCGGCGACACGGAGGTCGTGTCCTCCCCGCGCAGGGTGATCCCGGCCTGTCCGAGGGCCTCCCGGACGGTCGCCGCGTTCGTGCGGAGCGTGCGCAGCCGCCCGTCCGCCATGACCGTCAGCGTGCGCTCGGTGCGGACGTCCAGCGCGAGCCCTTCGCGATGGATCCGCACGGAGCGCGAGGTCGATACGTACGCGCCCTCGGCACGCACCCCGAGCTGCTCGAGCGCGCCGTCCACCGTGTGCGCCGTCGTCCACACCACCCGCCGGTGCCCGTCGAGAGTGAGGCGCACCGGGCGTCCGTAGTGCACCACGACCTCTTCGCCGCTGGTCAGCGGTGTGCCGGGCGAGGGCGCGACGACGTCGTGGGTCCCCACCGCCACCCCCTCCTGGGCGAGCAGTTCGCCCACGTCGTCGGCGAACGTGTGCAGGATGCGGTGCCTGCCGTCCACGGTCAGCTCGACGGCCTTGTCCTTGGCGATGAACGCGGTGGTGCCTCCGGCGAGGAAGGCGACCACCAGGGCCTGCGGGAGGAGACGGCGCACGGGGTGGGTGCGCGCGGCGCCCTTCCGGCGGCGCGCCGCATGCCGGGCCTGGGTGCGGCCCCCGGTGCGCGGGGCGGCCTCCGTCTGCCGGCGCAGCAGCGGCCCCGTGGTCTGTCTGGCGCGCGCCGCGTGGACGCGCGCCTCGTATGCGGGCCGGTAGGTGTCCTGGTACATCCGGCCGTACGGTTCGTTGTCCTCGTACTCCGGTCTGGGGCCGTACTTCCCGTACGGCGGGTACTGCCGGTTGCTCACGACGACACGCTCCAGAGAAGGTCCGAAACGGGCGACCAACGTAGCGGCTGGCCGTCACTCTCCAAAGCAACGCCGTCACACGGTGTCGCGACACGCCCACGGGCGGCGGCCGCGCGTACCCCGGGAGGCCGTCGCCGGGGCGGCGGGGGTCAGTAGCCGAAGGCGCGTGCCGTGTTGTCCGCGAGGGCCGAGGCCAGCTCGTCCTCCGCGATGCCCCGCACCGCGGCCATCGCACGGACCGTGACCGGAACGAGGTACGGCGCGTTGGGCCGTCCGCGGTACGGCGCGGGCGTCAGGAAGGGCGCGTCGGTCTCCACGAGGACGAGGTTCAGGGGGGCCACGGCGAGCGCGTCGCGCAGCGGCCGAGCGTTCTTGAAGGTCACGTTGCCGGCGAACGACATGAAGTATCCGGCGCGCGCGCAGACCTCGGCCATCGCCGCGTCGCCCGAGTAGCAGTGGAAGACGGTCCGCTCGGGCGCGCCCTCCTCCTTGAGGATGCGCAGCACGTCGGCATGGGCGTCGCGGTCGTGGATGACCAGCGCCTTGCCGTGCCGCTTGGCGATCTCGATGTGCGCGCGGAAGGACCGCTCCTGCGCGGCCTTGCCCTCGGGCCCGGTGCGGAAGTAGTCGAGGCCGGTCTCGCCGACGCCCTTGACCTCCGGCAGCGCGGCGAGACGGTCGATCTCGGCGAGCGCCTCGTCCAGGGCGGCGTCCCCGCCCGGCTCACGCGCGCCCTGCCGGGACCAGCCGTCGGGGTCCCCGTGCACGATGCGCGGGGCCTCGTTCGGGTGCAGGGCCACCGCCGCGTGCACCGCGCCGTACGTCGCGGCCGTCTCGGCGGCCCAGCGCGAGCCCTGCACATCGCAGCCGACCTGGACGACCGTCGTCACGCCGACCGCCGCCGCCTTGGCGAGGCTCTCCTCGACGGTGCCGGACTGCATGTCGAGGTGGGTGTGCGAGTCGGCGACGGAGACGCCGAGGGGCTCGGGAAGCGGGGGCGGCGCGTGCTTGTCGGACGCTGGGGAAGGCATGCCCCGATCCTACGGAAGGGGCACGCCGCCCCGGAAAGGCCCGCCTGCCGGTCTCGTCCCGCCGCCCGGTTGCGGCTCGTCCCGCGCCCGGCCCCGGCTCATCCCGCTTTGCGGTGGTGGAACGGGTGGAGCAGGTCGGACAGATGCCAGTGGTGATGCTCCTTGGGCTTCGCCGGCTCCGTCCGGGGCTCGTCGAGGCCGCTGCCGACGGCCCGTGTCACCGGGCGGTGGTGCGGGTGCAGCGAGTTCTGCGCGGAGGACACCTGGCCGGGGCGCATGATGCGCACCACAGGGCTGTCGCAGTTCAGACAGGCGGGACGGCGCAGCGGCGACGGCACCACGCGGCCGCCCGCCACGTATATGACGAACTCGTTGCCGGCGCCGTCGAGGTGGTGCTCTATCTCGTACGACTGCTCCCAGCCGTGCCCGCATCGCATGCAGGCGAAGGAATAGGACTCATGGACGACGGCGGTCGCGGCACCTCGGTCGTACTGCCCGGTGACGTCACCGGCCGCTGCGCCCTGGCCGGTGCGCCCTGCGATCTCACTCATGCCAGCTCCTCTTGTCCGCTGGACAAGCGCCCCGGTGGGGCGGGCTTCCCCTGAATCCCGCGGGCCCCACGGCGGGCGAGGGACGGGTACGTCCCTGCCCCCAGTGGACGCCTCCACCAGTGCGAAGGCATCAGTGCCTGTCGAGTGTTGGAGGCGATTTGGACGTTGCTTGCCCAAGTGCCCCGGATGGGGGCGTTACGGCTTTGCCTTCCACGACAGCCCTTTGCCCGTCCATGGGGCGCCCGCTCATGGGAGATGCCCCCTGCTCAGAGGGGGTACGAGCGCCCAGGGACCGCCACCTTCGGCCGCACCCGGGCGCCGACCAGTCACCGTTCGGACCGCGCCCCGTCGGCGTTCTTCGCGGCCACCACCGCATCGAAGACCTCCCGCTTCGGCAGGCCCGCCGCCGCGGCCACCGCCGCGATCGCCTCCTTGCGGCGCTCCCCGGCCTCCTCCCGCACCCGGACGCGGCGCACCAGCTCGGCGGCGTCCAGTTCCCCGGCCGCCTGCTCGCCGGCCCCCTCCACGACGACGGTGATCTCGCCCCGGACGCCCTCGGCTGCCCACTCCGCCAGCTCACCCAGCGGACCGCGCCTGACCTCCTCGTACGTCTTGGTCAGCTCACGGCAGACGGCGGCCCTGCGCCCGGCGCCGAACACCTCGGCCATGGCGGCGAGGGTGGCCTCGAGCCGGTGCGGCGCCTCGAAGTAGACGAGGGTGCGCCGCTCGCCGGCCACCTCGCGCAGCCGCGACAGCCGCTCGCCCGCCTTGCGCGGCAGGAACCCCTCGAAGCAGAAACGGTCCACGGGCAGCCCGGACAGCGCGAGCGCGGTGAGCACGGCGGAGGGACCTGGCACGGCGGTGACCCGGACGTCCTTCTCCACGGCGGCGGCGACCAGCCGGTACCCGGGGTCGGACACCGAGGGCATCCCCGCGTCGGTGACGAGCAGCACCCGCGCCCCGCCCGCCAGCGCCTCGACCAGCTCCGGGGTGCGGGCGGACTCGTTGCCCTCGAAGTAGGACACCACGCGCCCGGCGGGCTGCACCCCCAGCGCCTGGGTGAGCCGGCGCAGCCGGCGGGTGTCCTCGGCGGCGATCACATCGGCGATGGCCAGCTCCTCGGCGAGCCGGGGCGGCGCGTCCGCGATGTCCCCGATCGGGGTGCCTGCGAGGACCAGGGTTCCGGGCGTTACTGTCACGTTTCCATCCTCGCAGGCGCCATGCACGGGACTCACACAGACGTGTTCCCTACGATGGCGCGGTGACCAGTACCGCGTCCTCCACGGACACCCGGCAGGGCCAGGCCACCGCAGACCAGCGGCCGACGTGGCAGCAGCGGCTGCGCCGTTTCGGATACGCGGCGCCTGAGAGAAGCGACGTACGCGACCGGCTGATGCCGCCGTACAGCGAGCCCAGCCCGCGCATCAGCGCGGCGCTCGGCCTGCGCGGGGAGGTCGCCGGCCGCATCACCCGCTGGTCGGCGTGGGGCGGCCCGCTGCTCGTGACGCTCATGGCCGGGCTGATGCGGTTCTGGAACCTGGGCAGTCCCAGGGCGGTGATATTCGACGAGACGTACTACGCCAAGGACGCCTGGGCGCTCGTCCACAACGGGTACGAGTCGAACTGGGCCAAGAACGCCAACGACCTGATCCTTCAGCACAACGGCCATGTGGCGATCCCCACGGACGCCGCGTACGTGGTGCATCCGCCGGTCGGCAAGTACGTCATCGGCCTCGGGGAACTGCTCTTCGGGTTCGATCCCTTCGGCTGGCGCTTCATGACGGCGCTGCTGGGCACGCTCTCGGTGCTGCTGCTGTGCCGCATCGGCCGCCGCCTGTTCCGCTCGACCTTCCTCGGCTGCCTGGCGGGCGCGCTGATGGCGGTGGACGGGCTCCAGTTCGTGATGAGCCGCACCTCGCTCCTCGACGGCGTCCTGGAGTTCTTCGTCCTCGCGGCGTTCGGCTGTCTGCTCGTCGACCGCGACCGGGCGCGCGCGAAACTGGCGGCCGCGCTCCCCGCGGACGCCGACGGCCGGGTGCGTCCCGACGTGTACGCCGCCGAGACCACCCGGCTGGGGTGGCGTCCCTGGCGCTGGGCGGCGGGCGTGCTGCTCGGCCTCGCCATCGGCACCAAGTGGAACGGCCTCTACATCCTGGCGGCCTTCTGTGTGATGGCGGTGCTGTGGGACGTGGGCGCGCGCCGGGTGGCGGGCGCCCGCCGTCCGTACGCGACGGTCCTCAAGCGCGACACCGGCATCACCTTCCTGGCGACGGTCCCGGTGGCGCTGGTCGTGTACGTGACCTCCTGGATCGGCTGGATCCTGTCCCCCGCCGACGGCTCGGGCGGCTACTTCCGCAACTGGGCGGCCACGGACGGCAAGGGCGGCACCTGGACGTTCCTGCCGGACTGGCTGCGCAGCCTGTGGCACTACGAGCACGAGGTCTACCTCTTCCACGTGGGCCTGTCGTCCCCGCACACGTACCAGTCGAACCCGTGGAGCTGGATCGTGGCGGGCCGCCCCGTCTCGTACTTCTACGAGTCCCCCGCCCCCGGCCAGTCCGGCTGCCCCTCGGACGCGGGCGAGAAGTGCGCCCGCGAGGTCCTCGCGATCGGCACCCCGATGCTGTGGTGGGCGGCCTGCTTCGCCATCCTGTACGTCCTGTGGCGCTGGGCGTTCCGCCGCGACTGGCGGGCGGGAGCGATCGCCTGCGGTATCGCGGCCGGCTATCTGCCCTGGTTCCTGTACCAGGAGCGCACGATCTTCTACTTCTACGCGGTCGTCTTCGTCCCCTTCCTGTGCCTGGCGGTGGCGATGATGATCGGCGCCCTCCTCGGCCCCCCCGGCTCGGACGAACGCCGCCGTGTCGTGGGAGCGGCGGGCGCGGGCGTCCTGGTCCTGCTGATCGCCTGGAACTTCATCTACTTCTGGCCGATCTACACGGGCACGGCCATCCCGATCGACCAGTGGCGGTCGCGGATGTGGCTGGACACCTGGGTCTAGCTGGGCGAACCTGCTGGGTGGGCGTGGCCGCTGGCCGCGCCCACCCGGTCGTTGTTGGTCGTTAGGGCGGCGGCACGCCGGCACTCGCACCCAGGCTGCAAACCACCATCGAGCGTCGTCGCCAGCGCGTCGAGAAGCCCCCACAGGCCTGTAAGCGCTGCTTCGTCCAACTGCCCTCGACGGGCGTTTGTGACTCGTGCGGTTAGTCCCACAGCGCTCGAGAGCCCTCAGGACGGCGCGACAAATGGCCGCGCCCGTGTTGGTCGTTAGGCAGTCGTACTGCGCCGGCTCCGGAGGCCCCTTGCATGTTGCGAGATTCGGCTGGTTGGAGCGTTCTGCGCCCTGCCGTAGCCAGTCTCATCCCGCAAACCCGCCGCGGGTGCCCCCGGCAGCCGCTGCCGCAGTGATCACTGGAAGGGGCAGCCGGGGTTCGGCGCATCCTCCGAGAACGGGGCGCCGTGCGGCAGGACGTAGAGCACGTCCAAGACGAGGGGCGTGTCCCCCATGTTGCGGCCGATGTGGACGTAGCCGGCTCCGGCCGGTTCCTGAATGGCGCTGCCTGTGGGGTACACGCCGTCGGAGGCGCAGGTGGAATCGAAGTGGCTGAGGGTGCCCTGCTTGACGATGCCGTACAGCGGGCCGTCGTGGTAGTGCCAGCCTGTGCTCTGCCCGGGCGGGACGGTGATCTCCCGCAGGGTGTAGTCGGTGCCGTTCACGGTGGTCTGACGGATCACGCGGGCGGTGACCCCCGGTCCCGGAGGCGTGGCCTGGGCGGTGCCGCAGACCAGGACGGTGGCAGCGGTCACCACCCCTGTTATGGCGGTACGGAGAGCGTGGCGCATGCGGGGCCTCCTGCAGGTACGAGAGCCGATACCGCCGTGAACATAAGGCCGGACAGGGGCCGTTGGGGCCGGAACCCACTCATCCGCAGCCGACCTCGGGCGGTGGCGCCCCATGAGGGAGGAAGATTGCCCCGGTCCGTCACTCCTCGCCGCTCTCCTCGGCAACCTGGTCGAGTGTGCCGCCGGTGCGGACCGAGCGGGCCCGGCGCGCGTCGGGCGTACCGTGCCCGCTCGCCCGTCCGCTGTCCTTCTTCGGCAAGGCCCAGGTTCCGGACCTCCGCCGGAAGACCTGGTCCTTCGCCGTGACGTGGGGCGGGTGGGCACAGACGGATTTTGGCCGCTCGACGTGGCCCCGACCACAGGTAAACGCCCTGGCCGGGGCCCTACCGGGCTGGATCACGCAGACTTCATCCACTTCTGGCCGTTCTACTCTCTTGCACCACCTGAACGCGCCCCTCGCCGAAGGCTGCCGCCTGCGCGGAGTCCTGCCCGCCCCCGGCGCCGTACGGATCGCCATCCATGCCGGAGACGACGAGACCGGCATGACGTTCCTCCACGAAACCCCCAACGACACGGTGGCTCCCGCCTACCTCCCTGGCATCCTGCGCACCGTCCTGGCCGGAACCCGGATCCACGGCAGCAGCGACGTCAGCGATGCCATGGGGATGACGCTCATCCGGCTACGCCCGGAGGAGATCACCTGGGACCCGGAGCCCGAACAGGGCCAGGCGCTCACCGTCCTACGCGCCCTGACCGACCCCGGCGACGACGAGAACCCCTTCCTGATCGGGTTCCTGATGCACGGCAACAGCCTGCTGCGCCTGTATGTGCGGCGTCCCGGCCGCTCAGGCGTCATCGGCGCCGACATCCGCCTGACCGACACGCCTACCGCGCTGATCGCCTCCCTCCCCGCCCTCATCGAGGAAGACGGGCGTCACCAGCCCGCCGCGGACGACCCCCACTGCGATCCGCTGGTAGACCTGACCGACAGGCAGGGCTGTACCTCAAGGACAGCGCCGTCCAGTGTTCGCATCCCGGATCACGGCCCATCTGCTTCCGGCCCACGGGTGTAGCCACGACCGCTAGCCCACGTCCGCCCCACCGGACGGTGGTCTCGGTTCGCCGTCGAGCCGGTCCGCGAGGATCATCGCGACATCGTCCGCCAGGTCGCCTTCGGCATGGCGGGTCAGCGCCTGGTGCAGCTGCTCCAGGAATTCCGGTGGGGTGGTGCCGGCGTGTATCCCCTCCATGGTCTCCGGAAGAGCGAAGAATTGGCTGTCCCGGTCGCGGGCCTCGATCACGCCGTCGGTGTACAGCAACAGACGGTCACCGGGGAGGAAGGGATAGCTCTCGGCTTTGGGGGGAGGGCCGCTGATGAAATCTTCCAGCCCGAGAGGCGGCAAGGGCGAGCTCGGCATCAAGGCCGTCGTCCTGCCCTGGCGCAGCAGCAGCGGCGGCGGATGACCACGGTTGACCAGCTGCACCACGGGTTCGTCCGGCACCTGCGCGATGAGCGCCGTGACGAACCCCTCCATCAGGACCTCCTGACCGTATGCACCCGGTACGGCGACTTCCCTTCGCAGCGCGGCGGCACAGTGGTTCATGACCTCGACCAACTCGTCCTCGTAGTGCACGGCCTCCCGGAACGCACCCAACGTCGCCGCGACGGCTCGGACCGCGGTGAGCCCCTTGCCCCGGACGTCCCCCACGATCATCCGGACGCCGTACCGGGTCTGCACGGCCTCGTACAGATCACCGCCCACCTGTGCCCCCGTACCGGCCGCAAGGCACATGCTGGCCGCCAGCACCGGGCCCAGTCGCGCGGGTACGGGCCGCAGCACGACCTCCTGTGCCGCCACGGCGATCCGGCGAACCTGGTCGAGCTCTCTCTGCCGGCGCGTCTGCACGGCGCTGCTCGCGACGAAGCCGGCCACCGAGACCAGGACCAGGGCCAGGAAGTTGGTGTAGACCTGCACGGTGCCCCATGCCTGGTTGTAGGTCGCCGTGATGATGCTGATCGCCAGCGCTAGAGCCGCTGCCGCGGTGGTCCCCCTGGGGCCCAGCGTGACCCCCGCCAGCGCCGGGATCGCGGTGAGAAGGGGACCGGTGTAGATGAAGTGGGCAGGCGTGAGCTCGATGAGCAGGACGGCCAGCGCGATCAAGAAGGGCACACACTGCATCAGTGCGAACAGGACCCGGCTTCGGCTCCCTGTTCCGTGCAGAGGGGACGAGCGCAAGCGCGACCGCATGCATTCAGCCTGCCCCGCCGAAGCTCACGGCTCCACTTTCCGCTCTCACGGTATCCTCGCCGCCTGACGCCCAGGGCACTGCCGGATCACGCGGCAGGAGAGACATGAGCTGGGCTTTCGGCCGCTGGGCGCCACGACGCCGGGAGCCGGTGGGGCGGAGCCAGATGATCGTTCGCGTGAGGTCGGCGTCCTCGGCCCGGGTGACGCGGTCGGGGGCCGCCGACTTGCGGCGCTCGCCGCAGTGCGCAGCGTGAGCGTCAGCTCCTTCGGGCGGCCCTTGGACGCCCGGGCGCCGTCCGCCCTGATGAACGCCATGGCCGGGTAGATCCCGCCGTTGCGGATAACGGTCCGCGACACCCGGGTGGTCGGCTTTCGCCTCAGCAGCGACCGTGTCCGATGTTGCAGGCGCAGGCGCCTGCGCCTTGAGTCTCCCCGGGCCAGCGCCGGCGGGCGCACGCCCGCGTTCGCGGATGTGGCTGGGCGCAGGGATCTGGGTTGTTTTCGGGCATGTTTCTGATCACTCTTCGGACAACGAACGAAGACGTCAGTCACAAACGTCTCCTGAGTCGCTTACATTGCGAGACCGACGGGGAAGGGGGAGCGCGCCATGCGCAAGGGGGCCAAAGCCGCCATAGTCGGCGGGGTGTTCGTGGTGATGCTGGGGGGTGCCGGGTACGGGGCGTACAACGTTCTGTCGGCGCTCCACGGGAGTTCGGCGAGCGGTGGCGTCGGCGCTCCCGCAGCCGTGAAGAGCGGGCCGCCGTCCGCGGACGAGGTCAAGGAGGCGAGTGCCAGGTTCCTCGCCGCCTGGGCGAAGGGCGACGCCTCCACCGCGGCCTCGTACACCAACAACGCGGGGGCCGCCGGGCAGTTGCTGGCCGCGTACGGCGGCAGTGCGCACATCACCGCGGTGCACATCACTCCGGGCGCCCGCAGCGGGGATTCGGTGCCGTTCTCCGTCAAGGCGGCCGTGTCCTACGGGGGAACGTCCAAGCCGCTAACGTACGACAGCGAACTGACCGTCGTACGCGGGATGACCACCGGTCGTGCGCTGGTCGACTGGCAGCCGTCGGTCGTGTATCCCTCCCTGGAGAAGGGCGACACGCTCGTCACCGGTGAGGCCAAGGTCCCGCCGATCGAGGCGGTGGGCCGCGACGGCGTGGTGCTGACCGCGGAGAAGTACCCGTCCCTCGGCCCGATCCTGGACGCACTGCGCGAGAAGTACGGTGACAAGGCCGGCGGGAAGCCGGGCATCGAACTCTCCGTCGAGCGCGCAAACCCGAACACGCCCGGCAAGACCCTGCTGACACTCGTCAAGGGCACGCCCGGCAAGCTGCACACCACGATCCGCGCCGCCGCGCAGGCGGCGGCCGAACGGGCCGTGCGGCAGTACCCGGAGTCGTCGGTGGTCGCGGTGCAGCCGAGCACGGGCGAGGTGCTCGCGGTCGCCAACCACCGCAAGGACCAGTTCAACGCGGCCTTCGAGGGGCGCCTCGCGCCCGGATCCACGATGAAGATCGTCACCTCGGCGATGCTCATCGACAACCGTGTCACCTCGATGAACGGCCCCGCGCCCTGTACGTCCACGGCCACCTGGCAGAGCCAGACCTTCACCAACCTCAAGGGCCTCACCGCCAACGAGCACGCGAGCCTCGCCAACAGCTTCATGCGCTCGTGCAACACCGCGTTCGTGAAGCTGATCGACGAGAAGCCGCTCACGGACGCCTCCCTGACGGCCGAGGCCGAGCAGCGCTTCGGTCTCGGGCAGAACAACTGGAAGACGGGCATCGTCTCCTTCGACGGCAGCGTCCCCGCCTCCACCGGCCCCGACCGCGCCGCCAACGCCATCGGCCAGGGCCAGGTCCAGATGAGCCCGCTGAACATGGCGTCGGTCACAGCCACCGCGATCACGGGCACGTTCCGGCAGCCGTACCTCGTCTCCCCGAAGCTGGACGGCCGTCAACTCGCCACCGCCAAGGGCCTGTCGTCCGGCACGGTGGCCCAGCTGCGCGCGATGATGCGACTGACGGCGACCCAGGGCACGGCCGCGCGCGCGATGTCCGGGCTCGGCGGGGACATCGGTGCCAAGACCGGATCCGCCGAGGTCGACGGGCAGGCCAGGTCCAACAGCTGGTTCACCGGCTACCGGGGCGACATCGCGGCGGCGGCCATGACCCAGCAGGGCGGGCACGGCGGCGACGCGGCAGGCCCTATCGTCGCAGCTGTGCTACGAACCGGCGGCTGACGTCACCCCTGTCACCCCGGGACTCTAGTGTGGTTGTACTCGTTGAGGAGCGTGAGGGCACAGGGGACCCGGAGACTGCGGAGGATCGAAAGCGGTGGGCAAGAGAAGACGCGCGGCCGAGCGGACGAACAGCCGCCCGCTGGTGATCGGAGGGCTGATCGCCCTCGCCGGTGTGGGCGGGGCGGTCGGCGCCTACAGCCTGTTCGGCGGGGGCGCGGCGGCCGACGACGGCAGGGCGTCCACGGCCCACCACAAATCCGTGAAGTCGGGCCCGTTGTCGGCGTCCGAGGTCCGCACGACGGCCGCGGCGTTCCTCACCGCCTGGCAGCAGGGCGACACCACCAAGGCGGCCGCCGTCACGGACGACGCGGCGGCCACGGACCAGGCCCTGACGGGCTACCGCAAGGACGCGCACATCACCGGTGTGACCCTGACCCGCGGTACGCCCTCCGGGGCGTCGGTCCCCTTCTCCGTCAAGGCGACGGTGTCGTACCAGGGGAAGAGCAGGCCCCTGACGTACGCGACGAAACTGACGGTCGTACGCCGCACCGAGGACGGCGCGCCGCGGGTGCGATGGCAGTCGTCGGTGGTGCACCCGGACCTGGCCGAGGGTGACCGCCTGGTGACGGGTGAGGCGGGCGCTCCGCCCGTCAAGGCGCTGGACCGCGCCGGCGGCGAGCTGACGACCGCTCGCTACCCCTCGCTGGGCACGGTGCTGGACGGCCTGCGCGAGAAGTACGGCAAGAAGGCCGGGGGGAAGGCGGGCATCGAACTGCGCATCGTGCGCAAACCGGCCGCCAAGGGCAGCCAGAAGACGCCCGACAAGACCCTGGTGACGCTGAGCGAGGGCACGCCGGGCACGGTGAGGACCACGCTGAACCCGGCGCTCCAGGCGAAGGCGGAGCAGCAGGTGGCGGGCAAGTCCAAGGCGTCCGTCGTCGTCATGCGGCCCTCCACGGGCGAGATCCTGGCGGTGGCGAACTCGAGCCACGGCTTCAACGTGGCCTTCCAGGGCTCCCTCGCCCCGGGCTCCACGATGAAGATCGTGACGTCGACCCTGCTGTTCGAGAAGGGCCTGGCGAAGGCGGACAAACCGCACCCATGCCCCAAGTACGTGACGTACGGCGGCTGGAAGTTCCAGAACGACGACAAGTTCGAGATCAAGAACGGCACGTTCAAGGCGAGTTTCGCGGCGTCCTGCAACACCGCCTTCATCAGCCAGGCGAAGGAGCTGGGGAACGACGACCTCACCCGGGTCGCCCAGCAGATCTACGGCCTGAGCAGTAACAACTGGGCGATCGGCGTCCCGTCCTTCGACGGCGCGGTCCCGGTGCAGAGCTCGGCCCAGATGGCGGCGTCGCTGATCGGCCAGGGCGGGGTGCGCATGAACCCGCTGAACATGGCCTCGGTGGTGTCGACCGCGAAGACGGGCGTCTTCCACCAGCCGTACCTGGTCTCCCCCTCGGTGGACCACCGCACGACGGCGAAGGCGACCCGCACCATGTCGTCCTCCACACAGGCCCAGTTGAAGGAGGTCCTCCAGTACACGGCCGCGGCGGGAACGGCCGCCAAGGCCATGGCGGGTCTGGGCCCGGACTACGGCGCGAAGACGGGGTCGGCGGAGGTCGACGGCCAGAAAAAGCCCAACGGCTGGTTCACCGCCTGGAAGGGCGACCTGGCGGCCGCGGGCGTGGTCCAGGCCGGCGGCCACGGCGGTGACTCGGCGGGCCCGATCGTGGCCGCGTTGCTGCGGGCGGGGAGCTGACGGACGGCGACCGGGCGCCACGTAACCAGGTCGCTTACGCTGTACACACACCGCTAGCGTGCCTTGCATGACGTCTTCGGAATCAGGAGCCCACCCCCGTTTCGCCGACGCCCTCGAGGAGCTGGGGCTCGGCGAACTCCATGCCCGGATCCGCCGTTTCCCGGACGCGACCCGGACCGCCGCCGAGGCCGCCGCGGCGATCGGGTGCGAGCTGAGCCAGATCTGCAAGTCGCTGGTCTTCGCCGCGGACGGGGTCCCGGTGCTGGTGCTCATGGACGGTGCCTCCCGGGTCGACGTCGAGCGCGTCCGGGAGGAACTCGGTGTGGAGACGGTCACCCGGGCGGGCGCTGGCCTCGTGCGGGAGACCACCGGGTACGCGATCGGCGGTGTGCCGCCGTTCGGGCACCGGACTAGGACACATGTGCTCGCCGACCGTTCGCTGCTGGACCACGACACCGTGTGGGCCGCCGCCGGCACCCCGCACACCGTGTTCCCGATGGACCCGAAGACATTGATCGCCCACGCGGGCGGCACGCTGGTGGACGTTCGCGAGCGGTCCGCGTGACGCCGGCCGTCACCGTGGCGGTCCTGCTCGCCGCCGTCACGCACGCATCCTGGAACGCGATCGCACACCGCATCACCGACAAGCTCATCGGGTTCACCCTGATCGCGGGCGGCGGCGCGCTCATCGGGCTCGCGATGATCCCGTTCACGGCGTTCCCCGCGGCGCCGGCCTGGCCGTACCTCTTCGCCTCCGCGGCCGTCCACATCGTGTACTACGCCCTGCTGATGAGGTCGTTCCGGCTGGGCGATTTCGGGCAGGCCTACCCGATCGCGCGCGGGACCGCTCCGCTGGTGGTGACCGTGCTCGCGGCGGTGTTCGCGCACGAGGTGCCGGACGGCTGGGCGGCGGCCGGTGTCGCCGTGTCGTGCGCCGGGCTGACCGGGGTGGCGCTGTGGGGGCTGCGCGGGCACCGGCCCCCCTGGGCGGCCATCGGCGCCGCGCTCGCCACGGGACTGACGATCGCCGGTTACACCGTCGTGGACGGGCTCGGGGTCAGGGCGTCGGGCTCCTCCTTCGGGTACATCGCGTGGCTCATGGCCGTCCAGGGAGTCGTGATCCCCCTGTACGCCGCTTACCGTTGGCGGGGCGAACTCCCCAATCGGCTAAGGCCGTTCGCATCCCTGGGATTCCTGGGCTCGGCGCTGTCGGTGGCGGCGTACGCCCTGGTCCTGTGGGCCCAGACGCGGGCCGAACTGGCCCCGATCGCGGCTCTGCGGGAGTCCTCGATCATCGTCGGCGCCGCGATCGGCGCTGTGTTCTTCAAGGAGCGATTCGGGCTCCCGCGGATCGCGGCGGCGGGGCTGCTGGTGCTCGGGATCGGGCTGATGCTGCACGCGGGCTAGCGGGCCCTACAAGTGGCGGCGGCGCACACAGCGGCCGACGATGCAGCCAGAGGGAGGCACCCGACCGGCCGCCAGGCGCGGCTCCGGGGGCTTGTCCGCGCCGCCTTCGGGAAGGTTCGCCCCTGAGTGAGGAGTCCGAGCATGGTCC
Source organism: Streptomyces sp. NPDC046931 (assembly GCF_040644655.1). NCBI lineage: Bacteria > Bacillati > Actinomycetota > Actinomycetes > Kitasatosporales > Streptomycetaceae > Streptomyces > Streptomyces sp. NPDC046931. Next base: position 173,785 of record NZ_JBEYWX010000004.1, read on the forward strand.
TGAGCGAGCATGATCCTCGGCGAGCTTGCCGAAGCGCACTGTCCACCGTATGGATCAGGAAGTCGACGTCATGACCGACCAGCTCACCGTGAGCGTCCTGGGCACCGGAATCATGGGGGCCGCGATGGCCCGCAACATCGCCCGCGCCGGACACACCGTCCGTGCCTGGAACCGGACCCGCGCCAAGGCCGAACCCCTGGCCGCGGACGGCGCGCACGTCGTCGACTCGCCCGCCGAGGCCGTGCGGGACGCCGACGTCGTCCTGACCATGCTCTACGACGGCCCCGCGGTCCTGGAGGTCATGCGCGAGGCCGCACCCGCCCTGCGCCCCGGCACCGTCTGGGCCCAGTCGACGACCGCGGGGCTCGACTCCGTCACCGTGCTGGCCGGCTTCGCCCGCGAACACGGTCTGGTCTTCTACGACGCCCCGGTGCTCGGTACCCGCGAGCCCGCGGAGGCCGGCCAGCTGACCGTGCTGGCCGCGGGCCCCGCCGAGAGCCGGGACACGGTCACGCCCGTCTTCGACGCGGTCGGCGCCCGGACGATGTGGATCGGCGAGGAGGGCGCCGAGGCGGGCGCCACCCGCCTCAAGCTGGTCACCAACAGCTGGGTCCTCGCGGTGACCGCGGCGGGCGGCGAGGTACTGGCCCTGGCCCGGGGCCTGGGCGTGGACCCGGACCGCTTCTTCGACCTCATCGGGGGCGGCCCGCTCGACATGGGCTATCTGCGCGCGAAGGCCGACGTCATCCTCGGCGGCAAGCTGACCCCGCCCAGTTTCGCGGTGGCGACCGCGGAGAAGGACGCCCGTCTGATCGTGCGGGCCGGGCAGACGAGCGGTGTCCGCCTCGACGTGGCCGCCGCGACCGCCGAGCGCCTCCGTCGCGCGGCCGCCCAGGGCCACGCGGACGAGGACATGGCCGCCGCCTACTTCGCCAGCTTCGACGACAGTCCCCGTTCCTGAGGCCGAGGAGGTCCCATGTCCGAACCGCCCCTTCCCGCCGAGGCCGTGGCGCTGCTGCGCCGTCCCAATCCCGGTGTCATCGCCACCCTGCGCGCGGACGGCGCGCCCGTCTCCACCCCCACCTGGTATTTGTGGGAGGACGGCCGGGTGCTGGTCAACATGGACGAGGGCCGGGTCCGCCTGAATCACCTGCGCCGGGACCCGCGCGTGAGCCTCACCGTCCTCGACGATGGCAGCTGGTACACCCATGTCACGCTCCTCGGCCGGGTCACGGAGATGTACGACGACGAGGGCCTCGCGGACATCGACCGCCTCTCCCGGCACTACCTCGGCAAGCCCTACCCGGAACGTGCGCGGGCCCGGGTCAGTGCCTGGATCGAGGTCGACCGGTGGCACGGCTGGGGAGAGTTGAAGGACAGCGACCAGGCGTCCCCGTGATCCGTGCGCCGCGTGCCCGTGCGGAGCCGGACCCGCTCAGGCCGTGCGTCCAAGGGCGAGGAGGAGCACCCTGGAATCAGCGGTTCCGGAGGTGATCGTCATGATGCACACCGCAGTCGGATGGCATGTCGAGCTGGAATTCGAGGAGGACGACGAGCGCACGCGGGCGGCGGCACTGGTACGGCTTCCCGACGGGAACGAAGTACGGTCCCACGGGTACGCCAGCCGTCACCACACCGACTCGAATCAGCCCCGGGTCGGGGAGGAGATCGCGGGTGCGCGGGCGCTGAACGAGCTGGCGATGCAGCTGCTCACGAAGGCGCACGATGAGATCGACGAGGCGTCGGGCAGGTCGTCGCGCCCACTGACGCACTGAACTCCTGAGGGCGACGCCCGCACGCGACCGCGCGACCGGGCCTCGGCCTGCTCCATCCTGCCCCGCGGACGGCCTCGGGGGCGGGCAGTTTTGCGTCTCAGTCGTGTCTCCGCGCCGCGTACGCCTCCCGTCGCGCCGTCTACGCCAGTGAGGTGCGCACCGCGCGTACCAGTGCCTGCGCCCTCGGGTCCGCCGTCACGCTTTTGCGGAAGCCGTTCGTGACATAGCCGAAGGCGATGCCCGACTCCGGGTCCGCGAAGCCGAGCGCGCCGCCGCGGCCCGGGTGGCCGAAGGAGCCGGGGCCGAGCAGCGGGGACGCACTGCCGTGCAGCATGTAGCCGAGGCCGAAGCGGGTGGTGACGACCAGCACACGGTCCGGGCCGGCCGAGGCCTCCGCGCGGGCCCGTTCCAGCGTCTCGGGGGCGAACAGCCGTACGCCGTCGATCCCGCCGCTCAGCGCCGCGTAGAAGCGTGCGAGACCGTCCGCCGTCGCGATGCCGTTAGACGCGGGCAGGACCGCCGCGCGGTAGGCGGGGTCGTTCTCGTCGGGCCCCGGGGTGATGGCGGCGAAGGCGCGGCGGGTGAGGCTCGCGGGGTCGGCGTACGCCTCGGCGACCGCGCGCTTGGGGCGGGCGCGCAGCGCACCGTCCTGCGCCGGAGGCTCGACGGGCCCGACCCGTCCCACCCGGTGTGCCTGCGTTTCGGGCAACCCCACCCACAGGTCGAGGCCCAGCGGTCCGGCGATCTCGTCGGCGATCCACGCGCCGATCGAGCGGCCGGTGGTCCGCCGCACCAGCTCGCCCGTCAGCCAGCTGTACGTCTGCGCGTGGTAGCCATGGTCCGTGCCGGGCTCCCAGGCGGGTGCCTGCGCGGCCAGCACGGCGGCGGCGAGATCCGGGTCGTCGGCCTCGGCGAGCGTGAGCGTACGGTCGAGCACCGGCACACCGGCGCGGTGCGCCAGCACATGCCGCACCAGTGTGTGCTCCTTGCCCTGCGCCTTGAACTCCGGCCAGTAGTGGCCGACCGGCGCGTCCAGGTCCAGCTCACCGCGCTCGGCCAGCATCAGCAGGACGGCCGCGGCGACCCCCTTGGTGGCGGAGCGCACGATCTGTGCGGTGCCCTGCTCCCACGGCCGGGTACCGTCGACGTCCCGGCTGCCGCCCCACAGGTCCACGACCTTGCGTCCGTCCCGGTACACGGCGACGGCCGCCCCGCGCTCCCCCAGCGCCTCGAAGTTCCGTACGAACGCTTCCCTGACCGGCTCGAAGCCCTCGGCCACCACACCGTTCACGTCCACGTCCACGTTCCCTTCACTCACCTGCGACAGTGAGTGAAACACGGGCGCCCGGCCTTCGATTCCTCACTCGTCGAGCCGAAGGGCCCCGGCCATTGCCACTTTGCCCAGCAGCGTCGAGCCGAGGGGCCCCCGGCCTTTGCCCAGCAGTGGCGAGCCCTCGCCGACGGTCCTCGTTGGTCACCCGCTCACGGTCACGGACGGCCCGCCCCCGTCGGCACGGATCGGGGATCGAAGCCGAAGGGCAGCTCCAGACGGTGGGCCCGCATGAGTACGTCGTCGGCGAGCAGCTCGGCCGTCGTCCCGTCCGCCGCGATCACGCCCTCGCTCAGGATCAGGGAGCGCGGGCACAGCTCCAGCGCGTACGGCAGGTCGTGCGTGACCATGAGGACCGTGACGTCCAGCGAGCGCAGGATGTCGGCGAGTTCGCGCCGCGAGGCGGGGTCGAGGTTCGACGAAGGCTCGTCCAGGACGAGGATCTCCGGCTCCATGGCGAGGACGGTCGCCACCGCCACCCGGCGACGCTGGCCGAAGGACAGGTGGTGCGGCGGGCGGTCCTTGAAGTCCGCCATGCCGACCTGTGCGAGGGCACGGTCGACGCGGGCCTCGAGCTCCGCGCCCTTCAGTCCGGCGGTGGCGGGCCCGAAGGCCACGTCCTCGCGGACCGTGGGCATGAAGAGCTGGTCGTCCGGATCCTGGAAGACGATGCCGACCTTGCGGCGGATCTCGGCCATGTGCCGCTTGCCGACGGGCAGCCCGGCGACCGTCACCGTGCCGGTGCCGCCGCTCAGGATGCCGTTGAGGTGCAGCACGAGCGTGGTCTTCCCGGCGCCGTTCGGCCCGAGCAGCGCGACCCGCTCGCCGCGCCCGATCGAGAAGTCGACGCCGTAGAGGGCCTGGTGCCCGTCGGGGTAGGCGAAGGCCAGTCGGGCCACTTCCAGCGAAGGTGTCACAGGGTCCATCCCAGCAGGCAGACGACGAGGGCGGCGAAGGGCAGGGCCAGGGCGGAGGACCACTGGGCACGGGACGCGGTCACCTGGTCGATGACCGGCAGGGAACCGGCATAGCCGCGGCTGACCATCGCGAGGTGCACGCGCTCGCCGCGCTCGTACGAGCGGATGAACAGCGCCCCCGCGGACTTGGCGAGCACCCCCCAGTGCCGTACGCCCCTGGCCTCGAAGCCGCGCGACTCCCGCGCGATCCGCATCCGCCGCATCTCGTCGGTGATGACATCGCCGTAGCGGATCATGAAGGAGGCGATCTGCACGAGGAGTGGGGGGAGCTTGAGCCGCTGGAGTCCGAGGAGCAGTTCGCGCAGTTCGGTGGTGGCGGCCAGGAGCACGGAGGCGGCCACGCCGAGGGTGCCCTTGGCGAGGACGTTCCAGGCCCCCCACAGTCCGTTGACGCTCAGCGACAGGCCGAGGACGTCGACGCGGTCGCCCTCGGCCACGAACGGCATGAGCACGGCGAAGGCGACGAAAGGTACCTCGATCAGCAGCCGCCGCAGGAGGAAGGCGGCCGGGACGCGGGCCGCGTACGCGACGAGGCCGAGCAGGCCGGCGTACAGCGCGAACGCCCATATGGCCTCGCGGGGCGTCGACACCACGACCACCACGAACGCGAAGGCGGCTGCGAGCTTGGTGTGCGGCGGCAGGGTGTGCACGGGCGAGTGCCCGTGCCGGTAGAGCCTGTGCGCGTGGCCGGCCCCCACGTCAGCCCGCCTCGACGGGCTCGCCGCCACGGCGTCGGCGCAGGGCCCAGAAGACCGCGCTGCCTGCGACGACGGTGGCACCGACACCGATCACGCCCGCCAGTCCGCCGGAGAGGCGGGCGTCGCGGATGTCCTTGACGGAGTAGTCGGCGAGCGGGGAGTCGGCGCTCGGGTGCCGCTCGGTCTTCTTGTCGATGCCCTGGTCGGCGGCGACCTTTTCCAGGCCGTCGGGGCTGGAGGAGGCATAGAAGCTGACGACACCGGCGAGGACGAGGGACGTGACGAGGCCGGTGATCCACAGCCCGCGGCGGGAGCGGGCGGCGACGGGTTCGGAGGTGGCTGCCGGCGCGTCGACCAGTTCGCCGCCGAGGCGCAGCTTGAGGCGCTGCGTGAGGCCCCGGGCCCCGTGGACGAGATCGGGCCGTACGGCGATGACGGCGCCGACCGTGAGGGCGGTGATGGTGGCCTCGCCGATGCCGATGAGGACATGAACGCCGATCATCGCGGTGGCGACCTTGCCGATCGCGACGTCGGTGGTGCCGCCGATCGCGTAGATCAGCGTGAAGACGACGGCGGCGGCCGGGACGGAGACGAGGGCAGCGAGGAAGGAGGCGACGGTGACCGAGCGACGCGTGCGGGGCAGGGCCTTGACCAGCCCGCGGAAGACGGCGTAGGCGACCACGGTCGTCACGATGGCCATGTCGGTGATGTTGACGCCCAGGGCGGTCAGGCCGCCGTCGGCGAAGAGGATGCCCTGCATCAGCAGCACGACGGAGACGCACAGGATGCCGGTGAACGGCCCGGCCAGGATGGCGGCGAGCGCCCCGCCGAGCAGATGACCGCTGGTGCCGGCGGCGACCGGGAAGTTCAGCATCTGCACGGCGAAGATGAAGGCGGCCACCAGGCCGGCCAGGGGTGCGGTCCGTTCGTCGAGTTCACGCCGGGCGCCCTTGAGGCTGACCGCCAGGGCGCCCGCGGCGAGGACGCCGGTCGCGGCGGAGGTGGGAGCGTCGATGAATCCGTCGGGCACATGCACGCAGGGAGGATACCCGCTTATTGCGAATGGCTTGCAAGAGCTGGGAGAGAGTGAGAGCAGATTCCAGGCGACAGGCGCCGCTTTCCTCCCGCTATGCGACATTGGAAGGGGCACAGAAAGCGGATTCACAGGTCCTGCTCGGGTGAGCGGCGTGAGGAGTGGTCCGATGTCCGTGGTGGAACAGTACGCACGAGCCCATCTCGTCACCGACTCCCCGGAAGCCCCGGACGCGGTCCCCGTGATCCTTCGCTACGACCCGGACCGGGACCCCCGCTCCGTCCGCATCGGCCTCCCCGGCCCCCACGAGTGGGCCTTCTCCCGGGAGCTCCTGGAAAAGGGCCTGCGCGCCCCGGCGGGCCGCGGCGACGTCCGCATCTGGCCGTGCGGCCGGGTCCAGGCGGTGATGGAGCTGCACTCGGCGCGGGGGGTGGAGGTGGTCCAGTTCGAGTCGAAGGAACTGGTGCACTTCCTGCAGCGCACCTATCTCGCGGGAGCGACCGCACTCCACTGACCCCGCCCTCTACGCCCATGCAGCACGCACGCCGAGTACAGGCTGCCGCCCGTCCTCCTCGTGGTCCGCCAGGACCGGGGGTACCGCCGAGTGGGCGTCCCGGCCTGTGAGCATCGGCCCGCCGGAGTGGTCCGCCCTGACCCTGCGTCCTCTGGTCCTGGGACCGGACCAGGTCCCCATCGTCGATGACCCCGCCGAGGCCGCCCGGGACATCCCGCTGGCGGTCTTATCCGCCATGCTGCACAGCCGCGATCACCGCGTCGACCATGCTTAAGGCCCTCGTAGCAGCCCTGAAGAGCCCGCCGGCTCGGCCGCCGAAGTCTTCGCCGACGACGGCCCGGCCGAGTAGGACCACCGAACGCCGCCCACGGCACGGCAGCAGGGCGCCCCACCCGGTGGTGGGGCGCCCTGTTCGTGTTCGGGCAGCGGCGATCAGGCCCGTACCAACTCGCGGTCCGAGCCGCGGTCGGCGTCGGCCGCGGTGCGCAGGCTCTCACCCTCGACGTCCACATTGGGCAGGACCCGGCCCAGCCATTTCGGCAGCCACCACGCCCTGCGGCCGAGGAGCGCCAGGATCGCCGGCACGAGCGCCATGCGGACCACGAACGCGTCGAAGAAGACCGCGACCGCGAGACCGAAGCCGATCATCTTGATCATCGACTCGCTGGAGCCGATGAAGCCGGAGAAGACGGCGATCATGATGACCGCGGCCGCGGTGACGACCCGGGCACCGTGCTTGAAGCCGGTCACGATCGCCTGGCCCGGGGTCTCCCCGTGGACGTACGCCTCACGCATCCGGGTCACCAGGAAGACCTCGTAGTCCATCGCCAGGCCGAAGACCACGCCGATCATGAAGATCGGCATCATCGACATGATCGGGCCGGTCTCCTCGACACCCATCAGTCCGGACAGCCAGCCCCACTGGAAGACCGCGACCACCGCGCCGAGCGCCGCCGTCACCGAGAGCAGGAAGCCGAGCGCCGCCTTCAGCGGGACCAGGATCGAGCGGAAGACCACGATCAGGAGGAGGAAGGCGAGGCCGACCACCAGCGCCAGATAGGGGACCAGCGCGTCGTTCAGCTTCTGCGAGACGTCGATGTTCATCGCAGTCGTGCCCGTGACCAGCAGCTTCGCATCGGTGTCCGCCTTGATGCCGACGCCCGCGTCACGGATGCCGTGCACCAGGTCCTCGGTGGTGCCGGAGGACGGCTTGGAACCGGGGATCACGGTGATCATGGCGGTGTCACCGGACTTGTTGTACGTCGCCGGCGTCACCGTCACGACGTCCTTCATGCCCTTGATGTCGCTGGTCACCGTGGTGACCGCCGCCTTCGGATCGTCGCTGGCCTTAGCGTCGACGACCACCATCAGCGGCCCGTTGAACCCGGGACCGAAGCCCTCGGAGAGCAGGTCGTACGCCCGGCGCTGCGTGGTGGACGTCGGCTGCGAACCGTCGTCCGGCAGGCCCAGCTGAAGCCGGGCCGCCGGAACGGCCGCGGCGCCGAGCCCCACGACACCCAGCAGCAGGACGGCCAGCGGACGGCGGACGACGAAGCTCGCCCAGCGCGTGCCCATGTTCGGCCGGTCCTTGCCGGCGGTGGCCCGCCCACCGCCCAGCAGCCTGCTCTTCTCGCCAGCGGGCTTGACCCTGCGGCCCGCGTAGCCCAGCAGAGCCGGGATCATCGTCAGCGCGATCAGGACCGCGATGGCGACCGTGCCCGCCGCGGCGACGCCCATCTTCGTCAGCATCGGGATGTTGACCACGGCCAGGCCCACCAGCGCGATCACGACCGTCAGGCCCGCGAAGACCACCGCCGAGCCCGCCGTTCCGACCGCCCGGCCGACCGCCTCCTCACGCTCACGGCCCTCGGCCAGCTCCGTCCGGTAGCGGGAGACGATGAACAGCGCGTAGTCGATGCCCACCGCGAGACCGATCATCGTCGCCAGCGTGGAGGTGGTCGAGCCCAGGTCCAGGGCGTTCGCCAGCGTCGTGATCGTGGAGACGCCGATGCCGACGCCGATCAGGGCGGTGAGCAGGGGCAGTCCGGCGGCCATCAGCGAACCGAAGGTGATGACGAGAACGACCGCGGCGACCGCGATGCCGATGATCTCGGTCGAACCGGTCTCAGGCACGGCCGACAGCGCGTCACCGCCGACCTCGACGGTCAGCCCGCTGCCCCGGGCGCTCTGCGCGGCCTCCTTCAGGGCGTCCTTGGAGGCGTCCTTCAGCTCCATGCCGGAGACCTTGTACTTCACCTGGGCGTAGGCGACCGAGCCGTCCTTGCTGACGGCGTGGGCGGCGAACGGGTCGGCGACGGAGACGACTTCGGAGCCGGCGCGCAGTTCCCTGACGGTCTTCTCGACGACCGCCTTGTTGTCCTTCGCCGTCACCTTCTCCCCGCCCGGCGCCTTGAAGACGACACGTGCGGTCGCCCCGTCGGCGCTCATCCCGGGGAAGCGCTGTTCCAGCAGGTCGAAGGCCCTCTGGGCCTCGGTGCCGGGGACGGAGAAGGAAGAGGAGCCCGCTACAGGGGCGCTGGCGGCGCCGACGCCCGCGAGCGTCAGCAGCGCCACCCATATCAGGGCGACGAAGTGCCGTCGCCGGAAGGCGAGTCGGCCGAGTCTGTAGAGAAACGTGGCCACGAGGGCGTACTCCCGGTCATGTCGTGAGGTGTTCAGGGCAGGATTGATCAGCCCGACGACGTGAGCGGTGACGTCAGGTGGGGGCTAGCTGCGGGGACTGGTCAGGTGGTGGGCGCGCCGAGGGCGGGGAGGACCACGGCGTCGAGGTACGAGATGAGGAAGGCCTGGGTCGGCGGCTGGTCGTCCAACAGCGTGCGGGTGGCGAAGCCGCCGACCAGCATGTGCACCAGGAAGTCCAGCGCCGGACAGTCCGGACGGATCTCGCCCCGCTCGACGGCGCGTTGCAGCACACGCTGGAACTCCGCCATCTCGGGTTCGATGAGCTGCTCCCGGAACGCCCGGCGCAGGTCGTCGTTGTGGTGCATCGCCATGGCGACACCCCGCATCAGAGCGGAGTTCTGCTCCATGACGCAGTCGTCCTCGCGTGCCACGAGGGCGTGCAGGTCGCCCCGGAGCGAGCCGGTGTCGACATCGCCGACGGGGCCCGGCTTACCGTGCCGGATGGCCTTCACGACCAGCTCGGCCTTGCCGCCCCACTGGCGGTAGAGGGTGGCCTTGCTGGACCGGGTGCGGGCGGCCACGGCGTCCATCGTCAGGGCGTCGTACCCGACCTCCCTGAGCAGGTCGAGCACGGCCTCGTACAGCTCGGCCTCGCGCTCCGGGGTGATCCGACTGCGCCGCGCCGTTGCGGTCTCAGTCATGCGGCTCACCTTCCTGCTTCGCGTCCGGGGCGGCGACGCTCCGAACGACACCCTTTCGTACTACGGAAGATACTCCTCCCGGCGAGCGAAACGAAACCGTTTCGTACGTGCCCTGAATCACGGACTCGCCGCTCAACCGATGCAGCGTGCGCGCGAGCACCTGAACGGCCCACGAGTTGCCGCGACCCGTCGGCAGGAAAAGCATGGGTAGGTGAGCGACACGAGCGACGTGTACGAGAACGGCCCCGGCTATCTCCACTACCCGCATCTGCACGGCGACCGACTCTGCTTCGCCGCCGAGGACGACCTGTGGGTGGCCCCGCTGGAGGGACCCGGCCGCGCCTGGCGGCTCACCGTCGACCGCACGAAGATCGGTCACCCCCGCTTCTCGCCGGACGGCCGCCACATCGCGTACACGAGCTGGCGCAGCCTCGTTCCCGAGATCCATCTGACGCCGGTGGACGGCGGTCCCAGCCGGCGGCTCACGTTCTGGGGCAGCGGCGACACCCGGGTCTGCGGCTGGACACCCCCCGACGAGGACGGAACCACCCACATTCTCGCCGTCGCCTCGCACGGCGAGCCCTTCACCCACTTCACCTGGGCCTACAAGGTCCCCACCGACGGCGCCCCCGGCGGCAAGCTCCCCTGGGGTCCCGTCTCGGACATCGCCGTGGCCGACATCGGCGACGAGCACATGACCCTGCTGCTCACCGGCACCCCTCCGCACGAACCGGCCTCCTGGAAGCGCTACCGCGGCGGCGCGACGGGCCGGCTCTGGCTGCACGGACAACGGCTGCTCGCCGACCTCGACGGCCACCTCAGCTCGCCGATGTTCGTGGCCGGGCGGATCGCCTTCCTCTCCGACCACGAAGGCGTCGGCAACCTGTACTCGTGCGCCTACGACGGCTCCGACCTGCGCCGCCACAGCGACCACGACGCCTTCTACGCCCGGCACGCCTCCAGCGACGGCTCACGGGTGGTGTACCAGTGCGCGGGTGACCTGTGGATCGTCGACGACCTGTCCGCCGACTCGGTCCCGCGCCGCCTCGACATACGCCTGGGCGGGCCACGTGCGGGGCGCCGCAGGTACCAGGTGCCGGCCGCGCACCACCTGGACGGCATCTCTGTGGACGAGACCGGCCGGGCCAGCGCGGTCGTCGTCCGCGGCAGCCTGTACTGGCTCACCCACCGCGACGGCCCCGCGCGAACGATCACGGACACACCCGGCGTCCGGGTGCGGCTGCCGGAGATGCTGGGCCTCGGCGGGCAGGTCGCCTACGTCACCGACGCGGAGGGCGAGGACGCGATCGAGATCGCGTATCTGCCGAGGGCCTCCGGCGACCCTGCCCCGCGCAGGCTGGCCTCCGGGCAGCTGGGCCGGGTCCTGGAGATGGTGTCGGACCCACAGGGCGAGCGTCTCGCGGTCGCCTCGCACGACGGGCGGCTGCTGCTGATCGACGCGGAGGGTCCGGAAGAGGCCGGTGCCGCGGAGGAGTCGGCCGGTGTGGCGGGAGAGGCGGCGGGTGCGGCGGGAGAGGCGGCCCGTGCGGCGGAGGAGACGACAGGGGCCGCCGAGGCCGCTGCGGCTGACGGCGAAACCGCTGTGGCAGAGGGGGAAGCCCCCGCGCGGAAGACCACCGCTGCGGCGCAGAAGACCACGATGCAGGAGTCCGCGGGCACGACCGGCGACGCGGGCACGACCGGCGACGCGGCGGGTACGACCGGCGACGCGGCGGGTACGACCGGCGGCCTGGCGAAGTCGACAGACGGCTCCGCGAGGACGACCAGTGGCTCGACGGAGACAACAGACGACTCCCCGGAGACAACAGACGACTCCCCGGAGACGACCAGCGACTCCCCGGAGACGACCAGCGGCTCGCCGGAGGCGACGGCGAACTCCGCGGGGACCGGGACCACGAGCGAGGGAGTCATCGAGCTGATCCGGTCGGTCAACGGCCCGGTGCGGGATCTCGCGTTCTCCCCGGACGGGGCCTGGCTGACGTGGTCGCACCCGGGGATCGGCCGGTCGCTGCGGCAGATCAAGATGGCACGGATAAAGGACCGGCTCACCGTCGATGTCACCAACGGCCGCTTCGAGGACGAGAATCCGGTGTTCACCCGGGACGGCCGCTATCTGGCGTTCCTGTCCTGGCGCGGGTTCGACCCGGTGTACGACGTGCACACCGGGGACCTGTCCTTCCCGCTCGGCTGCCGCCCCTACCTGGTTCCGCTGTCGTCGGCGACCCCTTCCCCCTTCGCGCTGAACCCGGAGGGACGCCCCGCGGCCGGCGGCCTGGACCCGCTGGAGGAAGAGGAGGGCGACGGGGTGGTGACCGTCGAGGTCGAGGGCCTGGCCAGCCGGGTGACGCCGTTCCCGGTCGCGGCGTCGAAGTACTCGTCGCTGCACCCGGTGGCGGGCGGCGGGCTGGTCTGGCTGCGCTGGCCGATCTCCGGGGCACTCGGCGAGACGTTCGTGAACCCGGACGACACCTCCGGCCGTCCCACCCTCGAGCACTTCACGATCAGCAAGGCCAAGAAGTCCGAACTGGTGGGCCATCTTGACTGGTATGCGGTGAGCGGGGACGGAACGCGGCTGGTGGTCGTCGACGAGGGCGATCTGCGGGCGGTTCCCTCGACGGAGGTCGGCGACAGCGACACCTCGGTCTGGATCGACACGCGGCGCATCATGCACGAGGTGGACCCGGCGGCGGAGTGGCGGCAGGCGTACGCGGAGGCGGGCCGCCTCATACGGGCGTACTTCTGGGAGCCGCACATGTGCGGGCTCGACTGGGACGGGATTCTGGAGCAGTACCGCCCGCTGGTCGAACGGGTCGCGTCGCCGGACGAGTTCGCCGACCTGCTGCGGGAGGTACTGGGCGAACTGGGCACCTCGCACGCGTATGTGGCAGCGGCACGGCGCAACGAGGGGCCGGCCCACTACCAGCGCCACCAGGGCCTGCTCGGCGCCAATTTCGTGTGCCGTGACGGCAGCTGGGTGGTGAAGCGGATCCTGCCGGGCGAGTCCTCGGACTCCAAGGCGCGCTCGCCGCTGGCGGGTACGGGGATCCGGGAGGGAGCCGTCCTGACCCATGTGGACGGACGGCCGGTGGATCCGGTGAGGGGACCGTATCCGCTGCTGGCGGGCGCGGGCGGTACGACGGTCGAGCTGACGTTCCGGCCGGCCGAGGGCGGCGGGGGGCCGCCGCGCAGGGTCGCGGTGGTTCCGCTGGTCGACGAGCGGCCGTTGCGCTACCAGGACTGGGTGGCCAAACGCCGGTCGGTCGTACGCGAGCTGAGCGGAGGCCGCTGCGGATATCTGCACATCCCGGACTTGGGGGGCTCGGGCTGGGCGCAGTTCAACCGGGACGTGCGGAAGGAGGTCTCGCTGCCGGCGCTCATCGTGGACGTACGGGGCAACGCGGGCGGCCACATCAGCGAACTGGTCATCGAGAAGCTGACGCGCAAGATCCTGGGCTGGGACCTGACACGCAACGCCCAGCCGGTGTCGTACCCCTCGAACGCGCCGCGCGGGCCGATCGTCGCGCTCGCCGACGAGGCCACGGCCTCCGACGGCGACATGATCACGGCGGCGTTCAAGGTGCTGAAGCTCTGCCCGGTGGTGGGCCAGCGCACCTGGGGCGGTGTGGTCGGCATGACGGGCCGCCACCGACTGGGTGACGGCACGGTGATCACGGTCCCGATGAACGCGGCCTGGTTCGAGGCGTACGGCTGGTCGATCGAGAACCACGGAGTCGACCCGGACCTGGAGATTCTGCGCACCCCGCTGGACTGGGCGGAGGGCCGTCAGAAGCAGTTGGACGACGCGGTCCGGCTCGCCCTGGATCTGCTGCACACCCAACCGCCGGCCACACCACCGGACTACAGCGACGTCCCGGACAGAGCCCGCCCGAAACTGCCGCCGCGGACGACGGGTTAGCGCGCGTGGGGCGTCCCCCTCCGGAGGGGGACGCCCCACGCGGGTCAAGACCGGACGGCGAACTACATGTCGTAGTCCTGGTTGAAGCGGTCCTCCGCGTCGTCCTGCAGCCGTCGCGTGTCGTCTTCGCGCTGCCGGCCGCGCTGCTGGGCCTGCTGGCCGCGCTCCTGACCCTGCCGGCCACGCTCCTGAGCCTGCTGGCCGCGCTCCTGACCCTGCTGGCCGCGCTCCTGACCCTGCCGGCCACGCTCTTGCGCCTGCTGCTTCGCCTGCTGCGTCTTCTGCTTGGCCTGCTGCTTCACCTGTTCGGCCTTGTCCTGGAACTGGTCCTTCATGCCCATGTGGGTTCACTCCCGTAGTGGGTGAGGGGATCGGGCTCGACCAGACTTACACGCACCGACAAAGCACGCATTTCGATCAGTTACGCAGCGTATGGCGATGCTGCTCATCGGCCTCCCCGCCGGCGCCCACCAGCCCCGTCCGCACCGCCTTGAGCCGCGGCTCGAAGCGCCGCATCTCCCGCTGTCCCACCGTGGCGATGATCCCGGGCAGATAGCCGCGCACGGCCTGCATCCCGCGCAGCCACGCCTGCCCGTAGACATGGCTCGACCGCCGCTCGATCCCGGTCACGATCCGGTCCACCGCCGGTCCCAGCGGATACGTCTTGCTGGACGGCCACGGCAGTCGCTGCCGCAACTCCCGCATGACGTCGTCCCGGTCGGCCCCCCGCACCATGTCCGTGTCGGTCCAGGACAGGTATCCGACGCCGACGCGTACGCCGTGGTGCGCGACCTCGGCGCGCAGGCTGTGTGCGTACGCCTCCACGCCCGACTTGGACGCGCAGTAGGCCGTCATCATCGGCGCGGGCGTGATCGCCGCGAGCGAGGCGATCTGGAGCAGATAGCCGCGGCTCTCGATCAGCGCCGGCAGGAAGGAGCGGGCCGTGACGGCCGAGCCGATGAGATTGACCTCGATCACCCGCCGCCATGCCTCGGGATCGGATGCGGCGAACGGCCCTCCGTTGGCCACACCCGCGTTGGCGACCACGATGTCCACCTTTCCGAACCGCTCCCGCACCTCCCCCGCGACGCGCGTCATCGCCTCCTGGTCGGTGACATCGGCGTACCAGTGGCCGCTGTCCCCGTACAGCCCCTCGGAGACCCGCTTGAGCGCGTCCGCCTCGAGACCGACGAGCGCGACCCTCACCCCGCGGACCGACAGCTTGCGGGCCAGCAGTTCGCCGACGCCCCGCGCGGCACCGGTGACGACCGCCACCCGGCCCTCCAGGCTCACCCTGCTCATGCGCCCTCCCTGACCTGTGCGTCTTTCGCGTATGCCACGACGAGTTTTCGGATCTTCCCGGTCACCAGCTCCGGCGCCTCCACCGGGGTCATATGGCCGAGCCCCGGCAGTTCCGTGCTGCCCACGCAGTGGGGCAGCGAAGCGACCAGCGCCCGTGTGTGCACCGGCGGGGTGAGCCGGTCGGCGGTGCCGACCAGGACCTCCGTCGGAACGCTCAACTCCGCTACGCCGCTCTCCAGATCCAGCGCCTCCAGCATGCGCGACCAGGTGTGACGCACTTCCCGCGGGCAGCCGTGCACGACCCGCGCGCACGCCTCCACCATGGCGGGCGCCGAACGGGCGCCCATGGTGGCGTACTTGAGGATGCGCAGGGACAGCGGTGTGACCGGCCCGAGCGGGGCGCGGGAGCCTAGCACGCGCGCCGTGAGCCAGGTGCGCACGCGCCCGGCGCGCATCGGCAGTACACGAGCCTCGGCAACCAGGCGCGCACTCCCCGTACTGCACAACAGAACAGCCGCCGTGTGCGCCCGGAAGCGGGCGCGCGCGGCCGCGGCCAGCACCGTCATCCCGCCCATGGAGTGCCCCACGACCACGGCCTTCTCGCCCGGCGCGAGCGTGGCGGAGAGCACCGCTTCCAGGTCGTCGGCGAGTGCTTCGGGGGTGCACGTGGGGCTCGCGGGACTGCGCCCGTGTCCCCGCTGGTCGTAGGCGATCACCCGGTGATCGGCGGCGAGGTCCCGGATCTGCGCCGCCCAGAAGGCGGTCGAGCAGGTCCAGCCATGGGCGAGGACCACCGGGGGCGCGCCCTCGGGTCCGTGGACCTCGACGTGCAGCCGGGCGCCGTCGACCGAGCGGACGGTCAGCTCCCGGGCGGGGGCGGGCGGCGCGTACGCCCCGCTCGTGACATACGCCGGCCGGCTCATGCGGGCGCCTCCGTCCTCGCCCCGGCGGGGCGCTCGTCCTGCCGGGGCGTCCGGGAGGCCCGGACCGCCTCGTACTCTCCCAGATCGACCCGGCGGGTCGCGCTGCGGAACTCCGTTGTCGTACCCGGCCAGATGGTGGTGTTGCGGCCGCTCGCGTCGAGGTACCAGCTGGTGCAGCCGCCGGTGTTCCACACCGTGCGCTTCATACGCTCCTGCACCTTGTGGTTCCAGGCGTCGACGGCGGCCGGCCGGGCGTCGAGCGCGACCCGGCCGCCGAGCACGTCCAACTGCCGCAGGAAGTCGGCCATGTAGTTCAACTGGGACTCGATCATCAGGATCATCGAGGAGTTCCCGAGACCGGTGTTGGGCCCGATGATCGACATCCAGTTGGGGAACCCGGCGGCGGTCGCGCCACGCAGCGCCTTCATGCCGCCGCTCCAGGACCGGGCGAGCGTCCGCCCCTCGGCGCCGACCACCCGATCGGCGATCGGCATGTCCGTGACGTGGAAGCCGGTGCCGAAGACGATCACATCGGCCTCGGTCTCGGTGCCGTCCGCGGCGATCAGGGTCGGGCCGCGGACCTCGCTCAGCCCGGATGCGACGACCTCCACATTGGGCCGGGTGAGCGCCGGATAGTACGAGTTGGAGAGCAGGATCCGCTTGCAGCCGATGCGGTAGTCCGGGGTCAGCTTGGCCCGGAGCGCCGGGTCCTTGACCGCCCGTGCGATGTTCCGCCGGGCCATCCGCTCGATCAGGCCCAGCTCGTCGGGGTGCTTGGTGAACGCCTGGACCTGAAGTTCCCGGATGCCCCACAGGAGGCCGCGGCGCAGCTGCGTGGTGAACGGCAGGGCGCGGTGCAGCCGGCGCTCCAGGCCGCTGATGTCGCGGTCGACGCGGGGCATCACCCACGGCGGTGTGCGCTGGAAGACGGTGAGCCTGCCGACGACCGGCTGTATCTCGGGAACGATCTGGATCGCGGAGGCCCCCGTACCGATCATGGCGACGCGCTTGCCGCGCAGATCGTGGTCGTGGTCCCAGCGGGCGGAGTGGAAGATCTTCCCCGGGAAACCGTCCAGGCCCGGAACGGCCGGGATCTTCGGGTCGGACAGCGGTCCGGTGGCGGAGACGACGACATCTGCGGTGAGCGGCCCGCTGCTGGTCTCGATCGCCCAGTGCAGCTTCTCGCCGTCCCAGGTCATGAGCTTCACTTCGGAGTCGAAGCGGAGGTGGGGCCGCAGCCCGAAGACGTCCGCCACATGCTCCAGATAGGCGCGGATGTGCTCCTGCCCGGAGAAGGTGCGGGGCCAGTCGGGGTTGGGCGCGAACGAGAACGAGTACAGATGCGACGGGACGTCACATGCGCAGCCGGGGTAGCTGTTGTCGCGCCAGGTCCCGCCGACGCCGCTCGCCCGCTCCAGGACGACGAAGTCGGTGACGCCCTCCCGGCGCAGCCGCACGGCGGCCCCCAGCCCGCCGAATCCGGACCCGATCACCGCCACCCGTACATGAGGCACATGTTCGTGCTCGGCCATCCCGAAGCCTCCCGGTCCCTGGGCCGGCTCACCTGGCGCCTGGTCAGGGGAGCCGCTACGACTATGCCAGTAGACACTGGCATAGTGGGGAGAGTAGGGCAGCGGCGTACCGATGGGTAGAGGGCGGTACGAGGAAAGTTACCGACGGTACGACGTAGGGTGCGGGCGTGGCAGAGGACGGGGAGCGGCGCGAGTACCGCATGGAGGAGCTGGCCAAAGAGGCCGGCATCACGGTGCGCACCCTGCGCTTCTATCGCGAGCGCAAGCTGATCCAGCCGCCGCGCCGCGTGGGCCGTATCGCCTGGTACGACGACACCCATCTGGCCCGACTGCGCACGATCTCGGCGCTTCTGGAGCGCGGCCACACCCTCAGCGGCATCGCCGAGCTCGCCGAGGCGTTCGACCACGGGCGCGACGTCGGCGATCTGCTGGGGCTCGGCGCGCCCACCGAGGAGACCCCGGTCCGCCTCACCCCGGAGGCCCTGGCCGACGAGTTCGGCGCCGAGGCGACCCCGGAGAACCTCGCCGCGGCCCTCGAGCTCGGCTACCTCGGCACGGACGGCGGCAAGATCGTCCACATCAGCCGTCGGCTCCTCGACGTCTCGGCGGCGCTGGTCCGCGAGGGCATCCCGCTCGCGGACGTCCTGGCCGCCGCCCGCCGCGTGCGCGACCACACGGAGGCCCTGGCGGATGTCTTCGCGGACCTGATGAGCGCACACCAACGCTCCCCCGAGGACGCCGAGCGCCTGCGGCCGCTGGCCAAGAGCGTGGTGGACGCGGAACTCTCACTGGCCCTGGACCGCCGCCTGCGTGGGGCGTAGGACCGCCCGGCCGTCAGGCCCTCGCCCGGGTCACTCGAAGGCCACCGTCACGGGAGCGTGATCGGACCACCGCTCGCCATGGGAGGCCGCCCGCTCCACCACGGCCTTGACGGCCCGGCCGGCGAGTCCGGGGGTCGCCACGGCCAGGTCGATCCGCCACCCCGAGTCGTTGTCGAAGGCGCGCCCCCGGTAGGACCACCAGGTGTACGGCCCCTCCGCGTCGGGGTGCAGCGCCCGCACCACGTCGACGTAACCGCCGTCCTCGGGATCGAAGACCCGGCTCAGCCACTCCCGCTCCTGGGGCAGGAAGCCGGAGTTCTTCTGGTTGCCGCGCCAGTTCTTGAGGTCGGCCTCGCGGTGCGCGATGTTCCAGTCGCCGCACACGAGGACCTCGCGTCCGTCGGCGGCCGCCCGCCCCCGCAGCTCCTTCAGATAGCCGAGGAACTCGGCCATGAACCTGACCTTCTCGTCCTGGCGTTCGGTGCCGACCTCGCCGGAGGGCAGATAGAGGCTGGCGACGGTGACACCGGGCAGGTCCGCCTCGATGTACCGTCCGCTGCCGTCGAACTCTGCCGACCCGAACCCCACGCGGACGCGGTCCGGCTCGCGGCGCGTGTAGAGCGACACCCCGGCGCGCCCCTTGGCGGCGGCGGGCGCGTGCACGGCATGCCATCCGTCGGGCGTCCGCACGTCCACGGGAATCTGCCCGGGTTCGGCCCGGACCTCCTGAAGGCACAGCACATCGGCCGAGGTCCCGGCCAGCCACTCCACGAACCCCTTCTTCGCGGCGGCCCGGATCCCGTTCACATTCACGGAGGTCACAGTCAGCACGCCGGAACCCTACCGGCACACTGGGAGGGACCCGTCCGCGATAATGAATAGTTGTACGATCATCAGCATGAATATACGCCGCGTCTCCTTCGACCACCCCGACGCCGTCAAGCTCAGCGACCAGGTCCAGGCCGAGTACCACCTGCGTTACGGCGACGGCGGCGACGCCACCGCTCTGGACCCGGCGATGTTCCAGCCTCCGGCCGGCCTGTATCTGATCGCATACGACGAGTGGGAACGCCCCGTCGCCACGGGCGGCTGGCGGGGCCAGGAGAAGAACGACGAGGGTTATCTCGACGGGGACGCCGAGGTCAAACGCATGTTCGTCATAGCGGAGATGCGGGGCCGCGGTCTGGCGCGCCGCATCCTGGCCGCCCTGGAGGAGGACGCCCGTGCAGCGGGCCGCACCCGCATGGTCCTGGAGACGGGCAGCAAGCAGCCGGAGGCCGTGGCCCTCTACACCTCCAGCGGCTACGAGCCGTGCGCCAAGTTCGGCTACTACCGCTTCCACGACCTGAGCCTCTGCTTCGCAAAGCCGCTGTAGGCCGCCCGGGGGCCCGCCAGCCCTGCCCTGCGGGCTCGCCGCACACAGCCGACGCCTGCGGCTCCCGCACCGGACGAGGCCTGCGGGCTCCCGCACCGACCGGCGCCTGCGGACTCCCTCACACCGCCACACCGCCACACCGCGCGCCGCGCCCCGAACTGTGCGGCGCCCGGGCCGTGTTCGGCACAACGAAAAATCCCGCCCGATCTTCCGATCGGACGGGATCTTCTCAACTGCCCTGAGCTTCAGGGAGTTGTTGCGGTGGACCTGAGGGGATTTGAACCCCTGGCCCCCTCGATGCGAACGAGGTGCGCTACCGGACTGCGCCACAGGCCCTTGCAACGAGTGAAACTCTAGCATCCCCATCGGCCGGTCTGGAAATCCGTTCCGCGCAGGTCAGCCGCGGGGGTGCGACCGGGCCCCACCGGTCCCTACTCGTTGGCGGCCCGGGGACGTTCTCCGTCCTCGTACTGATCGAACAGCGGAGTGCGTCCGCGCTCCCGGGACCGTCTCGCCGAGGCCGCCCTGCGGGCGTCGCTCCGGCCGCCGTCACCGGCTCCCGGTCGCTCCTGGGCCCCGGCGGGTTCCTCCGGGTCCGGTTCGTCGCGATCGGCCGCGGAGACCCCGGGCACGGGCGCCGCCGCCTCCGCCGCGCTCGACCGGGCGGAGCTCCAGGCGTCCGGCTTCCCGAGGTCCACGCTCGGCGTCGCCCGCGGCGCGACCGGCGCGGTCACATACGTCGGCAGCGGCACCGGCACGGGATCCCAGCTGTCCCCGTGCCCGGGCCTGCGCTGCCGCTCGCGCTGCTGGTCCACCCACTCGGCGTGATCGGTCTGCTCGACCAGGGCCCGCCGGTCCGCGGCGAGCGCTGACATCCCGGGGTCGCTCTCGGGCTCGGATCCGTCCTCCGGCTGCTCGTCCGCGTCGGACGGGGCCGGGGGCCGCCGCCGGGGCTGCCGTTCCCGCAGCCGCTGTGCGGCCGCCTCGGCCCGGCGGCGGTCCATCGTGTAGATGAACCGCTTGCGCTCCTGCGACCGCAGATAGGCGATGTACGCGCTCAGCAGCACGGCGGGCACGCCCGGTGCCCACAGGAACGCCAGCCCCCCGACCGCGGCGACGATCGCGCCGAGCGTGAAGGCGAGGAAGAGCACCACGGTGGTGCGCCGGCGCCGCGCGAGCACCTTCGAGCGCCGGGCGCGGGCCCTCGCCTCCGCCGAGGGCGCCTTCCGGGCCCCGGGCGCGCCCCGGCCGGCCGGCTCCCGGCGGGCCGGGGCCTCCGGCTCGGCCCGCGTACGCTCCCGCCGACCTTTCGGAGGCATGGCGAAGGCCCGGACGTCCACCGAGCCGGTGACGCCGTCCGGGTGATCACTGGGCTCCCCCTCCTCGGTGGAGCGCGCCCGCAGGTCCTTGGCGTATCGACGCTCCATGCCCGCCCGTCCGGACAGCAGCCGGATGGCGGTGCTGAAGCGTTCCGTCGGACGAGACTCGTTGAGCTCGTCCTGCCTACGGAGCCACATCGGCACCAAGTAGGCGGCCCAGGCCCCGACAATGACTGCGTAGATGAGGCCGCTGCTGCTCACGCCTCACACGGTAGAGGGGTTTGCATGAGGCCATCTGCCAATTGGGCCGGTGTGTCGCACGATCTGGCTGATATTTCGAACTTTTTTTGGGATCGATGCGATCAACAGGCCGACGGGACCGCTAATGCATTGGCCCAAGGCGATCGTCACCCGATCAATTTCGAACACATTTTTTATTTTCCGGGGTGGGCCTGCCGGGAACGCGCCTGACGCCAGCGCGCGAGAAGTCCCTCGGGCACCTCTTCGGCGGTGAGCGCGAAGACGAGGTGGTCCCGCCAGGCCCCGTCGATGTGCAGATAACGCGGCCGGAGCCCCTCCTCGCGGAATCCGAGTTTCTCCACCACCCGGCGGCTCGGCCCGTTCTCGGGGCGAATGCAGACTTCGATGCGATGCAGCCCGACGGTCCGGAAGCAGTGGTCGACGACGAGCGCCACGGCCGTCGGCATCACCCCGCGGCCCGCGACCGCCTCGTCCACCCAGTAGCCGACGTGCCCCGAGCACATCGAGCCCCAGGTGATCCCGGCCACCGTCAACTGACCCACGAGACGCCCCTGGTACTCGATGACGAAGGGCAGCATCCGGCCCGCGGTCGCCTCCCTGCGCAGATGCCGGACCATCTGGCGGTAGGTCGGCCGGTGCGCGATCGGGCCGCTCGGCGTGGGCGGCGGAATGGTCGCCTCCCACGGCCGCAGCCACTCCCGGTTGCGGCGGTTGACCTCGCGCCAGACCCGCTGGTCGCGCAGCCGTATCGGCCGGAGGACGACATCGCCGTCCGCCAGCTCAACGGGCCAGGATGGGCTGTTCAGCTCGCACCCCCACTCGGTCTGGGGCGGTTTTCGCCGGCCGTCGCTCCGCCCGCGCCGGCCCCCGGGGCCGCCGGTCCGCCCGCGTCGGCTCTCGGGTGGTCGCCGCCGCGGATCTGGTCGACTGCGTGCACCAACAGTGGTTCCAGGACGGTCAGACCGTCCCTGACCCCGCCGGTGGACCCCGGCAGGTTGACGATCAGCGTTCCCTCGGCGACCCCGGCGGTTCCCCGGGAGAGGGCCGCAGTCGGCACCTTCTCCCTTCCGAACGCCCTGATGGCCTCGGGAATGCCCGGAATCTCGTAGTCGATCACCGCACGGGTCGCCTCGGGGGTGCGGTCCGTGGGCGAGATCCCGGTGCCGCCGGTCGTCACGATCACGTCGTAGCCCGCCCGGACGCCGGTCCGCAGCGCCTGCTTCACCGGGTGGCCGTCCGGGACGACCCACGGTCCGTCGGCGGCGAAACCGCACCGGGTGAGCGCCTCCACGATCAGGGGGCCGCCCTTGTCCTCGTACACGCCCGCGGCCGCGCGGTTGGACGCGGTCACCACCAGGGCCGCGTACGGCGCGGTCAGGGCGCCGCCGGCCGGCCGACCGGCCGGCGCCGTCATGCCCGGCTCCAGTCGCCCGACTTCCCGCCGGTCTTCTCCTCCACGCGCACGTCCGTGATCACGGCTCCCTTGTCGACCGCCTTGACCATGTCGATCACGGTGAGCGCCGCGACGCTGACCGCGGTGAGCGCCTCCATCTCGACGCCCGTGCGGTCGGTGGTCTTCACGGTCGCCGTGATCTCGACGGCGTCGTCCGTGACGGACAGATCCAGCTTCACACCCGACACCGACAACGGGTGGCACAGCGGGATGAGGTCCGGGGTGCGCTTGGCGCCCATGATGCCCGCGATACGCGCGGTGGCGAGCGCGTCACCCTTGGGGACACCCTCTCCGCGCAGCAGCTCCACCACGCGCGCGGAGACCAGCACGCGTCCACTGGCGCGGGCGGTGCGCTCGGTGACGTCCTTCCCGGAGACGTCGACCATGCGGGCCGCCCCGGCGTCGTCGATGTGGGTCAGTCGGTCCTGCGTACTCATCTGCTGCGGTGCTCCCCATCCGGGCCCTGCGGTGCAGCGCACGGGCCTGTTGTGCGCGACACGGTACCGCCAAGTCGGCGGGCCCGGCCGGTCAAGGTCCACGGTCCGGACGCACCGGCGGACATCCCCCTCCCGGCGCCCGGACGAAGCCCCCCAACCCGGGCACCGCCCGGGGCCTCGGGTCGCGGGATCACCCGAGGAGGACCACCTCGACCTCGGTGCCCGGCTCGACGGACGTGTCGTCCTCGGGAACGACGATCAGCGCGTCGGCCTGCGCGAGGGCCGCGATCAGGTGGGAGCCCGCGCCGCCGACCGGTGTCACCGTGCCGTCGGCGTACCTGCCGCGCAGGAACTGCCGCCGGCCCGCGGGAGAGGTCAGTGCCTTGTCCGCCTCCAGGACGGCCCTGGTCCTGGGGCGGTGCACGTCCTTCAGGCCCATCAGGGTGCGGATCACGGGACGGACGAACAGTTCGAAGGAGACGTACGACGACACCGGGTTGCCGGGCAGCGCGAGCAGCGGTGTGTGGTCGGGGCCGATGGAGCCGAAGCCCTGTGGCTTGCCGGGCTGCATGGCGAGCTTGCGGAACTCGACGCCGCCGCCCTCCTCCGTGTCGCCGACGGCGGAGAGTGCCTCCTTGACGACGTCGTACGCCCCCACGCTCACCCCTCCGGTGGTGACCATGAGGTCGGCGCGGACGAGCTGGTCCTCGATGGTGGCGCGGAGCGTGTCCGCGTCGTCGGCGACCGCGCCCACCCGGTAGCCGATCGCCCCGGCGTCCCGGGCGGCGGCGGTGAGGGCGAAGCTGTTGGAGTCGTAGATCTGGCCGTCCGCCAGTTCCTCGTCGGGCTGGACGAGTTCGCTGCCGGTGGACAGGACGACCACGCGCGGGCGCGGACGCACCCGGGCCGTGCCGCGGCCGATCGCGGCGAGCAGCGCGATCTGCGGCGGCCCGATGACCGTACCCGCCGTGAGGGCGAGATCGCCGGCCTGCACATCGCTGCCCTTCGCGCGTACGTGCGCGCGTGCCTCGGCCGGGCGGTGCACCCGCACCTGCCCGGAGGCACCCTCGGGCGAGAGGCTGCGGGCGCGCATCCCGGTGACGGGGCCGCCGCCCAGTCCGCCATCGGTCCACTCCACGGGCACCACGGCCTCGGCGCCGGGCGGCAGGGGAGCGCCGGTCATGATGCGCGCGGCCTGGCCGGGACCCACCCGGAGCAGGTCGGCCGCCCCGGCCGCGACGTCCCCGATGACCGTGAGGGCGGCCGGGAACTCCTCGCTCGCGCCCGCGACGTCCGCGACCCGCACCGCATAGCCGTCCATGGAGCTGTTGTCGAACGGCGGCAGGGAGACAGGCACCGTGACGTCGTCGACCAGCACACAGCCCAGGGCGTCGAGCAGTTGCAGCTCGATGGGTTCCAGCGGGCGGACGGTGGCGAGGATGTCCTCCAGGTGCTCGTCCACCGACCAGAGGCGGTCCTGGCCGGTGGCGGGGGTCGCGGCGGCGCTCAAATCGCTACATCTCCTCGGATACGTAACTGCGAAGCCAGGCCCGGAAGTCCGGCCCCAGGTCCTCACGTTCGCACGCGAGTCTGACAATGGCACGCAGATAGTCGCCGCGGTCGCCGGTGTCGTAACGGCGGCCCTTGAAGACGACGCCGTGCACGGGGCCACCGATCTTCTCGTCCTCGGCGAGCTGCTGGAGGGCGTCGGTCAGCTGGATCTCGCCGCCGCGGCCCGGCTCCGTCTTGCGCAGTATGTCGAAGATGTGCGGGTCGAGGACATAGCGGCCGATGACCGCGAAGTTCGACGGGGCGTCCGCCGGGTCCGGCTTCTCGATCAGCCCGGTCACCTTGACCACGTCGCCGTCCTCGGTGGTCTCGACGGCCGCGCACCCGTAGAGGTGGATCTGCTCCGGCGCGACCTCCATGAGTGCGATGACGCTTCCGCCGCGCTGCTCCTGGACCTCGACCATGCGGGCCAGCAGGGGGTCGCGCGGGTCGATGAGGTCGTCGCCGAGGAGGACGGCGAAGGGCTCGTGGCCGACGTGCGGGGCGGCGCACAGCACGGCGTGGCCGAGGCCCCTGGGGTCGCCCTGGCGGACGTAGTGCATGGTGGCGAGGTCGCTGGACTCCTGGACCTTCGAAAGCCGCTCGGCGTCGCCCTTATTCTCCAGGGCCGATTCGAGCTCGTAGTTGCGGTCGAAGTGGTCCTCGAGGGGGCGCTTGTTGCGGCCGGTGACCATGAGGACATCGTCGAGCCCCGCGGAGACGGCCTCCTCGACCACGTACTGGATCGCGGGCTTGTCCACGACCGGCAGCATTTCCTTGGGAGTGGCCTTGGTGGCCGGCAGGAACCGGGTGCCGAGACCTGCCGCGGGGATGACAGCCTTGGTGATCCGGGGGTTCGACTCAGTCATGCCCGCCACCTTATCGGGTGGCTTTGTGAGGTATCTGTGGCCCCGGTTAATTCGCTCTCATATGAGCAGATTAAGGAAGGCAGGACGGCGACCAGTGGTTCCCAGGGAACACGAGGCAGAGCCTGACAAGCGAATGTTGCGGCGAGGACTCCTCTCGGTGAGAAGCAGGTTGACGGCGGATGACGTCGACGAGGCGGCGGCCGCGCTGGCCGAGCGGGCCCTGGAGCTGCCCGAACTGGCGAACGCGCGCACGGTCGCGGCATACGTCTCCGTGGGAGCGGAACCCGGCACGCTCGCGCTCCTGGACGCGCTGCGCGCGCGGGGCGTGCGCGTTCTGCTGCCGGTGCTGCTGCCGGACAACGACCTGGACTGGGGCGCGTACACCGGGCCGGACCGCCTGGTCCGCGTGCGGCACGGCTCCAGGATGGCCCTCTTGGAGCCCGCGGGCGAACGCCTGGGCCCGGAAGCCGTCCAGCAGGCCGACGCGGTACTGCTGCCCGGCCTGGCCGTGGACGCGCGCGGCATGCGCCTCGGCCGCGGCGGAGGCTCGTACGACCGCGTGCTGGCCCGCCTGGAGCGCTCGGGAGCCGACCCGGCGCTGGTGGTGCTCCTGTACGAGGCGGAGGTCGTCGAACGCGTCCCAGAAGAGGCGCATGACCGTCCGGTGCACGCGGTGGTGACGCCGTCCGGCGTGCGCCGCTTCCACTAGCCCCTGGAGTGCGGGAACGGCCCTCCACGCACGCGTGGAGGGCCGTTCTCAGCCGGCGCCGGAGGTCAGGGCTTGAGCTCCAGCGTGTCGGACGTGCCCTTGTCGACCGCGCCCTTCGAGAAGTTCCACGGCAGCAGTTCGCCCTCGGCCCACTTCTCCGTCTGGTCGGTGTAGTGGGCGCTGTAGGCGTGCCCCGAGGCGCCGGACAGGTTGATCCACTTGGACTTGTCGAGGTCGTCCAGGTTGACCACCATGCGCATCGACGGCACCCAGACGACGCTGTAGCCGCCCGCCGCGTTCCAGCCCGTGGCGTTCACGGTCGCCTCGCCGCCGTCGAGCTTCCAGGGCCCGCGGTTGAGCATGTACTGGAGTATGCCGGGACCGTCGGCACCGAGGGTCTGGTTCTTCAGGAACAGACGGTGCAGCCGGCCCCAGCTCCAGGTGTCCAGGTCCTTGCCGAGCTTGGCGGTCAGCTCCCAGCGAGCGTCCTTCATGGCCCGCGCGAACAGCTCGTCACGCGTCGTGCCGGCCTTGTCGGTGCGCGTCTTGGGCATGTGCCACCAGTCGTTCTTCTCGTCGTCGACGAGGGTGCGCACCACCTCGAACCAGCGGTCGCCGCCGTCGGGCTGCGCCTGGTCGGCGTCGCGCTGGCCGCACTCGCGCACCTTCCGGTCCGCGTCCGCGGGGCCGGTGACGTCGGCCGGCTCGACCCACAGGCACTGGCCCTTGACCCTCAGTTCCCTGGGCAG
Organism: Streptomyces sp. NPDC046931; assembly: GCF_040644655.1. NCBI lineage: Bacteria > Bacillati > Actinomycetota > Actinomycetes > Kitasatosporales > Streptomycetaceae > Streptomyces > Streptomyces sp. NPDC046931. Next base: position 200,691 of record NZ_JBEYWX010000004.1, read on the forward strand.
CTTGTTGCCGAACGCGAGCTTGAGGATGTTGCGCCACACGGCGTTGAAGTACGCGGCCGCCGCCGAGTCGGCGTCCTGGGTGTAGTCCCAGCCCTCCAGCAGCTTCTGCGCCTCACGGACGTGCTTGTCGGAGACGTCGATCTTGAGCAGCTTGGGCACCAGGAGCTTGGCGATCTCGCTGCTGCTGTCGAGCTGCATCTGCCGCATGTCGTCGGTCGAGATCTTGCCGCCGCCCTTGATCTTCGACTCGATCAGGTCGGTGATCCGCTGGCTGCGGGTGCCGTAGCCCCAGTCCGTGGTGAGCGTGTAGGGGTACTCGTTCTTGTCGATCACGGCCTGGTTGGCGGTGACGATGTAGCCGCGGCCGGGGTTGTACTCGTACGGCAGCGCGTTCTTCGGGATGTATCCGGTCCACTGGTACTTGGGGTCCCAGCCGGGCGCCGGGAGCGAGCCGTCGTCACCCGACGCGCGCGCGGGGATCTTGCCCGGCAGCTGGTATCCGATGTTGCCCTTGGTGTCGGCGTAGATCAGGTTCTGCGAGGGCACGTCGAAGCCCTTGGCCCCCACGCGAAACTCGTTCCAGTTCGACGCCTTGTCGATCTGGAAGACGGCGTCCATGGAGGTGCCCGGGTCCAGGGCGGTCCAGCGCAGCGCGATGGCGTAGCCGTCGCCACGGTCGGGGGCCGCGGTGTCGACGACGGCCTTCCTGCCGACCTTGACGAGCTCGTCGTCGCGGTCGGAGAGCAGCGGGCCGTTGTTCGTCTCCCGGACCACGATCTCCTTGGAGTCCCCTCCGGCGACCTTGATCGTCTCGGTACGGGTGGTGAACGGCTTCACCTTGCCGTCGTAGAGGTATCCGGCTCCGGACAGCTTCTCCAGGTAGAGATCGGTGACGTCGACGCCGGAGTTGGTCATGCCCCAGGCGATGTTCCCGTTGTGGCCGATGACCACCCCGGGCATGCCGGCGAAGGTGTACCCGGTCACGTCGTACTGGCAGGAGCGGGACAGGGTCGTGCAGTGCAGGCCCATCTGGTACCAGACCGACGGCAGCGAGGCCGACAGGTGCGGGTCGTTGGCCAGCAGCGGCTTTCCGGTGATGGTGTGGCTGCCGGCGACGACCCAGGAGTTCGAGCCGATGCCGTTGCCGTTGACACCCACGGCGGTGGGAACGCCGTCCAGGGCCTTGGACAGACGCGCCAGCTGGCCCTGCAGACCCGAGGTGCCGGACGTGCCGGTCGCGCCCGTCGTGCCACCGGCGCCCGTGCCCGTGCCCGTCGTGCCCCTCGTGCCGGTGGTCGAGGAGCGGGAGGTGCCGGTCGCCGACCCGGAGCCCGTCGCGCCGCCCGGCTCGAACGCCTTGGTGAGGGCGTTGTACTGGCCCCCCTGGACGATCGGCTTGTTACGGCCGTACGGGTACTGCGGGTACAGGTCCGCGACCTGCTTCGGACCGAGCCGGCTGGCCATCAGCGAGCGGTCGATCTCCTCCTGCATGTTGCCGCGCAGGTCCCAGGCCATGGCCTTGAGCCAGGAGACCGAGTCCACCGGCGTCCACGCCGCGGGCCTGTAGTCGTTGCTGAGGGCCAGCGCCGCGTACTCCAGGGAGATGTCCTTGCCGTCCTTGCCCTGAAGATAGGCGTTGACTCCCTTGGCGTACGCCTGGAGGTACTTCTTGGTGGCGGCCGACAGCTTGGTGTCGTATTCCTCGCGCGCCACCCGGTCCCAGCCGAGGGTGCGCAGGAACTCGTCGTTCTTGACCTGGCTCTTGCCGAACATCTCGGACAGGCGCCCGGAGGTCATGTGGCGGCGCACGTCCATCTCGTAGAACCGGTCCTGCGCCTGGACGTATCCCTGCGCCATGAACAGGTCCTCGTCGGAGGAGGCGTAGATCTGCGGGATCCCGTAACCGTCACGCTTGACCTGGACGGGACCCGACAGGCCGTCGAGCGTGATCGAACCCTTGGTCTGCGGCAAAGAGGCGCGGACGGTGCTGACGGACCAATACCCGCCATAGCCGAAACCTCCCACAAGGGCCACAACCAGGACGATCACGAGCAGACGGGCTCTGCGCCCCTTCTTCCTGCCGGACTTGCCGGGCTTCTGGCCGGAAGAGGCGGTGGTGTTGGGGGGCATCGCTGTCCTTGCTGTCCTAACACGAGCGGCAGGGCGGGCTGTGCTTTCTACTGAGCGCTGGAGCAACCATAGGCGCAGGGCCCCCGCGGCCTTGACGCGGAGTCGGGAACGCGCCCGGACGGGAGTTCGATCGTGCGGCCTGGAGCGTCAAGAAAGCGTCAAGAGTTAGGTAAGGTAACGAAGTAACTGTCCTGAAGATCCCGGCAGGACCGCATTCACTGCCGGGCCCAGGGCGTCCGCACCGCGGCGCCCGGATTGGCGAGAAGGGAACGGCCGCTGACTGTCCACCACCTCAACCAGCTCCTGCTCGTCTGTTCGCTCGTCCTGCTAGTCGCGGTGGCAGCGGTACGCGTCTCCTCACGCAGCGGGCTCCCCAGCCTGCTCGTATACCTGGGCATCGGTATCGCCATGGGGCAGGACGGGGTCGGCGGCGTCCACTTCAACAACGCCGTGCTGACCCAGGTGATCGGCTACGCGGCTCTGGTGGTGATCCTGGCCGAGGGCGGTCTCGGCACCAAGTGGAAGGAGATCAAACCCGCGCTCCCAGCGGCCTCCTCCATGGCACTCTTCGGCGTCGCGGTGAGCGTGGGGGTCACGGCCGCCGGCGCGCACTACCTGATCGGCCTGCCCTGGCGGCAGTCGCTCATCATCGGAGCGGTGGTGTCGTCGACCGACGCGGCGGCCGTCTTCTCGGTGCTGCGGAAAATCCCGCTCCCCACGCGTGTGACGGCCGTTCTGGAGGCCGAGTCCGGCTTCAACGACGCCCCCGTGGTCATCCTCGTCGTGGCCTTCTCGGCCGCCGGCCCGGTGGAGCACTGGTACACGCTGCTGCTGGAGATATTCGCGGAGCTGGCCGTCGGCGCCGCCATCGGCCTCGCGGTGGGCTGGCTCGGCTCCTGGGGCCTGCGGCATGTCGCGCTGCCCGCCTCCGGCCTCTACCCGATCGCCGTCATGGCCATCGCGGTCATGGCGTACGCGGGCGGCGCGCTCGCGCACGGCAGCGGCTTCCTCGCCGTGTACCTCGCCTCGATGATGCTCGGCAACGCCAAGCTGCCGCACTGGCCCGCGACACGCGGTTTCGCCGAGGGGCTCGGCTGGATCGCCCAGATCGGCATGTTCGTCCTGCTCGGTCTTCTGGTCACCCCGCACGAACTGGGCGACGACGTGCTGCCCGCGCTGGTCATCGGCCTGGTGCTGACCATGGTGGCGCGCCCCCTGAGCGTGGTGCTGAGCCTGGCGCCGTTCCGGATGCCCTGGCAGGAGCAGACGCTGATGTCGTGGGCCGGGCTGCGCGGTGCGGTGCCCATCATCCTGGCGACGATCCCCATGGTGAACGGAGTCGAGAGCAGCCGCCGCATCTTCAACATGGTCTTCGTGCTCGTCGTCGTCTACACCCTGATCCAGGGCCCGACCCTGCCGTGGCTGGCTCGCACCCTGCGCCTGGGCCAGGGCCCCGAGGCCGCCGACCTCGGCATCGAGTCGGCACCCCTGGAGCGGCTGCGCGGGCATCTGCTGTCCGTCGCGATCCCCGAAGGCTCCCGGATGCACGGCGTGGAGGTCAGCGAGCTGCGGCTGCCGCCCGGGGCGGCGGTCACCCTCGTGGTCCGGGACGGCAGCTCGTTCGTGCCGCTGCCCACGACGGTGCTGCGGCGCCGGGACGAGCTCCTCGTCGTCGCCACGGACGAGGTCCGCGACGCGGCGGAGAAGCGGCTCAGAGCCGTCGGCCAGGGCGGCAAGCTGGCCGGATGGCTGGGGCTGGGGAACGGGCGCCCGGGAGCCTGACCTGCGAAAGCAGGTGTTACGGCAGCATTTCGAGCGGTTCACACCTCTGGCAATCACAGGCGAACGATCCAGTGGTGCCCTTTTTCACAGGCATGCCCGCCTGCCACCTCGGTACAATCAAGGCGACCTTGATCGAACCAACTCTGCCTGACGCAGAGCTGGCGCGACCGTATGGCGGCCGGGCACCCCGAGAGGTGGCACCGGTATCTACCGCAGTCCGCGCAAGAGGACAGCTCTCGGCGCGCCCTCGCACGGCGAGCCGGCCCATGGAAGGGGCCGCGCGCTACCAGGCGGCAGAAAGGCACGGGCCGTGGTGTCCACGGTCACCTCGAAGTCGTCCCGTCCGGGCTACGGACAGCTGCTGCGCACCCGCGGCGCCTGGACGTTCCTGCTCCCCGGCTTCGCCGCTCGCCAGCCGTTCGCGATGCTCACCCTGTCCATCGTGCTGCTGGTCCAGCACACGGCCGGCTCCTACGGGACCGCGGGCGCCGTCGCGGCGGCCACCGGCGTCTCCATGGCGCTGTTCGCGCCCTACAGCGGGCGTCTCGCCGACCGTCACGGCCAGCGGGCCGTGCTGCTCCCCGGCGTCCTGGCGCACACCGTCGCGGCCTCCTCCCTCACCGCGCTCGCCCTGGCCCACGCGCCCCTGTGGGCCCTGTTCGCGGCGGCCGTCCCGACCGGCGCCTCGGTGCCCCAGATCGGCCCCATGGTCCGTGCCCGCTGGGGCGTGAAGCTCAAGGACTCGCCCCTGATGCCGACGGCGGCGGCCTTCGAGTCGGTCACCGACGAGCTGACCTTCGTGCTCGGACCACTGCTGGCGACGGCCCTGTGCACCGCCGTGGCCCCGGCCGCGGGCCTGGTGGCCGAGGCGGCACTGACCCTGGTCGGCGGTGTGCTGTTCGCCGCCCAGAGGGGCACACAGCCGCCCGCCGCCGAGCTTCACGCGCGCGTGAAGCAGGCCTCAGCGCTGAGTGTCCCCGGAGTGCGGGTGCTGGTCGTGACCTTCCTGGGCATCGGTTCCGTCTTCGGCGGCATGCAGGTCTCTCTCGCCGCGTTCAGCGAATCGATCGGCTCCCCCGGCCTGAACGGCGTCCTGTACGGCGTCTTCGCCGCCGGCAACATGCTCTCGGGCATCGTCTGCGGAGCCGTCGCCTGGAAGGCCGCCCCGCAGCGCCGTCTCGTCCTCGGCTACGCGGCCCTTGCGCTGGCCGCCTCCGCCCTGTGGACCGCGCACTCCGTGGCCGTCCTGGGCGGCCTCGGCCTCCTGGTGGGCATGTGCATCGCGCCCGCCCTGATCACCGGCTACACGCTCGTGGAGGGCCTGGTCCCGGCGAGCGCCCGCACCGAGGCCTTCACCTGGCTGACCGGCGCGGTCGCGTTCGGCCAGGCGGCCGCGGTCACCGTCGCCGGGCAGCTGGAGGACCGCCTGTGGAACGGCGCCGGCTTCCTCGTCCCGATGGGTGGCACGGTGCTGGCCCTGGTGACCCTGGTGGCACTGCGGTCACGGCTGGCGGCACGGCCTCGCGGGCGCACCGTGGCACGTGGTGTCGGTCACCGCTCCCCGGTCACGGTGGACTGATCCCGAGGAATACGTCACTATGGATCGTCGTTAGCACTCATCGAGTCAGAGTGCCAGGAGGAAGACAAGTGCCGACCTACCAGTACCAGTGCACCGAGTGCGGCGAGGGCCTCGAGGCGGTGCAGAAGTTCACCGACGACGCCCTGACCGAGTGCCCCAACTGCGGTGGCCGCCTGAAGAAGGTGTTCTCCGCGGTCGGCATCGTCTTCAAGGGCTCCGGCTTCTACCGCAACGACAGCCGCGGCTCGTCGTCGAGCAGCAGCCCGGCGTCCACGAAGTCGTCGAGCTCCTCGACGTCCTCGTCCTCGTCCGACTCCGGGTCGTCGTCGACGAGCTCCGCGTCCAGCTCAGCAGCGTAGGGCTCCGCCCCGGCGCGAGGCTCCGCCCCCGGCGCGAGGCACTGCCTCGGACCCTGCCGTCGCACCGACGGCGGGGTCCTCAGGTTTCCCGCCCGCCCCTGGACGGCACTGCGGGGGCGGGCGGTCTCCCACTCGCCTGTGTTCCCCCGCGTTCCTCTGCGTTCCCCTGCTTTCCGGTCCGGACGGAGGCAGGGGATTCATGCCGCCCGGGGCCCGCTACTGTGCTGGCCATGGCGAACGCAGAGATCGGTGTCATCGGCGGCTCGGGCTTCTACTCGTTCCTCGACGATGTGACCGAGATACAGGTCGACACCCCGTACGGGGCACCCAGCGACTCCCTCTTCCTCGGCGAGATCGCCGGGCGGAAGGTCGCTTTCCTCCCCCGCCACGGCCGCGGCCACCATCTCCCGCCGCACCGGATCAACTACCGCGCCAATCTCTGGGCGCTGCGCTCCGTCGGCGTACGGCAGGTGCTCGGGCCGTGCGCCGTGGGCGGGCTGCGCCCCGAGTACGGCCCCGGGACACTGCTCGTCCCAGACCAGCTGGTGGACCGTACGAAGGCCCGGACGCAGACGTACTTCGACGGCCTTCCGCTGCCCGACGGCACCGTGCCGAACGTGGTGCACGTCTCGCTCGCCGACCCGTACTGCCCCGTCGGCCGCAAGGCCGCGCTGACAGCGGCGTACGGGCGGGACTGGGAGCCGGTGGACGGCGGCACGCTGGTCGTGGTCGAGGGTCCGCGGTTCTCCACCCGTGCCGAATCGTTGTGGCACCAGGCGCAGGGCTGGTCCGTGGTCGGCATGACCGGCCACCCCGAGGCCGCGCTCGCCCGTGAGCTGGAGCTGTGCTACACGTCGTTGACCCTCGTGACGGATCTGGACGCGGGGGCCGAGACCGGTGAGGGCGTCTCGCACGACGAGGTGCTGAAGGTTTTCGCGGCCAACGTGGACCGGCTGCGGGGCGTGCTGTTCGACGCGGTCGCGGGGCTGCCGGCGAACGAGGCGCGGGACTGCCTGTGCACGAGCGCGCTGGGCGGGATGGACCCGGGTTTCGAGCTGCCGTGACGTCGCGGGGGCGGCGCGGCCGGAACGTCCCGTTCGGGTGACCAGGTTGTCCACAACCGGCCGGTAGTCCACGGGCGTCGGCGGAGTACGCCGCGAAGCCTCATCGTGGAGGGCGTCTCGCTCCCACGACGCAGGTGGTGATCACCATGGCTCGGCTCTCTCCGTCTCACCTCGGCCCGTCCGCGCATCCGGCACACGTCCACACCTCCCCGCAGGTCCACACCGCCGCACCTCCGCCGTACCTCGGCGTTTCCCCCCACCCTCCGTACCTCGACGCGTCCGTGCATCCGCCGGACAGGGGCGCCTCCCCTCCCCCGCCGGACGGTGACCCCTTTACGCACCCGCCGGACCTCGGGGCCGGCGACCGCTCGGACGCGCCCCCGACATGCCCGGTGCCGCACTTCGCGCCTGTGCGCGTGCGCGGCGGGCGGCATCGGCTGCACCGTCTGCTGCGGCATCGGAGGCGGGCCGTGGCCACGGGGCTGGCGGTCACCGCCGCCGCGCTGGTCGCGGCGGGCCCGCACGGCTCCGCAGGGGCGCGGGGGCATCCGGGAGCCGGCAGACCGCCCACGACGACGGCGGGGCCCGCAGGACCCCCGCGCCCGGCCGAGATGGTCACGGCCCCGGTGCGGATCGCGGACGGAGCGGCCGCGCGGCTGTTACGCCCGGGCGACCGGGTCGATGTGATCGCGGCCGACGGCGGCGGCAGCGCCAGGGTGGTCGCGTCTGGGGTGCGGGTGATCCGGGTGCCGGACGTCGAGCCCACCGACAGCGGCGCGCTGGTCGTGCTCTCCGTTCCGCGCGCCACGGCCACGCGCCTGGCCGGTGCCGGCGCGACCTCACGTCTGGCGGTGACGCTGTGCTGAGCACGCCGGGGACGCTCGTCGACCGGGCCCCGAGCCGCGGCTGTCCGTCCCTGGGGTGGACAGCCGCCGGAGGCCGTGACGTAGGTTGCGGAGCTGTTCGTTCCGGAGCTTGTGCAGTCGAGGAGGGGTCACCGGTGAGCGAGAAGAAGGCGCCGAGCGCCATGCAGGGGTTCAAGGCGTTCCTGATGCGGGGGAACGTCGTCGATCTGGCGGTCGCGGTGGTCATCGGCGCCGCCTTCACCGGCATCGTGAACTCCGTGGTGAAAGGAGTCATCAACCCGGTCGTGGGTGCGCTCGGCACCCAGAGCCTGGAAGGCTACAGCTCCTGCATCAAGGGGCCCTGCACGGGCACGGGGGCGAGCGCGACGGGGGTCCGGATCCTGTGGGGTTCGGTCCTCGGCGCCACGCTCAACTTCTTGATCACCGCAGCGGTCGTCTACTTCCTGATGGTTCTGCCCATGGCCAGGTTCCTGGCCCGGCAGGAGGCGCGCCGCAAGGCGAAGGAGGGAACGCACGAGGTGATCGAGGTGACCGAGCTGGAGGTGCTCAAGGAGATCCGCGACGCCCTCGTCACCCAGCGCAGCTCGGGGCGAACCGGGTCATAACGGCACGGTTCCTGGGGGAACGGATCCTCGCGAACCCGATCCTCGGGGAACAGGCCCGTGCGGAACTGGCCCGTGCGGATCGAGAGCTGACAGGCACTGGCAGGCAGACCGCCCCCTACCCCCACGCGCTCACAGGTGGTGGGGCGGCTTCTCGTCGAGGAACCGCGCAAGATCGGCCGCGCCGTCGCCGGTCGCGCCGGACCCTTCGCCCCACCCCCGGTCCGTGTCGTCCGAGGACGGCCGGCTCAGCGGGTCGTCGAACACAAGGGCGTCCTTCGGGTCGGGCTTGGCATCGCGCGGCGCACTGCCGGGGGTGGTGCTCATACCTCCAGCGTACGTCCGCGGCACCCGGGGGCCGTGGCCGGTCCTTTCCGCCGGGCGGCAAGGACCGGGGCGGCCGAATACCGGTGCGGGTGGCCGTGTGCCGGTACGCGTGACCGCCGGAGTGGCCCGGCGGTGCCGTGGCAACCCCGAGGGGTACGGCAGCGCGGTGCGGCGACGGATCATGGGGGAATGACAGTTGACGCTCTGACAGATGTCGTGGGCTTGCGGGTGGGCCATGCCACCCGGACCGGGGACGGCTGGCTGACCGGCACCACGGTCGTCCTGGCCCCCGAGGGCGGGGCCGTGGCGGCCGTGGACGTGCGCGGTGGCGGGCCCGGCACCAAGGAGACCGACGCACTGGACCCGCGCAATCTGGTGCAGAAGGTCGAGGCGGTCGTCCTCACGGGAGGCAGCGCGTACGGACTGGACGCGGCGTCGGGGGTGATGGCCTGGCTGGAGGAGCGCGGGCGCGGGGTGCGCGTCGGTGCCGATCCGGCGCACGTGGTGCCCGTCGTGCCCGCCGCCTGCGTGTTCGACCTGGGACGCGGCGGCGACTTCAAGGCCCGTCCGGACGCGGCGGTCGGCCGGGCCGCGGTCGAGGCGGCCGCGGCGAGCGAGCCGGGCGCGCCGGTGGCGGAGGGCTGTGTCGGTGCGGGCACGGGGGCGACGGCCGGCCCGGTCAAGGGCGGGATCGGCACGGCGAGCACCGTGCTCGGCTCGGGAATCACGGTGGGTGCCCTGGTCGTGTGCAACGCGGTCGGCTCGGTGGTGGAACCGACGACGGGCGCGCTGTACGGGGAGTTGGCCCAGGGCCGGGTCGACCTACCGGCGCGGGAGGTGCACGAGGCCGCGCAGCGGCGGCTCACCGAAAAGGCGGCGAAGTCCGGGCCCCCTCCGCTGAACACGACCCTCGCGGTCGTGGCGACCGACGCCGACCTCACCAAGGCGCAGGCGCAGAAGCTCGCGGGCACGGCGCACGACGGCATCGCACGCGCCGTACGGCCCGTACATCTGCTCAACGACGGGGACACGGTGTTCGCGCTGGCGACCGGCGCGCGCCCGCTCGCCTCCACGGGCCCCCTCGCGCTGAACGAGGTGCTCGCGGCGAGCGCGGACCTCGTGACGCGCGCGATCGTGCGGGCCGTGCGCGCCGCCGGATCGGTCGACGGGCCGGGCGGATCGTGGCCGTCGTACGGGGAGTTGTACGGGCGGCTGTAAGGGGGGTGGGGGCGAAAGGGGCCGGGACGGGAGATTGTCCCGGTTCTGTCACATGGTGGTGTTCGTCGGGGAGGCACGGGAACCCATTGCCGGGACGTGCGCTCTTTCTCCACGTACTCGAGCGGATCACGCACATCACAAAGACCTGGAGAAGCCCGTGACAACGCCGGACATACGAGCGCGGCGCGTACTGGGGGCCTGTGCCGCCCTGATGGTCGGCAGCCTGACCCTCACCGCCTGCGGCGGCAGCGCCAACGCCGACAACAAGAGCGCAAAGGACTCGAAGGACTCCAAGACCTCCGCCGCGACGATCGCCATCTCCGCCAAGGATGGCGCCACCGACGCGTCGATCAACGCGACCGGGGTGAAGGTCAGCGGCGGGAAGCTCACCGAGGTGAAGATGACGGTGTCGGGGACGAGCGCCGTCGTCCCGGGGGAGATCTCCGCGGACGGGACGTCCTGGAAACCGAAGGAGCAGCTGGAGCGCGGGACGAAGTACGCGATCTCGGCGACCGCCAAGGACGCGAACAACCGGGTCGCGGCCGCCAACTCCATCTTCACGACGGTCTCTTCGGCGAACAGCTTCATCGGTACCTACACACCCGACAACGGCACGACGGTCGGTGTCGGTATGCCGGTGTCCTTCACCTTCAACAAGGCGATCACCGACAAGAAGGCCGTGCAGTCGCACATCACGGTGAGCTCCAGCAGCGGGCAGCAGGTCGTGGGGCACTGGTTCGGCACGCAGCGGCTGGACTTCCGGCCCGAGGAGTACTGGAAGGCCGGCTCCAAGGTCACGATGAAGATCGACCTGGACGGGGTCGAGGGGGCGCACGGTACATACGGCGTCCAGAAGAAGACCGTGACCTTCACCATCGGCCGTTCCCAGGTCGCCACGGTGGACGCCCGGACGCAGACCATGACGGTGGTGCGCGACGGACAGACCGTCAAGACGGTCCCGGTCTCGACCGGAAGCCCGCAGCACACCACGTACAACGGGCAGATGGTGATCTCCGAGAAGTTCACGCAGACCCGTATGAACAGCCAGACGGTCGGACTGGGCGGCGAGTACGACATCCCGGATGTGCCGCACGCGATGCGGCTGACCACCTCCGGAACGTTCATCCACGGCAACTACTGGTACAGCAAGGGCAACCCGCCCTTCGGCCGCGAGGGCACCAGCCACGGCTGCGTCGGACTCGCGGACGTGCAGGGCGCACAGGGGAGCACAAGCGCGAAGTGGTTCTACGACAACTCGCTGATCGGGGACGTCGTGATCGTCAAGAACTCCCCGGACACGACGGTCGCTCCGGACAACGGCCTCAACGGCTGGAACATGCCGTGGAGCGCATGGACCGCAGGAAGTGCCGTCTGACCAGCAAGTTCTGACGAGATCTCGGGCCGCGCGGGAACCAGCCGCGCGGCCCGCGCGTTTTCCCACCGTACGTTTTCTCGGTTCCCGGACATGATGTCCGACCAAGGGGCTACGGTATGCACCCACTAGGTGACATGCAGCAACGCCGGGAGAGACCTTGAGCGTTCCGTACGAGACGGCAGCGCACGAGCCAGCCGAGTCGCCCGAGTCTCCGGAGGAGCACCTCGCGCGACTGCTGGGCCGCGCCCTGAACTCCTTCGAGCTGCCCGACGAGGCGATAGGGATGCTGGACTGCGCGCTGGCCGACGACAGTTCGCTGCACTCGGCGCACCACAGCGCGGGCCTGCACCGGGAGACGTACCGGCACACATGGCTGCTGGCGGACGGCTCGGCGGTCACTCTGTGGGAGCTCGTCCACAACACGGGGCCCGGCGGCCATCTGGAACACGAGGTGTACGTGGACGAGGAGGAACTGCGCGCCGCCACGGCCCGGCTTCCGCTGCCTGTGGACACCCCCGACTTCGAGCTGCCCGTGCCGGTGCAGCTGTCCCCCGTGCCCGAACCCCGTCACGCCTACCGCCCCGACGACTCGGCGGACCACGCCCGCCGGCTGCTGCGCCGGGCGGAGAACGCGGACCGCCCGGGCGCGGATGTGGAGTCGTTACTGCTGCGCTCGGCGTTCGCGCACGAGATCACGCAGTCCTTCGGTCGGCCGGGCCCGGCCGCGCGGGCGCGACTGAGCTTCTCGCTCTACGAGCACGCGTTCCTGCTCCGCGACGGCCGGGAGCTGTCCTTGTGGGAGGTCGAGCACACGGCGACGCCGGACGGACGGCACATGTGCGAGGTGTACGCGACGGAGGATGCGGCGCGGGAGGCGATGGAGCGCCGGGCGGCGGCGCCTGCCGGCACCGCTGACGACTCCTGAGGCCGCAAGGCCCCGGACGACAGGGCCTAGGAGCGCCCCTCACGGAACTGCCGCATCAGCACGGCGAAGGCGTCCCGTTCGGCGGGCGTGAGTTCGACGCTCTCCAGGTCCGGACCCGACTGCGACTGCTGGGGCAGGGCCCGTAGCACCTCGCGGTGCCGCCGGGCGGCGCCCTCGGAACGGGCGTACCGCTGGGCCGCCTCCTCGAAGCGGCGCCGGCGCAGAGCGCGGCCCACGCAGCCGATACAAACGGCGGTCACCAAGACGAGGGCGGGCACGCCCAACAACTGGAGGGTCGACACATGCGCAGGCATGAACCCCAGTAGACACCATGATCCGGGCCTTTGATGCCGGACCGTGACGCATCTCGCAGGTACGACGAGTACCACCAATACGGTAAAAACGTCCGTAAGTACAGCAAATACCTCAAGTACGGCGAACGGGCTCAGAGGCGAGTGATGAGGCCGTCATCCCCGAACCCGCGCTGCCGCGCGCGCGTGTCGGCCGCAACAGCCTCACCGGGGTTGCGGCCGACGCGTGTTGTGGTGCGGTCTCCGGTCAGGCGGCGACCGGCTCCTGTGACTCGGACGGGGCCGCTACGGCGGTGCCGGCTTCCGTGGCCGCACCCTCGGGGCTCCGCTCGCGCATGCCCTTCAGGACCACCACCAGGGCGGCGGTCACGCACACGCCGGCGGCGATCGCCACCAGGTAGAGGAGCGGGTTGCCGATCAGCGGGACCACGAAGATGCCGCCGTGGGGGGCGCGCAGGGTGGCGCCGAAGACCATCGACAGAGCACCGGTGAGCGCGCCGCCGATCATCGACGAGGGGATCACCCGCAGCGGGTCGGCCGCCGCGAACGGGATCGCGCCCTCGGAGATGAAGGAGGCACCCAGCACCCAGGCGGCCTTGCCGTTCTCCCGCTCGGTGTGCGTGAAGAGCTTGCCGCGGACCGTCGTCGCCAGGGCCATCGCCAACGGCGGGACCATGCCGGCGGCCATCACCGCGGCCATGATCTTCATCGCGGAGTCGCCCGGGTCGGAGACCGCGATACCGGCCGTGGCGAAGGTGTACGCGACCTTGTTGACGGGGCCGCCGAGGTCGAAGCACATCATCAGCCCGAGCAGTGCGCCGAGCAGGACGGCGTTGGTGCCCGTGAGACCGTTCAGCCAGTCGGTCAGCCCCTTCTGCGCGGACGCGATGGGCTTTCCGACCACGACGAACATCAGGAATCCGACGATCGCCGAGGAGATCAGCGGTATCACCACCACCGGCATGATGCCGCGCAGCGCCGCCGGGATGTCGATCCTCTGGATGGCCAGGACCACGCCGCCGGCGAGAAGACCGGCGACCAGACCGCCTAGGAATCCCGCGTTGATGGTGAGGGCGATCGAGCCGCCGACGAAGCCGGGGACGAGACCGGGCCGGTCCGCCATGCCGTAGGCGATGTAGCCGGCCAGGACCGGGACGAGGAAGCCGAAGGACACCACGCCGATCTGGAAGAGCAGCGCGGCCCAGCTGTCCGTCTGGGCCCACACGAAGTGGTCCATGACCGACGGCGCCTTGTTGATCTTGTAGCCGCCGATCGCGAAGCCGAGGGCGATCAGCAGACCGCCCGCGGCGACGAACGGGACCATGTAGCTCACACCGGACATCAGCCACTTGCGCAGCTTGGTGCCGTAGCCCTCGCCGGAGTCACCGGCGCGCTCCACCGGGGTCCCGGGAGCCGCGGCCGCCGTCACCTCCCCGCGCGCGGACTTGTCGCGCACCTCGGCGATCAGCTCGGCGGGCCGGCTGATGCCCGCCTTCACGCCGACGTCGACGGTCGGCTTGCCGGCGAAGCGGTCCTTGTCCCGTACAGGCACATCGTGAGCGAAGATCACGCCGTCCGCCGCCTCGATGACGGCCGGGTCGAGCCGGGTGAAGCCGGCCGAGCCCTGGGTCTCCACGACGACTTCGATGCCCACCTCGCGGCCCGCGTTCTCCAGCGACTCGGCGGCCATATAGGTGTGCGCGATCCCGGTGGGGCAGGAGGTGACGGCGACGATACGGAACGGCTGCCCGGCCGGGGCACCGGTGGCACCTTCGGAGCCCCCGGCACCCTCCGAACCCTCAGCGCCTTCCGAGCCCCCGGCACCCTCGGAGCCTTCGGAGCTCTCCCCGGTGGCCAGGGCTTCGTCCCCCCGGATGAGCGCGGCAGCCGTCGCCGCGTCGTCCACCGACCGCAGCGCGGAGGTGAACTCGGCGTTCATCAGCTCGCGGGCGAGGGACGACAGGATCGTCAGATGCGCGTCGTCCGCACCCGCCGGGGCGGCGATCAGGAAGATCAGGTCGGCCGGGCCGTCCGCGGCGCCGAAGTCGATGCCCCCTGCGCTGCGTCCGAAGGCGAGCGTCGGCTCGGTGACGTGCTCACTGCGGCAGTGCGGGATGCCGATGCCGCCGTCGAGGCCGGTGGGCATCTGCGCCTCGCGGGCCGCGACATCGGCGAGGAAGCCCTCCAGGTCGGTCACCCGGCCCTGGGCCACCATCCGCTCGGCGAGGGCACGTGCCGCCGCCTCCTTGGTGTCGGCGGACAGGCCGAGATCGACCAAATCCGCGGTGATCATCTCGCTCATCGCGGGCTCCTTCGCACGCGTATCGCCCGACGGGTGGGACGGGCGCTGATGGGGACGGGGGTGCAGGGCGGTGGTACGGGGAGGAAGGGGGTGCCACGGGTGCGCGCGCTCATGACACCGGCTCCGTCAGCACGCGGTCCGCGGGCACCTCCGACGTGACCGTGACGGCGGAGGGGTCCAGGTCGCCCGGGGTCGGCATCACGCTGCCGGGCAACTGGACCGCCGCGGCGCCGTGGGCGACGGCCGAGGCCAGGGCCTCGGGTCCGGCACCGCCCGCGATCAGGAAGCCGGCGAGGGAGGAGTCACCGGCGCCGACGTTGCTGCGCACGGCGTCGACGTGTGCGCTGCCGAACCACACGCCCGCGTCGGACACGAGCAGTTGCCCGTCCGCGCCGAGACTCGCGAGCACGGCGCCCGCCCCCATGGCGCGGAGCTCCTCGGCCGCCTTGACCGCGTCGCCGACGGTGGCGAGGGGGCGCCCGACGGCCGCCGCGAGTTCCTCGGCGTTCGGCTTCACCACGTCCGGTCGCTCGCGCAGCGCCTCGAGGAGCGCGGGGCCCGAGGTGTCGAGCGCGATCCTGGCACCCGCGGCGTGGGCGCGGGCGACCAGGTCGGCGTACCAGGACGGGGCCAGGCCGCGCGGGAGACTGCCGCAGCAGGTGATCCAGGTGGTGTCGGCCGCGCGGTACTGCTCGCGAACCGCCTCCAGGAGCAGCTCGGCCTCGGCGGGGGAGAGTTCGGGACCGGGAGCGTTGATCTTGGTGAGGACGCCGTCGGGTTCGGCGACCGAGATGTTGGAGCGGGTGGCTCCGGCGATCGGTACCGGCGCCACGTCGATGCCCTGGTCGTGCAGCAACTCGGCGACGAGCGCCCCCGGCGCCCCGCCCAGCGGGAGCACAGCGACCGTGCGCCGCCCGGCGGCGGCGACCGCGCGCGAGACGTTCACACCCTTGCCGCCCGGGTCCATGCGTTCGCCGGTGGCCCGGATGACCTCGCCGCGGTCGAGTGACGGGACCTCGTACGTACGGTCGAGGGAGGGGTTCGGGGTGACGGTGAGAATCATGCGCGCACCACTTCCGTGCCGCCGCGTTCGATCGCGAGGGCGTCCTCGGGGCTCAGTCCCGTGTCGGTGATCAGCAGGTCCACATCACCGAGGTCTCCGAAGCGGGCGAAGTGCTCCTGGCCGTGCTTGGAGGAGTCGGCGAGCAGCACCACCCTGCGTGCGGCACGGATGGCGGCGCGCTTGACGGCGGCCTCGGCGAGGTCGGGCGTGGTCAGCCCGTGGTCGGCGGAGAAGCCGTTGGCGGCGATGAACACGACATCGGCGCGGATCTCGCCGTACGCGCGCAGCGCCCAGGCGTCCACGGCGGCGCGCGTACGGTGCCGTACGCGCCCCCCGACCAGATGGAGCTGGATGCCGGGGTGGTCCGCGAGGCGGGCCGCCGTGGGGAGGCTGTGGGTGACAACGGTGAGGGCGGCCTCCAGGGGGAGGTCCCCCGCCAGCCGGGCGACGGTCGAGCCGGCGTCGAGGATCACCGTGCCGTCGCTCGGCAGTTCGGCGACCGCCGCCTTGGCGATCCGGTCCTTCTCGTCGGCCGCGGTGGACTCCCGCTCGGCGAGATCCGGCTCGAAGTCCAGGCGTCCGGCGGGTATGGCACCGCCGTGCACCCGGCGCACCAGACCGGCGCGGTCCAGAGCCTTCAGATCGCGACGGATCGTTTCCGCGGTGACCTGGAACTCCTCGGCCAGCGACACCACGTCCACCCGGCCGCCCTCACGGGCGAGCCGCAGGATCTCCTGCTGCCGCTCCGGTGCGTACATGTCCGTTCGCCTCCGACCGATGCCCGAACGTGTGGTTTCCCTGCGGAGGCTACGACCGAGTTTCGGAAAAGTAAACAGGTTCGGACATGCCACCGGACACAAGCGGGCGCGCCTCGGGCCG
The DNA here is from genome assembly GCF_040644655.1 of Streptomyces sp. NPDC046931. Classification (NCBI taxonomy): domain Bacteria; kingdom Bacillati; phylum Actinomycetota; class Actinomycetes; order Kitasatosporales; family Streptomycetaceae; genus Streptomyces; species Streptomyces sp. NPDC046931. The sequence continues at coordinate 217,473 of NZ_JBEYWX010000004.1, forward strand.
ACGCGAACTCCGCCTGCCGGGCCTCGCACACACGGCGGCGCCCGGCGGGGTCGCATGGAACGCGACCCCCGGGCGCCGTCGGCACCGCACACTTCGGCACCGCACACTCAGGAGACCAGCACTCGCCCGTCGACGGCCTCCGGCTCCGCCTCGGCACCCTCCACATGCTGCGCCGGCCGCTTCGGCAGCGCGAACATCAGCAGGAAGATCGCCACCATCACCGCCACGACCCAGCCCAGCGCGTGCTGGAAGGCGTGCGCGAAGGCCGGACCCACCTCGGCGGGGGCGAGCCGGTCGTCGATCTCGCCGAAGAAGACCACCGACACCAGCCCGAGGCCCAGCGCGTTGCCCATCTGCTGCACCGTGTTGATCAGCCCCGACGCCGAACCGGAGTGCTCCCGCGGCACCTCGGAGAGGACGGCGTCCGTCAGCGGCGCGACGATCAGCCCCATGCCCGCGCCCATGACCACCAGCGGCAGCGCCATCTGCCAGGAGGCTATGGACAGGCCGTAGCGATGGGCCTCTGCGATGTAGAGGAGCACACCCGCCGCCATCACCAGCGCGCCCGCCTGGAGCACCTTGCGGCCGAAGCGCGGGACCAGCTTCTGCACCGACATCCCGGCAGCCGTGGAGACCGCGAGCGAGAACGGCACGCCCGTCAGCCCCGCCCGCAGGGCGCTCCAGCCCAGCCCCACCTGCATGTACAGCGTCCAGACCAGGAAGAAGACACCGAGGCCGATCCCGAACACCGTCTGCACCGCTATGCCCGCGGCGAAGCTCTTCACCCGGAACAGCGACAGTTCGACGAGAGGGGAGCCGTCACGGGCGGCCTTGCGCCGCTCGTACGCCACCAGCAACCCGAAGACGACCAGCGCACCGGCCATCGACAGATACCCCCACAGCGGCCAGCCCAGCTCCCGGCCGCGCGTGAGCGGGTAGAGCAGCATCAGCAGGCCGAGCGTCACCAGGGCCACCCCGACCAGGTCGAGACGCAGTGCCCGCGGGGCCTTCGACTCCGTGATGAACCGCCGGCCGAGCAGGTACGCCGCCACGCCGACCGGCAGGTTGATCAGGAAGATGGGGCGCCACTCAAGCCCGAACAGGTTCCACTCGGTCAGCAGCGCGCCGAGCAGCGGTCCGGAGACGGCTCCGAGCCCGACGATGGCGCCGAACAGTCCGAAGACCTTGCCCCGCTCGTGCGCCGGGAAAGTGGCGTGCACGATCGACAGCACCTGCGGCACCATCATCGCCGCCATCGCGCCCTGAAGGATCCGCGAGGCGACCAGCATCTCCGGGTTCGCCGCGAAGCCGCACAGGGCCGACGCGAGCGTGAAGCCGCCGACGCCGATCAGGAACAGGCGCTTGCGGCCGTGGATGTCGCCGAGGCGGCCGCCGGTGATGAGGCCGGCGGCGAAGGCGAGCGCGTATCCCGCGGTGATCCACTGGATCTGGCTGAAGGAGGCGCCCGCGTCCCGCTGGATGGAGGGGATGGCGATGTTGACGATCGTGACGTCGACCAGGTCCATGAAGGCCGCGGTCATCACGATCGCGAGCGCGAACCAGCGACGCCGGTCGCTCGCGCCCGGGTGGGCGCCGGCCGGGTGCGCGCCGGCCGCGTCGGTACTGAGGGTGCTGTCGGTGGAGGTCATGCTCCGAAGGTAGAGGCCCAATAGGTCAGATCATGACCTAATACGTCGGCATCCTTGTCTCATGACGACCGACACCCCGGCACGGCTCCTCCACTTGCTGTCCCTGTTGCAGACACCTCGCGAGTGGCCCGGCGGCGAGCTCGCCGAGCGGCTCGGGGTGTCACGGCGCACGGTCCGGCGCGACATCGACCGGCTGCGCGAGCTGGGCTACCCGGTTCAGGCCAGCAAGGGCGCCGACGGCGGGTACCGGCTGGTCGCCGGGAAGGCGATGCCGCCGCTCGTGCTCGACGACGAGGAGGCCGTGGCGATCGCGGTCGGGCTGCGCGCGGGCGCCGGACACGCGGTCGAGGGCGTGGAGGAGGCCTCCGTACGGGCCCTGGCCAAGCTGGAGCAGGTGCTGCCGGGACGGCTGCGTCACCGCGTCGCCACACTCCAGGCCGCCACCACCGCGCTGACCAGCGGCGACGGCGCGAGTATCGCGCCGGAGACGCTGACCGTGATGGCCTCGACGATCGCGGGCCGGGAGCGGCTGCGGTTCGCGTACCGTGCCAAGGACGGCACCGAGTCACGGCGCCTGACCGAGCCGTACCGGCTGGTGTCGACGGGACGCCGCTGGTACCTCGTCGCCTACGACCTCGAACGCGACGACTGGCGCACGTTCCGGGTCGACCGGGTCACCACGCCCTTCGCGACGGGCGTGCGGTTCACGCAACGTGAGCTGCCGGCACGGAGCGCGGAGGAATATCTGCGGCAGTCGATGTACCGGCGCCAGGAGACCTACGAGTTCGAGGCGACCTTCGCCGCGCCCGCGGACGTGGTGGCGGCGCTTCTGCCCCGCTGGTTCGACGCCCCCGAGCCCCTCGACGACCGCAGATGCCGGGTGCGCGGCACGGCGAGCGACTCGGTGGACTGGCTGGCGGTGCGACTGGCCATGGTGGACTGCGCGTTCACCGTCCACCGGCCGCCCGAACTGGTCGCCCGCACCCGGGAATTGGGGGCACGCCTGAGCCGAGCGGCGGACACCGGGCCGATGTGAGACGACCGAGGCACGACGGCCGGTCCCTCTGACAGCCCGGAACGCCCGACGGAAAGGAGCCGACGAGAAGCAGGGGCGTCAGCCGGTCCCCCACGCGAACTCCCCGAGGGCCTCGAGGTTGCGTACGGCGAGAGCGGCGGGCCCGTGGGGGCCGTCGGCCGGGCGGTCGCCCGCGGCCCAGGTCTCCACCGCCACACGGACGGCGGCGCCGGCGATGGCGGCCGCGAAACGGAGGGCGGGCGTGACGGTCGCTGACGCCTCGTCACCCTTCCCCGTCCGCACCGCCAGCACCTGTGCCAGCTCCCGCTCCGCGGCCTGGCAGATCTCGGCCCAGACCTTGGTGAGCGCGGGATTGGTGTCGATGAGGCGCAGCAGGGTGCGGACCCACTCCAGGGAGGTCGCGGACACGCCGACGCCCGGGGTCAGGGTGTGGACCGCCGCGTGATGCAGGGCCTCGGCGACGGTCAGCTCGGCGGGGGCCTCACGTACCGCCTGCGCCCATCGGTGGGCGCCCTCGGAGAACAGCGGCGCGAGCGCCTCCTCCTTGGTCGCGAAGTAGCGGTAGAAGGTGCGCGGGGCGACGCCGGCGGCGCGGGCGATGTCCTCGGCACGGGTGGCGCGCAGACCGTTCCGCATGAACAGGCCCGCTGCGGCCCGCGCTATCTCCATGCGCGTCGCAGCCTTGCGCCGCTCGATCAGCGACTCGCCCTTGTCGCGCCGGTCACGCTGGTCCTGCTGATCACGCCGGTCCTGCTCGTCCTGCCGGTCCTGCTGATCACGCCGGCGCTGCTCGTCCTGCTGCTCTTGCTCGTCCCGCCGGTCCCGCCCGTCCCGCTCGACCTGCCGGTCGCGCATGGTGCGTGGATCGCGTTCGTCGCGCTCAGGGGTACGCCGCCCGTCTGCGGACGCGCCCCCGGGTTGTTGCGTCGTACGGCGGGAGGAGGTCCCGCCCGTACGGTTGGTACCGGTCACGACGGCAGGTTATGCCGCTGTGGCACAATCTGCCATCCGGGCCGCCCCGGGGTTCAGGTCCGGGGCGACCCGGTCGACCTGCCCCTGTCCGAGCACAGGGCGGCGCCGGACCCCGGCGCCAGGGGGGAGCGGCGCCGGACCCCGGCGCCAGGGGGGAGCGGCGCCGGAGCCCGGCTCGGAAAGAGTCCCGCCGCCGGGGGGAGTGCGTCGGGACCCGGCTGGGAGGGCGCGGGCGGGCACAGCCCGTACGAGGGCCCGGAGGTCTTGTGCCCCGGACCCGGCGGGTTGAAGCGACGCAACAGCGCCAAGTCGCGCCACCCGGCGCGGCGGGCCGGGTACACGCCCCGGCCCCGCGGACGCCGTTACGCCGCCGCGTCGAACCCGGTGTCCCGGGCCAGCTTCTTCAGCTCCAGCAGCGCGTGCTTCTCGATCTGCCGGATCCGCTCGCGCGTCAGACCGTGCTCCTTGCCGACCTCGGTCAAGGTGCGCTCCCGGCCGTCCTCGATGCCGTACCGCATCTTGATGATCGACGCCGTGCGCTGATCGAGCCGGCCGATGAGGTCGTCCAGTTCCTCGCTGCGCAGCAGCGTGAGCACCGACTGCTCCGGAGACACCGCGGAGGTGTCCTCGAGCAGGTCGCCGAACTGGGTCTCGCCCTCGTCGTCCACCGACATGTTCAGCGACACCGGGTCGCGGGCCCAGTCGAGGACGTCGCTGATGCGCGCCGCCGTCGAGTCCAGCTCGGACGCGATCTCGGCGGGCTCGGGGTCCCGGCCGTGCTCGCGGTTGAACTCGCGCTGCACGCGGCGGATGCGGCCCAGCTCCTCGACCAGGTGCACGGGAAGCCGGATGGTCCGGGACTGGTCGGCGATCGACCGGGTGATGGCCTGACGGATCCACCACGTCGCGTAGGTCGAGAACTTGAAGCCCTTGCGGTAGTCGAACTTCTCGACCGCGCGCACCAGGCCGGCGTTGCCCTCCTGGATCAGGTCGAGCAGCGGCAGGCCACTGCGCGGATAGCGGCGCGCGACGGCCACGACGAGCCGCAGGTTCGACCGTATGAAGATGTCCTTGGCCCGCTCGCCCTCGGCGACCAGAGCCTCCAACTCCTCACGGCTGGCATCCGCCTTGGCCTCCTCCTCACCGTCGAGGATCTGCCGCGCGAACACACCGGCCTCGATGATCTGGGACAGCTCGACCTCCCTGGCGGCGTCGAGCAGAGGTGTACGCGCGATCTCGTCGAGGTACATGCCGACCAGGTCGCGATCGGCGATCTCGCCGCCATGGGCGCGAACACTGTTTGCCGCGTCTACGGTCTCGCCTTCGGCGGCCTGGCGACGGGCGACGGCACGGGTTGCCATGCGTGCTCCCTTGCGATGGTGGGCTGGCGGATGGTCCTGTGGCGTTTAAGACACCCTTCCGGGTGCCCTGCATCCGAAGGAAACAACGACTGCAATCCGGACAGAATTCCCACCCTGACCCTCGATTTTTCTGATCATGCAGTACCCTGTGCCGCCACCGGGGAGGCAGGATGACGTCGCAACGTACAGAGGTGCAGGTCAGGCCGGGCAGGGAGAGCGACCTCTCCGCCCTCACGGACATCTACAACCACTACGTACGCGAGACGCCCATCACCTTCGATACCGCAGTCTTCACGCCGGAAGAGCGACGCCCTTGGCTGCTCTCCCACCCTGAAGACGGGCCCCACCGGCTGATGGTTGCCGTGGACCGGGACTCACAGGAGGTTCTGGGGTACGCCACATCCAGCGGCTTCCGCGCCAAGCCCGCCTACGCGACCTCGGTGGAGGTGACGGTCTACCTCGCCCCGCACGCCACGGCCCGCGGCGTGGGCACGAGTCTGTACGGGGCCCTCTTCGAGGCGCTCGCGAACGAGGACCTGCACCGCGCCTACGCGGGCATCGCCCAGCCCAACGAAGCGTCCGTGCGCCTGCACGAACGCTTCGGCTTCCGGCACGTGGGCACCTACCGGCAGGTGGGCCGCAAGTTCGGCCGGTACTGGGATGTGGCCTGGTACGAGAAGGAGCTGTGACCGCGGGGATCGACCGCGCGGCGGCTCAGCCGAACTGGACCGACCTCTTCGCCAGCCCCATCCAGAACCCGTCGATCACCGGCCTGTGCGTGTCCAGTTCCCCCATGGCGTCCGCCGCGCCCAGCGTCACGAAGAGCGGGGCGAAGTGTTCCGTGCGGGGGTGGGCGAGCCGGCCCGCCGGGGATGTGCGGGTGAAGTCCAGCAGCGCATCGATGTCGCCGGCCTCCAGCGCGCGGTGGCCCCAGTCGTCGAACTCCGCCGACCACGCGGGCACTGACCCGCCCGGGTGCCGCAGGGCCGCCAGATTGTGGGTGAAGAAGCCGGAGCCGATGATCAGGACGCCCTCGTCGCGCAACGGCGCCAGCCTGCGGCCGATCTCCAGAAGCTTCACCGGTTCGAGGGTCGGCAGGGAGATCTGAAGGACCGGGACGTCGGCCTCGGGGAACATCTCGACCAGCGGCACATACGCGCCGTGGTCCAGGCCGCGGTCCGGGAAGTCCTGGACCGGCATACCGGGGGCCCGCAGGAGTTTCCGTACGGAGTCGGCGAGGTCCGGGGCGCCCGGGGCGGCATAGGCCACCCGGTAGTAGTGCTCGGGGAAGCCCCAGAAGTCGTAGACCAGCGGGACCGTCTCCACCGCACCGAGAGCGAGCGGGGCCTCCTCCCAGTGGGCCGAGACCATGAGGATCGCCCGGGGGCGGGGCAGACCGGCGGACCAGGCCCCGAGCTGCCGGGGCCAGACCGGGTCGTCGGCCAGCGGGGGTGCACCATGGCTCAGATAGAGGGCGGGCATGCGCTCGGGCGCGGTGCGCTCCTCGGCGACGGCGGACATGGCGGCGGCTCCCTTCGGCCTACTTGCTTGAATCCTCAAGCTCTCTCGAAAGGGTAGCGACGACTTGTTTAAGTTTCAAGAAGGAGCCTCGTACAGTGGAGCACATGAAGACGGCACCCGCTGAGGACACCCGCTGGCTCACCGACGGGGAGCAGCGCATATGGCGTGCTTACATGCACGCCGTCACCCTTCTCGAGGACCACCTCGACCGTCAGCTCCAGCGCGACGCGGGCATGCCGCACGTGTACTACGGACTGCTCGTCCAGCTCGCCGAGGCGCCGCGCAGGCGGATGAGGATGACCGAGCTGGCGATAGGCGCGAAGATCACCCGTTCCCGGCTCTCGCACGCCGTCGCCCGTCTCGAGAAGAAGGGCTGGGTGCGCCGCGAGGACTGCCCCTCCGACAAGCGCGGCCAGGTCGCGGTCCTCACGGACGCGGGCTACGAGGTGCTGGCACGTACCGCGCCCGGTCATGTGGCGGCCGTGCGCCAGGCACTGTTCGCCCGGCTCACCCCGGAGCAGCAGAAGTCCCTCGGCGAGATCATGTCGGTGATCGCCGAGGGACTCCAGCCCAAGGATGCGGGGGCGGACCTGCCCTGGCTCCGCTGAGCCCGGACGGACAACGGCCCGCGGCGTACGTCGCCCGCACCCACCGCGCACGCGGCCGCCCCGGCCCCGCCCGAGAGCGGAGCCGGGGCGGGTCCGGCGTCCGGTGGGAGGCCTCCACCGCCCGTGCGGTCAGTGGGCGACCACCGGGACGTGCACCTCGTCCTCGGCCCCCTCGCCCGTGCCGCTGCCCGAGACCTGTGCGGTGCCCGGGCGTCCGGCGTTGACGAAGGTCAGGGCGACCACCGCGGCGACCACGAGGATGCCGACGGCGAACCAGATGGCGTTCGCGTAGCCGTGCACCATGCCCTGGAGCTGGACCAGCTGCTGCTGGGGCTTGGAGGCAGCCGTCGCGATGTGGTCCTTGATGTAGGACGTGGTCGCCGAGGCAGCGATCGTGTTCAGCAGGGCCGTACCGATCGCGCCGCCCACCTGCTGCGAGGTGTTGACCATCGCGGAGGCGACACCCGCGTCCCGCGGCTGCACGCCGTGCGTGGCCAGGGACATGGCCGGCATGAACGCCGTACCCATGCCGAGGCCGAGCAGCACCAGCGCCGGCAGCACGAGGGCCGCGTAGGAGGAACCGATCTCCAGCTGCGCCAGCAGGAACATACCGGCGGCGGCCACCAGGAATCCGGGGCCCATCAGCAGACGCGCGGGGAGGCGGGTCATCAGCCGGGTGCCGATCTGGGTCGAGCCGGTGATCATGCCGGCCACCATCGGCAGGAAGGCGAAGCCGGTCTTGACCGGCGAGTAGCCCTTCACGACCTGGAGGTAGTAGGTCAGGAAGAGGAACGTGCCGAACATCGCGATGACCGCGAGGCCGAGGGAGAGGTAGACACCGCCACGGTTGCGGTCGGTGACCACGCGCAGCGGCAGCAGCGGGGCCTTGACCCGGGACTCGGTGACCACGAACGCCAGGATCAGGACCGCCGACGCGACGAACAGGCCGACCGTCAGGGAGGCGCCCCAGCCGTCGGACTCGGCACGCGTGAAGCCGTAGACGAGGGAGACGAGACCGAGGGTGGAGAGGATGACGCCCGGGACGTCGAGCGGCGAGCGGTTGCGGCCGCCCTCGGGCTCCTGGATGACGAAGTAGGCGCCGGCCGCCGCGACCACGGCGAACGGGATGTTGACGAAGAACGTCCAGCGCCAGTCCAGGTACTCGGTGAGGAAGCCGCCCAGGATCAGACCGACGGCGCCGCCGCCACCGGCGATCGCGCCGTAGATGCCGAACGCCTTGGCGCGCTCCTTGGCCTCCGTGAACATCACCGCGAGCAGGGACAGCGCGGCCGGGGCGAGGAGGGCGCCGAAGACGCCCTGGAGGGCGCGGGCGCCGAACATCATCGCGCCGGACTGCGCCGCGCCGCCGAGCGCGGAAGCGGCGGCGAAGCCGGTCAGGCCGATGACGAAGGCCCGCTTGCGGCCCCACAGGTCGGCCACCCGGCCGCCGAAGAGCAGCAGCCCGCCGAAGGCGAGGGCGTACGCGGTGACGACCCACTGACGGTTGCCGTCGGATATCCCGAGGTCCTGCTGGGCGGACGGCAGCGCGATGTTCACGATGGTGGCGTCGAGGACGACCATCAGCTGGGCGAGCGCGATGAAGACGAGCGCCCGCCAGCGTCGGGCGTCGGGAGCGGAAGCGGCGGGGGCGCTTCGGGCGGTTGCAGACATGGAGGTACCCACTTCGGGACTTTGTGACGGAAAGATCGGGAAGGCCGGACAGGTCGGAAAGGGGAGGTGGAGAAGGACGTGGAAGGGCGTGGAAGGGCGGGACTGGGCTGGGCGGAGCTTCGGCTCGTCGGCGGTGACGCCGGGGCGTCCTTCGTCGTCACGTCTGCGGGCGGTACGTGAGGTCCGCGCTCGCCGCAGAACGTCGTCCGTCGGTACAGACGGGTGAGGCTCGCGGAACTAATCGGTACGGGTCGCTGTCGGTCGTTGCCGGTCGGCAGTGATCACTGCCAGTCGCTACGGGTCTCTCAGGATCGGCGCAGGTCCTCCATGGTCATGGCCGTACCCGGCAGCTCGGAGCGGGCCGGGGCCCGCAGTCCGTCCAGGAACAGCTGAAGATGACGATGCATGAAGCGGTCGGCGCTGAAGCACGCCGTACCGGCCGGCGGCCTGCTGAGCTGGGCGACGGCGATCGTCAGATCACCGACGCCCACGTCCGGACGGAGCTGCCCGGCGGCCTTGGCCCGGTCCATGATCTTCTCGATGAGCCGCTCGATCCGTTCACCTGCGGCTTCCAGGTCGGGGTGGCGCTCGTCGAATGTGCTGGAGACCATCGGGCACAGGGCGCTGATCCGCTCGTCGGCGGCGGCGTGCGCGAAACGCTCCAGCGCCTCGAAGGCGTCGGCGCACTCGGCGAGTGCCCGCTCGGCTTCCTCGGACGTACGGTCGAGGACCCAGCAGAGCACCTCGCGGACGAGTGCGTCGCGGTCGGGGAAGTTGCGGTACACCGTGGCGTTGCCGACGCCCGCCCGGCGGGCGATCTCGTCGAACGGCACATCGGGGCCGAACTCGACGAACATCTCCCGGGCGGCGGTGACGATCCGCTCCCGGTTGCGCAGGGCGTCGGCGCGCGGCCTGGACGCTCGGCGCTGTACGGGGGTTGCGGTCTGCACGGCGTACTCCTAGGCGAGTGGAACGCGAACCGGGGACTCGTTCCCCGTTTCGCTCGGACACCGGTCTAAACGGGGAATCCGTCCCCGGTTATTTCCACGGCATCGCCTCAATTCCCGTGACCTGCGTCACACCCCTGGGCTCGGTCGGGCCGGCCCCCTCCCCGGCACCCGATCCCCGCGATCCCCGCCCCGGCATGCGATCCGCGCCCGGGCACGCATCACCGACACGATCCCCGCCCCGGCACCCAATCCGCGCCCGGAGCACGCGATCCCCTCCCCGGCACCCGATCCCCGCCTCGGGCACCCGCCCCCTCCTCAGCACCCGATCCCCACCCCGGCGCGATCCCCACCCCGGCACCCGATCCCCGCCCCGGCGCGATCCCCACCCCGGCACCCGATCCCCGCCCGGGCACGCGATCCGCGCCCGGGCACGCGATCCGCGCCCCAGACTCCCCGCACCCGTTTCACGCCTCCCCTCGCCCGCCTTCACCCCCTCCGCGCCCGAGAACCCCTCGTTCGGTCTCCTCCAGCGCGCGCCCCCCGAGCGCGCGCCACAGGGTGATCGCAAGGGTGCAGCCGGACACCGGCGGCTGCCGTGGAGCGGAGGGCCACCGCATGCAGCTGTCCCGTCGCCGGGTACACCCTCGCCGCGCCGCCTCCCTCGCCTCGGTCACCGCTCTGACACTGGCGATCTCCACCTCGGCCGGCACCGGGCAGCTGACGGCGGACTCCGCGACACCCGGCCCCGTCGCCCCGGTCCGTTCCTCGGCACTGCGCCCCTGCCTGATCCACGGCCACCCGAACATCCAGATGCCCGAAGGCATCCCGACCCCCTCCGGCTACGCCCGCTCCACCGGCACCATCCACGCCCTGACCGTGATGGTCGACTTCTCCGACGCCCCCGGCCAGGGCAGCGCGCTGGGCCGGTTCGCCGAGTTCTTCCCGCAGACCCGGCAGTGGTTCGCCACCGGCTCGTACGGCCGCCTCAACTACCGCGCGGAGACGCCCATACGCCACTGGCTGCGGATGCCGAAACCGTTCAAGGCGTACGGGATGGAGCGCGGCGCCCCCTTCGACCCCGGCTACCGCCGACTCGTCCAGGACATCGTCGCCGCCGTCGACCCCAAGGTGGACTTCCGCCGCTACGACCTGCTGAACGTGCTGGCCACCCCGAACGCCGGCCCCTCCGCCCTGGACACCGTCCTGTCCGTGACCTTCGCCGGCAACACCGACGCGCCCCTCGCCGACGGCGTCCCCGTCGCCAACGCGTCCTTCATCTACAGCCGCCAGGACGACGGCTCGGGCTCCTACACCGCGACCGGCTACCGGGTCCTGCCCCACGAGAACAGCCACACCTTCGGCCTGCCCGACCTCTACACCCAGGAGGGCGGCACTGCCGTCGGGCACTGGGACATCATGAGCGAGGACTGGGGCGCCGACAACGATCTGCTCGGCTGGCACAAATGGAAGCTCGGCTGGCTCGACGACACCCAGGTCGCCTGTGCGGCCGGACGCGGCACGACCTCGTACAGGCTGACCCCGCTGGCCCGGGCCGGCGGACGCAAGCTGGTCTTCGTACCGCTCAGTTCCCGGGCCGGATACGCCCTCGAAGTGCGCACCCGCGAGGGCAACGACGCGGCGGTGTGCCGGCCCGGCGTCCTCGTCTACCGCGTCGACGCGGACGTCGACACCGGCAACGGGCCCATCACTGTCCACGACTCCCGGCCCGGCAGCGGCGGCTGCACCCGCAGCCCCAATGTGCAGGCCGAGCTGTCCGATGCGACGTTCCTCCCCGGGCAGTCCTTCAAGGACACGAAGGCGGGAATCGTCATCAGCGTGGTGGGAAAGGACCGGTCGGGCAACTTCCGGGTGCACGTCACACGTCACACGCCGGCGAAGCGGTAGCCGCCACACGCTGGTGGGGCGTAGCCGCCACACGCCGGCGAAGCGGTAGCCGTCACACGCCGGTGAGGCGGTAGCCGTCGCACGCCGGTGAGCACGGAGGGTCAGCTCGGAGGGTCAGCTCGCCTCCGCCCGCCTCCCCGCCGCCACCACTCCCCGCAGCGCCGGCGCCGAGGCTATGCGCGGAAGGAGCAGCGACCAGAAGCGGGTGAGGGTGGTGTGCGACAGCCAGCGCACGTCGTACTCCCCCAGGGCGGCGAAGCCGACCGTCGCGCCGACCACCGTCGCCACCAGGTCCCGCGGTGCCACGTCGGAGAGCAGCCCCTCGTGTGCGGCCCGCACCACGGCGTCCTCCACCCAGGCGTGCCACCGTTCGTGCAGATCTCCGCTCCGGCCCGCGTCCCGCGCCCCGTCGCCGAGGCCGAACCCCGCACGCAGCACGACGTCCTGGCGCAGGCCCTGCAACAGGGCATGGCTCGTGTCGACGAGCGACTGGAGTGAGCCGCCGAGCTGCGGCGGCGGCCGCTCGGCGGAAGTGATCCGCTCGAAGCGCCGGGCCGCCGCATCCCGTACCGCCGCGGCGAGTGCGGCCTTGCTGGGGAAGTGGAAGTGCAGCGCTCCGTTGCTGACCCCCGCACGGGAGCTGATCATCGAGAGCGAGACACCCTCGAAGCCGTCCTGGGTGAAGAGTTCGGCGGCGGACTGGATCAAGGCATTGCGCGTTCGTACCGCACGTTCCTGCTTGGCCATCACACGCTCCGTTGGGCTGGATCAGGAGCATAACAAACCGCATGTGCGGTTTTCAATTGCGCGAGCAACTACCCCGGAAGCTCTCCCCCGACACATACGGAGGGGCGGAATCCTGCTCCCCGAAAGCGACGGATTTCGTCTGAATCGGGCCGGAAATCACATCAGTTCGGTCGCAGTACGACTGGAAGCGACCCATACCCGTTGACGATGAAGGACTGCACCGGTTCGACCCCCTCCACCGGAATTACAGACTCCAGATCAGGGAAGCGGGTGAAGAGCGCCGACAGCGCGGAGGTCGCCTCGAGCCGCGCCAACGGGGCGCCCACACAACGGTGTACGCCGTACCCGAAACCCAGGTCGTCCCGCCGGCCGGTCCTCAGCACATCGAAGACTCCTACGTCGTCCCCGTACGCCCCGGGATCCGAGGCCGCACCGGCGAAGGAGACCAGGATCGCGTCGCCCTTCTCGATCCGTACACCGTCCAGATCGATGTCCTCCACGGCGAACCGCATCGGCGAGTACGCGGCGGGGCTGTGCGTGCGCAGCGTCTCACCGACCACGTCGGCCCAGCCGGCACGGCCCTCCCGCACATGCGCGCGCTGCTCCGGGTGCGCGCACAGCGCGCCCACCGCGTTGGTGATGAGGGTGCACGAGGTCTCCTGACCTGCGGCGACCATCAGATAGAGAGTGCCGAGGAGTTCCTGCTCGGTCAGCCGGCCCTCCGTGCCGTCCCGGGCCTCGATGAGGGCGGTCGTCAGATCGTCACCGGGCGCGGCCCGCTTCTCGGCGACCAGTGCGGCCAGCATCCCGAAGACCCTCACCTGCGCCGCGGCCATCTCGTCCCCGGGCACCGCCGTACCGAACACCAAGTCCAGGTCCGTGCACAAGGGTTCACGGTCCCCCTCGGCGACGCCGAACAACTCACAGATCACCCGCATGGGCAGTGGCTTGGCGAACCGCGCCCGCAGATCGACCACTTCGCCCGCCGGAACCGCGGCCAGTTCGTCCAGCAGCGCCTCGGCGATCTCCTCGACGCGGGGCCGCAGGGCCTCCGTGCGGCGCGCGGTGAAGGCGGCGGCGACCAGCCGGCGCAGCCGCGCATGCCGCTCCCCGTAGGCGAAGAGCATGTTCTCGTTCGCCACCCACGGGTAGAGCGGCCAGTCCTCGCGGATGCGGCCCGCGACGAAGTCGGGCCAGTGCCGCCGGGCGTCCTTGGACACCCGCGGGTCCATGAGGAGTTGTTTGACGTACGTCTGCCGTACGACGGCCCAGGCGCGCACCCCGCCGGGCAGCTCCACCTCGACCGCGGGTCCCCGCGCCCGCAACATGGCGGTCTCGCCCGCCAGATCACGCCCCGTCACATCCAGGGCGTACGGGCATGTGGTCATGTCCATCGTGCACTCCGCTCGGTCGGTCGGTCCGTTCGGGATTCGGTGTGGCACGCCGCCCGGCGCACCACGGTGGTACTCACGCACCTGCACGGGGAGACACGCCCGCCCTCCCCGTACGAGAGCCGGAGGCTTCCGCCCGACTCCCCCGTCACCTCCCCTGGCACCCCCGGCGCCCCACCCCCGGCTCCGGCTCCGTTCGCCGGCCGGTAAACTCACCGGCCCCGGCCGGCCGGGGGCACTCGTCACCGCGCGCCACCCGCCTCGCGAACCGTGGCCACGACACACCCCCCGCGCCCGCGCATCCGTGGCCGCGCCCCCCAGCCAGGCCCGCGACCCCGTGGTCGCGGCACACCCCTCGCCTCGGGCCGCGCCCGCCGCCATGTCACCCGTCCGCGCTCGTCGCCTCCGACTGACGCTGTCTCATGGCGGCTTCGTACACCTTCGGCCCCCGGTCGGGGGAGAAGTCCAGGCGGACCAGCACACCCGGCACGGCGACCGAGGGCATCAGATGCCGGTAGAGGTCGGCGACCCGCTCGGCCAGATCCACCCGCTCGGTCATGATCCGCGAAAGGACCTGGACGCCCGTGAAGGCACCGACGAACAGTTTGGCGAGTGCTTCCACATCGGCGTGCGGAAGTATCTCGCCCCGCCGCTTAGCCTCCTCGAAGAGGGACTGCGTGTGCTCGGTCCACGCCTGCATCGGCACCCGCCGGTTGAGATGGTCCTTGGGCGACCCCTGGTCCACGGTCAGCCGCACACTGCCCTGGACGATCGGGTCACCGGTGTCCTTCCGGAGCAGATAGGCGAGCAGCAGCGCCTCGTCCAACGACTCCTGAAGCTTCAGTTCCTGCGCCGGGACGAGCGGGAGGGAGGAGACCTGCGCGGCCAGGACCGCCTGGGCCAGCTCCTCCTTGGAGGTGAAGTGGAAGTAGAGCGCGCCCTTGGTCACCCCGGACCTCTGCAGCACATCGGAGATCGTCGCCGCCTCGTACCCGACCTCGTCGAACACCTCGGCCGCGGCGAGCAGGATCGCCTGCCGCGTCCTGATGGCCCGCTCCTGCCGTGCCACAAGCACCCTCCGCACCAGCCCGCACCGCGGGGAAGAGACCAGACGGCCTCTACTCGACGCCTCAGGACAATAAAACCAGCCATACGGTTTTTCAACCCGGAGGCGTCGGGGCCACCAACTATCCCATCTCCTCCCAAAGTTCTGCAGAAGTGTCGACGTTCACCGGATGCAGGGACAGAAGGCCCTTGAAATAAAAACCGGATGGTACGTATCTTCGCTCACGTGCTTCACACCTGACCGAACCTACCCAGGGGGAAGCTCGATGACTGTCACGTCGTCCGAGGCCTTAACTACGGGGACAGCCGTACACCCGGCACCAGCCGCACATCCGGCGGCGGCGGAAATCCCGGCCCCAGCGGCACACCCGACGGCAACCCAAAGCACGGCACGAACCGCACACCCGGCGGCGGCCGAAAACCCGGCGACGCACGAACACCCGGTGATACCTCAACACCCGGCCATGCTCGACCACCCGACGCCGCTCCATCACCCGACGCCACTCCATCACCGGGTGACCGCTGAAGCCATGGCCGACTCAGCGGCCTCGACCCTCTTCAAGGCACCGTCGCCCTCCGAAGTGCCGACGCCCCCCGAAGTGCCGACGCCCTCCGAAGAGGTCGCCGCCGACCTCACGCGCCTCCTGTTCGAGGGCCCGCACCGCGAGCGGCGGCACGGGGTCTGGCGCAGGACGATCTCCGGCCGCGCATTCTCGTACCGGCCCGGGCTGCCCCCGGGCGAGCGGGCCGCCCTCTCGTACGACCGTCTGCGCCTCCTCAACGACGTCCTCGCGGACCCCGAGCGGTTCGCGGCCGACCCGCACCGGCTGGCTGCCCTGCACGAGTGGATCGGACCGGTGGACGGAGGGCTGACCACCCTCGCGAGCATCCACTACAACCTGTTCCTCGGCAGCCTCGTCGACCACGACCACGAGGGCCGTGATCTGTCCGCCTTCACCGCACTGGACTGCACAGGAACGTTTCTGTGCACCGAGCTGGAGCACGGCAACGACGTGGCCTCGATGGAGACCGTCGCGGTCTTCGACCGCAGAAGCGGCGGCTTCCGTCTGCACACCCCGACGCCGGGCGCGCAGAAGTTCATGCCCAACACCAGCCTCACCGGCGGCCCCAAGACCGCGGTCGTCGCCGCCCGGCTCCTCATGGACGACGAGGACCAGGGCGTCTTCCTCTTCCTCACCCCGCTCAGCGACGAGAGCGGACATCTGCCCGGGGTCACGGTCCGCCGGCTGCCGGACCGCACCGGCACCCCCGTCGACCACTGCCTGACCTCCTTCGACCAACTGTGGCTGCCCCGCGAGGCACTCCTGGAGGCCGACCACGGCCGCCTGAACCGCGACGGCACGCTCACCAGCAACCTCGGCAACAAGCGCAAGCGGCTCCTGCGCTCCATCAACCGCGTCACCATGGGCAAGCTCTGCATGAGCGCCGGCACCCTCGGCATGGCACGCGCCGCGCTCACCGTCGCGGTCCGCTACTCCCACAGCCGTCTCATCGCCGGGCCCCGTGCCGGTGAGCGCATCCCGCTCGCCGCCCACCGCAGCCACCACAGCCGGCTGCTCGACGGGCTGGCGACGGCGTACGCGATGACGTTCCTGCACCGCGCGATGGTCGACCGGTTCGCCGCCCAGACCGAGGAGGACCGCGACGAGGTCGAGCGGCTCACGGCCATCGCCAAGGGCTGGATCACCTGGGAGGCACGGGGGATCGCCACCGAGTGCCGCGAACGCTGCGGCGCACAGGGCCTGTTCCCCGCCAACGGCATCTCCGACCTCACCGCGAACATCGAGGGCGGCATCACCGCTGAGGGCGACAACCTGGTGATCTGGGTGAAGGCCGCCTCCGAGATGGTCTTCGGGCACGAATGCGCAAAGCCGGAGACACTGCCGGCCGGAGACCTGACGGACCTGCCGTTCCTACGGGGACTGCTCGCCCAGGTCGAAGCCATCTGGCAGGCCCGGGCCCGCACCGCCCTGCGCGAGGGCCCGTCCGGCGATCCGGTCGGCCGCTGGAACGCCACCTCCGGTGCCGCCCTGGAGATGGTCTCCGCACACGCCTGCCTCCAGGCCACGGACGCCCTCGCCGCGGCGGCCGACGAGGCGGCGGACCCGAGGTCGGCCGCACTGCTGCGCTCCCTGTGCCGCCTGTTCGTGCTCCGCCGCCTCCGCGAGCACACCGGCGACCTGCTCGCCGAGGGCCATCTCACCCCGGACCAGGTCCGCGCCCTGCCGAAGACCCTGGACGCGGCCGTCGCCGACCTCGCGCCGCACATGATGACCCTGGTCGACGCGTTCGACTTCCCGGCGGAACTGCTGTCCGCGATCCCGATCGCGAGCGGGCGAACGATCGTACGAACCATGCCGGACCAGCAGCCAGGACCGCACTGAGACGACAGCCGGCGAACCAGGGAGCACCACCCCCCGAAAAGGGCCCGTCCACCGGCGGACGCCCCACGAACGGACGCCCCACGAACGAACCTCCCACGGACGTACCTCCCACGGACGGGCCCTTCGCCTGACCCCCCGACCGGAAGCGGTGAGAGAATGCCGGTGTCTCTCATTTGGTGATAACTACCTCTTTGGTGATATCCGGCTATCAAGAAAAGTGCACGCCATGACGACCCGCCCCGGACTCCGGGAGAGGAAGAAGACCAAGACCCGCCGACTGCTGCGACAGGAGGCACTCCGCCTCTTCACCGAACAGGGATACGACCACACGACCGTCGAGCAGATCTGCGACGCGGTCGAGGTCTCGCCGAGCACGTTCTTCCGCTACTTCCCCGCGAAGGAGGACGTCGTCCTCAGCGACGATCACGACCCGCCCCCACAGCCGCCGACCACAAGCCGGGACCCTTCGGAACCACTCAAACCACTCACCGACGTCGTACGCGCAACACTCTTCGACCTACTGGAACAGCGCATCAGCCAGGACCGGGAGACCATGCTGGCCCGCCTCCGGCTGGTCTCGCGGGTACAGCCCCTGCGGGCGCGTATGTGGCAACAGCAGGAAGCCCGGATCGCCAGCACTGCGGCCCTGCTCGCCGAACGCGCCGGCAAGGACCCGAACGCCTACGACGTCCGCGTCACCGCAGCCGTGCTGATCGCGGTGACCACGGAGACGCTCCTGTACTGGGCGGACCACAACGGCGAGCCCGACCTCACGGCCCTCTTCACCCGCGCCCTGACCCACCTGGGCGGCCTCACCCTCTGACACAGCCCCGCCGACCGCCAATGCCCGGAGTCCCGGAGCCCCGGCATCGGGACGTCTCGGCGTCTCGGAGACCCGCGAACAATCGATCAGCCCAAGACCCCGGCCTCGTCCCCACCGCCCCGCCCCGATCCGCTAACCTGTTGGAACCGCCTCCAGGGGCGGCGATAACCTTGCAGAAGCGGGGACGAACGCTCACCCAGAGCATTCACCACGCCTTCCGCCAGGCCCCGCCTTCGTAGCTCAGGGGATAGAGCACCGCTCTCCTAAAGCGGGTGTCGCAGGTTCGAATCCTGCCGGGGGCACCAGCCAAAAGGCCCCGGACCGATCTTGGTCCGGGGCCTTTGACGGCACCAATTGACGGCAGTCGTCTCTCAGGCGTCTGGCAGACGGCGCTTGAGCGGCCGGTCCATGTGGCTGATCGCTTCCCGCTGGGTGTCGTGCACGACGTGCGTGTACACGTCCATCGTGATGCTGATCTGACTGTGCCCGAGGATCTCCATGATGACCCGCGGCGCGACGCCGGCCGCCGTCAGCAGCGTGGCGCAGCCGTGCCGAGCGTCATGCAGCCGGACCACCCGCAGCCCCGCATCGGCCGCGACCCGCGTGAAGGACCGGTAGACGTTCCGCGGCTCGATCGGCCGACCGTTCCGCGTGGCGAAGACATAGCCGGTCTCGGACCAGGCGACGCCTGTGCGCGCGAACGTCTGCCGCTGCCGAAGCCGGTGCCAGCGCAGCGGCGCGATGCACAGGGCGGGCATCGGCACCACACGGCTACGGCGGCTCTTGGGGTCGTCGTCGTACAGAGTTCCCCTGCGACGCTGGGTCTGCTGTCGCACGTGCAGGACGCGGTTGTCCAGGTCCACATCCGACCAGCGCAGGCCCACCAGCTCCCCGCGCCGCAGGCCCATGGCGATGGCCAGCACGAACATGGCGTACAACGGATCCGTGCGCGCGGCCTCCAAGAAGGCCAGCGTCTCCTCCAAGGTCCATGGGCGGATCTCCCGCTGCTTTACGCGCGGCGACTCCACCAGGGACGCTACGTTCCGCGTGATCAATTCCTCGCGCACGGCTGCGGTGAGCGCTGTGCGCAGTACCCGGTGCGCCTCCTTCGCCAACGACGCGGCGACCTCGGTCACCGTCGCTCCCGCCAGCACCGCCAGAACAGCCCGGTATCTCTGCTCAACGACCGACAACTCCACCAGCGCCAATCCCGACCTCCCCACACACGCCGCAACGACGCGCACAGAAAAGCCGATCACGGCCACTGTCAACCATCAGCTGGGATCGAACTGTCAAGCATCACCCGGGATCGGACAACTAGCGCGAGCACCAGCGCGGCCAAACTTTCCCTACTTCATCAAGCACCCGTCGTCGCTTCGCTCCTCCGGGCGGGCGCGGGCGGCCGGCGGCGCCCGCGCTCATGTCTCCGCCCCGCTCGGCACCGCCGGCCGCCCGCTCCCGCCCAAGAGGCAGGCACACAGCGCATGAGGTCAGAACACGTCGTGGCTGGGGCGCGCCAAAGCAGCTCCGTAAGTTGTTCGGTGGCCCGGGAGGGCCGGATGTGGCTTCAAAGCAGCTTGCCGACCGTGGCTTGGCTGGAGTGGCCGTCCGGTCCTTCGGGGCGCCCTGGTCGCTGATTGAAAAGCGCGGAACGCGTCGCTGTTTACGGAGCTGACGACGGGGTGTCCTACGAGCGGGAGTCACGATCCCGCAGGGCACTGATGCTGCCACTGGCATCACTGAAATGCTCATAGGCATGAGCCCGCCGACGCGCGTCACGAAAGGCTCTCGTAGCCGCCGCTTCGATTTGCTGCGCTTCCGGACTCGAAACCATCCGGCGCCGTTCACGGCGCACCAGCACGACCATTGCGGCCGCCACGATCGAAGCGAGCGTTAACGCAGTCAGCACCAGGTAGACCATCGTCACCCCCTACTCGTCTCAAACCGCGCCGCGCGATCTGGTGCGCCTCGGCACTGATCACCAGGGGCTGCGAGGGAAGCGTACCCATCGGCCATCACAGCTGAACAGGCCAGCGTCTCGCCAGCTCAGCCCCCACCCGCATACGCGATCTCCCAAGCTAGCGACGGCCCTGGAATGGAGCCCCGGGGCCGTCTCGGGGCCGTTGAAGGGTGCTCAACGACAACCAACGCTGACAACCGCCGACAGTTAAGTCACAGGTCGCAGCGTTGGTCGATTGCACGGCCGCAGGTCAGAAAACCGGCCCTTCACTTCCAGAAGAACTGAGGGGGCATGATGCGCGGGTCAGCGAACGAGCAGCCGGTGTTGGGGAGGTTGGCTCACCATCGGCTGAGCACTCAGACTGGGACCATGCCCCGCAAGCCCCGTCGTAGCCAGTCGTTTCAGCAGTTCCTCGCATCGATGGAACCAGCTGATCCGCCCGCACAGTGAATGCCCGTCGTCGAGACTGGTGTGATCGACGAGCACGCCGGAACTCGGTGGCAGCTGAAGCGTGGTCCTCTGGACGTTCGGGTGGCTCGGCGATTGGCCACTTCAGCATCGTTGATGGTCGTTGGGGACGGGGCAAGTGCGAGGTTCCGAGACGTCCCCGTTAACCAGCGCACCGAGACCTGGACGCGTGCAGAGGCGCGCTACGAAGGTCCGGGAGGGACCATCAAGGGCCCGGATTGGCCGATCGAGCCTGTGTTACGGCCGTTCGATGTTGCTGCTGGATAAGACTTGCTAGACCTGTACAGCAGCGAGGTACAGCAACCGCTGCGACCGCAGACAGCCAGCAGTAGCCCTACCTGGCTCTCCGCCCAGCGCAACGACGGTCAGCGACCGTCGCGCCCGTAGTTCGCATCAAGGAGGCAGTCGTGCCCGTGCAGCGATCAGAAGTCAGTTCGGGACGCTTTGATGGTCTTGCACTCGAGCTTCTTGGCGTCCTTGATCTCGTCCGCGTTCACCAGCGCACCAGCGTCCTTGTCGGTGAACTTCTGGCCCGGGGCGAGGTTCTCGGCGGTTGACATGAAGTCGTTGACCTTCTTGCCGTCGGCCAGGACCTCGCCCTCAACGAAGTACGAGTATCGGCGGTCGCCGTTGTTGGCGTAGTCGACGTGGATGGCCATCTCCTTGATGCCGAGGTCGCCGGTGACCACGTCGCACTTAGTGACCTTGAAGTCCTTCATGACCTCGGACTCCTTGGCGCCGCCGGTCTTGGACTTACCGTCGCCGACGGTGGTGGAGTCGTACGACTTGTCCAGCTCCTTACCGGCCTTGTCGACGGCGGAGAAGAACAGGGCGTTCATGGCGAAGAACATCACGATCGCTACAGCCGACGTGACGAGGCCGGTGATGCCGGCGCCCTTGCCCTTGCGGACCTTGCCCGCCTTGGAGAGGCCGATGGCGCCGAAGATGATGCCAAGGATCGCGAGCGGCCAGACGACAACGTTGAGGACAGGGATGAAGCTGACTACGACGGCGATGATGCCGAGGACGAGTGCGGTGGTGGCCAGGCCGTTGCTGCCGGGCTGCTGGGGCTCGCCGTAGCCGGGCTGCTGGGGCTGGGGCGGGTACTGCTGGCTCATGGTCCCCCCTGGGGCTTGGGTTGTGACTTGCGAGTGTGTGACTTGTGGAGCTGCTGTGTGGTTGCCTCGATCTGGTGTTATTCACCTGATCGTTATGAACTGCCGGGGGCTGCGAGGCCGGGCCCCCTGCCTGTCAGTGATTGAGCTTGCGGTGGGCATGCCGCGCGATTCCAGGTCACCGAAGGAAGCCCACGGCATCCGAGCTGGTCAGAGCCGTGGGCTTCGTCAGGACCACTGGTCAGCCAGAAGGCTGATCAGTAGACCGGCTTGTGAGCACACTCCCGGGCCTTCCTCGGCGCGCGGAAGGGTGTTCAGTGATGATCAACGTCGACGCACGCAGCGATTACGGAGTGGTGTTCTTCTTTAGTGTCTGCGTCACGCTCGTCAGGCACGCCTGCATGAACTCGCCCCGGTCGATCGCGATCGAGGTGTACTGGTTGCTCAGCGACGTGTAGAAGTCGGAGCACGTCGAGTCGTTCGGGGTGAACACTTGGTTGCCCGCGCTGTCGTACGTGCCCTGCTGGATCGCACCCGACGCGAAAATCCCCATCAGCGTGGACTTCCCGAACGTCGGCACCTTCTTGGTCACCGTCTTCGTGACCGTCTTCGGCGGCTGGTTCTTCAGCGCCTTCGCCTCGGCCTGCGCCTTGTGTTCTCCCTTGCGCGCGGCGTCGACCTGGCTCTGTCCGTACATCCCCACGGTCACCGCAGCAGCGATGGCCAGGACAGCGACCCCGGCCGCACCTGCCGCGAGGAACTTCAGCTTGCCCCCGCCTCGCTTCTCCTCGATCTCCGGCACCTCCGCCACCAGTCCCTCGACCGGCAGCTCGTCCGTCTCGCTCACTTGCTCAATCCTCCCCAGTGCGACAGCTTCTCGGTGCCTCCCCTAGGCCACGCCGCCGCGGCTGAATTTTCACGGTTCAACTACCTCTCGTCAAGTGATCGTCCCGCCCGTAGTTCGCATCGCGGGGCGCACCGCGGCACCCCCGCTCGGGCCGTCTCTGGGCCGTCCGAGGGCGGCCGACGACGACAGGCAGGAACAGCAACCATGCAGTTCCTTGGCCGGGTGCTGCGCGCGCCGCCAAGCGGATCCTGACGGCAGTAGATGACGGCAACAGGGCCGTACGCATGGGGACCTTGGCGGTAGCACGAGGACTGCCTTGAGCCCTTGGTGTAGCAACGCGGCAGCGCGCATGCAGCTAAGAATGAACTCCTAAAGCGGGTGTCGCAGGTTCGAATCCTGCCGGGGGCACCAGCCAAAAGGCCCCGGACCGATCATGGTCCGGGGCCTTTGACATCTACTTCTGACATCAGCGGGTGCGGTCACCCGCGATCGGGGCGCCTCTTTCGCAGCAGCCGGTCCATGTGGCTCATGGCCTCGCGCTGCGTGTCCTGGACGACGTGGGTGTAGACGTCCATGGTGATGCTGATCTGAGAGTGGCCCAGGATCTCCATCACGACGCGGGGTGCGACTCCAGCCGCCGTCAGGAGAGTCGCGGTGCCGTGGCGAGCATCGTGCAGCCGGATCACTCTGAGGCCGGCGGACTGGGCGACGCGGGTGAAGGAGCGGTAGACGTTCCGCGGCTCGACCGGGCGGCCCGTCCGAGTGGTGAAGACGTACGCGGACTCCTGCCACCCCTCCCCCGCCTTCGCATGGGCAGCCGCCTGTCGCACGCGGTGCCAGCGCAGGGGCGCGATGCAGAGGGCGGGCAGCGGAACGGCACGGCGACGGCGGCTCTTCGGATCGTCGTCGTAGAGGACACCACGGCGCCGCTGCATCTGCTGGCGGACGTAGAGCACCCGGTTGTCCAGGTCGACGTCCGACCAGCGAAGCCCAACGATCTCTCCCCGGCGCAGCCCCATTGCGATGGCGAGCACGAATGCCGCATAGAGCGGGTCCGTGCGGGCGGCGGCGAGGAAGTCGAGGGTCTCGTCCAGGGTCCAGGGGCTCAGCTCCCGCTCCTTGACCCGGGGCGGCTCGACCAGCTTCGCCACGTTCCGCGTGATCAGTTCCTCCCGGCAGGCCGAGGACAACGCCGACCGCAGCACGCGGTGAGCCTCCTTGGCCGTGGCCGTGGCCGCGGTCGCCTCCAGCTCCAGGCGCACGAGGAAGCGGCGCACGTCGGCGCCGCCCAGCGATTCGAGCCGCTTCGCGCCGAGGAGCGGCACCAGATAGAGCCGCGAAGGCGACCTCGACTGGGTCGTCGCGGTCGACTCGACCATCGTCCGTGCCCACCAGCACGCCGCCGGGGCTCGACAAAAAGGGCACCGGCCGGCGAGCCGGACGACCATGCCATCGGACGGTCCCGCGGCGGGCTGACCACCAAGATCCATCTTGCCGCACACAGTCACTGCCGCCCACTGGCCTTCGTCATCACGCCCGGCCAGGCAGGTGACGCACCCGCGTTCACCCAGGTCATGTCGCGCTTACGGGTGCCCAGGCGGACCGGCCGTGCCAGAATCACGCCGGATGGTCCTGGCCGACAAGGCGTATTCGTCCCGCGCGGTCCGATCGCATCTGCGCCGGCGCGGGATCCGGGCAGTGATTCCGCAGCCCGCCGACCAGGCCTCCAACCGCAAACGCCTCGGCCGTCGCGGCGGCAGGCCACCCGCCTTCGACCGCGACGCCTACAGCCAACGCAACACGGTCGAGCGGTGCGTCAACAAACTCAAGCAGCGGCGCGGCCTGGCCACCCGCTACGACAAGACCGCCACCATCTACCTCGCCGGACTCCACCTCGCCGCCATCTTCATCTGGTCAGCGAGGTGATCCGAGAGAAATGGCCTAGCTCTCGGCGGCAGCCTTCAACATCCGCAAAACGTCTTGATGCCCCTTGCGGAGCTTCTCGTCGCTGTAGAAGAGCGTGAGGAGCGGGCCGGAGAGCGACTCTTCAAGGGTAGCGAGGGTGCCGCCGTCCGCAGTCGGCGCCAACCGCATCCGATCGATCGCCTTCATGTAGCCCATCGCCAGGCCCGTCCAGGTGAGCTCCCGCTCAGGTGTGACGACGGCGAAGGTGGACTTGATGGATGTGCCGCGGACCTTCCAACGGAAGCAGGCATCCGGCTCCATGATCCCGAGCTTGGTAACGCGAGCGTCGGAGCGCCAGGCGGGCCAGTTGCGCATGTCGCTGATCAGCCGCCACACGGTGGAGACCGGGGCATTGATCGTGACCGAGCTGATCGACTTGACCGGCGCATCCTCGTCCAGGAGTCCTTTCTTGGCGTACTCCTCGTGCAACTTCATGAGTGACGGACCCGCGTAGAAGAGCTTCATGACCTTCCCCCTGACTGTAAGAGCAATGCTCTTTTATGAGAGCGGAGCTCTCCAACGAGAGCAATGCTCTCTACGTTGGCGAGGGACGTCAAGCCCTTCCCGAGCTGACCTTGCTGCCGCACAGCGCCCGCGGCGTCTGGGCTGTCCGAGGTGACCGCAGCAGCCAACAGCGACAGGTGACGACCAGTGGCATGGAAGGCGTCCACCGGCATGTGGAACCAGAGCCCGTCGAGGATGTCGAGTAGTGGCGTCAGCCTGGGCAAGCAGGGCGGTGAAGACCTTCTCCCAGGTGCCGTCGACGGCCCACTTCCGCAGCCGGTTGTGAGCTCCCTTCCACGAGCCGAAGTGCTCGGGTAGGTCCATCCACGGCGTTCCGGTGCGGTACTGACGGGTCAACCAGGCTGTACCGGATCGACGTTCGATCTCTCTCAGCAGGTATCGAACCCGCAGGTCATCGGGCACGACGGCCCAGCCCTCACACTGATGTGGATCTTGCCGTCCGGCTCTGTGTCGAACGCGACGTGCACGGCCGCAGCGAATGAGACACCCGCGGGCGCATACTGGAGGCGATGACAAAGCCTGCTGCACCCAAGCGCCACTTGCCTACCAGCCCCTTCAAGGCTCGGCTCACCCCGGCTCCCAAGCACTTCGCCGTGGGCGACCAGGTCACGCACGACACGTACGGCCTCGGCCGGGTGATCGGCCTCGAGGACGGGATCGCGGCACTCGTGGATTTCGGCTCGACGCGAGAGCGGATTTTGAGCCCGTACGCCAAGATGACCAAGCTGTAGGACCGCTGCGCCCAGTCGCGGCAAGCCACGTCCCTTCAGCGACCTGACCAAGGGAGACCTCTCATCGATCCGACCTCGCTGTTCTCCGCTCTCGAAGGGGCACCCCGCTGTTCTGCCACAGCCTTGCCGCCTCCGACGACAAACCCCTTCCAGGCCCCGGACTTCGGAGAAGACGAAACTTCCGTAGTCGAGGACGCGCAAGGACACGTCTCGGGCTCGAGTGCGGCGTGACCCGCGTGGTCCAAAGCAGCCGGATTCCACCGATTACGGGGATTCGGCAGCCGTCCACGGGTCTCCCGTCTCCGTTTCCGTTCTCACAAGCGGTACGGATCAGCAGGCTTCTCTGACATCCACGGCTGACATCGACAACGCCGGACGGAGGCGTACACCAGCGTCTCCATCCGGCCGTCTCGTCAGTCGACGGCAGCAGCCGTAGCGGGGTCCGTCGGTGACGACCGGGACGCCGGGACGCCTCCCGGGCAGCCGATCCATGTGACTCATGGCCTCACTGCGTGTCCTGGACGACTTGCGTGCACACCTACTTGGTGATGTTGACCGGGAGTGCCCGAGGATCTCGTTCGGGACGTTGTGCAGCCGGATGACGCGTCGGATGCGCGGCCGGCGCACGGGCCCCGGTCTCTGGCCCCATGCCGGCTCCCGACCAAAGCCGCGCCACCGCCCGCGCGGGCACGCTCCCCGTGTCTTCGACCCGCAGGGCTATGATCGCCAGAGTGGATGACACCGTGATACCCGGAGCTCTGACCAGTGAGGCGCAGCTCCGAGAGTTGTACGCGGACCCCGGGGAACGGGCGGTACGCAAAGAACTCGACCACATCGACGAGATGTCGCGCCGCCTCATCGCGATCTCGCCCGTGGTGTTCGTCGCCACCAGCGATGCCGATGGCCGCTGTGACGTGGCCCCTCGGGGCGGCACCCCCGGTTTCGTCACGGTTCTCGACGAGCGTCACGTGGTGATTCCGGACGCGACGGGGAACAACCGGCTGGACAGCTGTCGCAACATCCTGGCCAACGGGCACGCCGGGCTCAACTTCGTCATCCCTGGCCGGGACACGACGCTTCGTGTCAACGGGGAAGCCTGGATCACGGCCGATGAAGACCTGCTGGCGCGGCTGACCCCGGTCGGCAAGCCGCCGAAAACTGCGCTGGTCGTGCGGGCCGACGAAGTGTACGTCCACTGCGCCAAGGCGTTCGTCCGGTCGAAGTTCTGGCGCCCCGAGGCATGGCCGCTCAAGGAGGAGCAGCCGACGCCGGCCGAGGTCGCTCTTGCTCATCAGCGCGACCCCAACCTGACGCTCGCCGAGGTCGAGCAGGATCAGCGTGACTCCCTCCTGCACCGACTGGCCTGATATCGGTTCGCCGCGGCGACACGCATCAGGTGCCGAGTCCGATCAGGAGTGACCCGCTGTCAGCCTGATCGGCACACGCGTATGCCGCACCACCGCATGTGCGAGCGGTACAGCGGCGAAGCACAGCAACCACCGCCCCCCGACCGACCGTTCTTCAGACGGCCAAGTGGGTAGGATCCGGTCCCTGCTTCAGGTGATCGGCTCGTGTGAGGGACACCCCGGGAGTGTATGCATGCGACGCGACTTCTACGCGACGGTGGCGCAAGTGCTGCCGGTGTTATTACTGGCGCTCGTGTTCGAATCCCGGCACTTGGAGCGCATAGGCGGCCAGCGGCGTCGGTTACGCCGCGAAGATCCGGAGAATGGCGTGCGGTTCTGGACCAAGGGCCGGGTTCGCGTCTACACGCTGTCCGTCGCTGTGATCGTGCTTGGCGACGTGGGGTTGTGTGTGCTGGTTCTGGCCGGAAGCGTCCCTGACAGCACGCCGCTGCGTGGCTTCGTAGTGGCAGGAGTGATCCTGACGTTGGCGACCTTGTTGTTTCGGATTTCGGTCGACGTCGTGGGTGCCACCCGTGAGTTGCAGACACGCACTGGGTCCGGCCGTTGAGGCTCCGCATGAGACACAGAGGGCTTAGCCCCCAACCGAGAACCCGGGACGAAGAAGTCGCGCCGGACGCGTGCCAACCGCGTGCCGGATCGTGCGGGGAACCAGGGGGACAGCGGGGAAGCAGCAGACCGCCCACCGGGCGTCTACACCCCTGCGCCGCAGGCCAGACCCGCAGCGAGGGTCAGGATCGCGAGGGGGGATCATCCGCTCATGCGCATACGACGAGAGGTCCGCTGGGTCTTGTGGGGGCTGTGGCTTGCGTGTCTGGTGTTCTCCGTCTGGTTCTTCGCGGAGGTGATCACGCTGTTCCTGCAGGCCGAGTCCTGGTGACACGTACGGGGTGGTGGCCGGTTCGGCCGCGGCCGGTTTCAGGGGAGTCACACTCGCAGGCTGGGATGTGGGAGAAGGGCACGCGTGCCCCCTGTGTGCCCCATCGGACGGCCATAGGCGGGGAACAGCGAGGGTCGGCACGCGAGGGGGAGCCTTCCACTCCGTTCGAGGGTGCTTGGAGGCGCTCCCTGTGCAGACCACCATCTTCCTGCTGCGGAGCGCACTGGGTCTTGGAGGCGGTTTGGTGGGCCTCTGGGAGCTGACACGCCAAGCTTCGGGACCGGGATGGCGAAAGCCGCGGTTCATCACTGCGATGGCGGCTTTGGCTCTCGCCGCGCTGCTCGCCGTCTAGAGATGGCGGCCGGGAATTCCGGTGAGAGAACCCGTCGACGACGCCGGACGGCGGCGCACACGAGCGCTCCTGTCCGGCCGTAGCGGTGCCGGCCCGCGCCGCCAAGGCAGCTTGCGGCATGCACATGCCGACAATGCTCTCGGCTCCCTCCAGCGAGGAGCGCACGACCGCTCCCACACCGGCCCGGATCGTGGCACCGAGTCGGCTTCGCAATGGCCCGATCGCGGTCACTGGCCATGTGCCGACAGATCAGCGCAGCCCGAGACACAGCCGGCACCGCTCCGCATGACGCGGTGATCACAGGAAAGACGTTCGGCTTCCAACGGGTGAATCCAGCCGTTCGGTGAGTGGCGGCCGGCGGGGCAGCGGGTAGGTCATCCTGCATACCGGACAAGTAGCGGGCAGGGAGCAGCCCTATGCCGAAGTTCCTCATCCAGGCCACCTATACGCCTGAGGGCACGAAGGGTCTGCTCAAGGATGGCGGGAGTGGCCGCCGCGAGGCCGTCGACCGGGTCGTCGCCGACCTCGGCGGGACGGTCGAGGCCATGTACTTCGCCTTCGGGGAGGACGACTTCGTGTGCATTCTCGACTTCCCCGATCCAGTGTCGATGGCCGCCGCCAGCCTCGCCGTCAAGGCCAGCGGCGCCCTCCACACCCGGGCCACCCCCCTCCTCACCCTCGAAGAGATCGACGAGGCCACCCGTCGGCAGGTCACCTTCCGCGCTCCCGGCAAGTAAAAAGGGCGCAGAGTCGATCTGCCCCAGCCGTACCGGTTGGCCAAGTCGGTCGAGGAGCTCCACGGCGCCTTCCAGACCGATGGTCTCGGCGCCCTTGCGGCGCGTGTGCCTGAGACGGTGTCCGTAGACATGAGCGTGTGACTCGGCGGAAGTGGGGCCCTCCCGAGCAACGTGAGACGCGCCGCTGCGGAGCGCAGCAAGGGCGGCGTCCCTGGCCGTCCGACGGCAGCCGACGACGACCCAGGGCGAGAAGACATCTGCGGATAATCGTCGGCGCGCACCGCAATGACGGCTCACGATGCCTCCGTGACCTTCATGATTGTTCGCGGAAGCGCTGAAGACGGGCCACACCGAGATGCGGCGGTGCCGATGTCGACCACGGTATGGCCAGGCTGCCCACGAACGAAGTGGGCTGGAAGTGGTGGGTAACTTCGTCATGACCTACTTGAACCCGCGGGTTTGGCTCGCCGGGTGTGCAGTGGCGACATCGGTGCTTCTGCTCACCTCCTGCACCTCCGACGAGGGGGAGGACAAGGCCGGAGGCTCGTCGCAGTCGTCTGCGCCAAGTAACTCGGCAGCGACAACTGGTCCGTCCGAGAAGAAGGTTACCGAGCAGGCTCAGGCGGCCCTTGCCGCTGTGCACAGCGGCAGGCTCTTCGCTGCCGGCGCGGAGCGGGTGACCGACGGCGTCCACGCCGGGACCATCCTGAGCAAGGGCAAGAACTACAAGCTCAACCTGGTCTGTGTCGGCAGTGGCAGCGCTCAGTTGTCGTTCACACCGGCGAGCACCGGCCCGAAGGCCACGGTGCCGTGCGATCAGTCGCTGGTCCAGCGGCGGATCACAGGAGACGGACCGGTCCGCATCAACGTCGACGGCGTCAAGGGTGCGACAGGCGTGATCGCCTGGCAGGTCGACGCCATCTGACCTACGCGAACAGTGAGCGTCCTCCGGCATCGCCGCTGAGGGCGCTCACCGCGTGCGGTGGACCCCAGCGATCGCGTCCACCATGAGCGGCATGCCGAAGCAGAGCTCACCCAACGTGAACCCTGGTGCCCTTCTGCGTACCTGCTCCATCGATCTTGCGACCGGGCGGCACGGTGAGCAGATGACACCTGTGCGTCACCACCGCTCACCGGGTTGTTCGTAGACTACGCGCGAACGGCGATAAACTTACCCAAATCGGTGGCCCGGCTTCCGGACCTGGGCTGCCGCTCGACCTGTGCGACCTTGTGGAGCGGCATGGTGGCGAGGTCTCCTGGGGAACGCGGAGTCACGCGCAGCGCTGGTGCGCGGGGCAGGTTGCTGCCCGTGCTGCCTGTTCTGCTGATGGTCATGGGCCTGTTCATCGGCCTGTTCACACCCCGCGATGTCAGGCCGGATGCCTTCCTGGCCACGGCCATGGTTTCTGCCGCCGCGCTGCTGCCCCTGTGGGGGACCGTGCTCGTCGGAGTGGGCTCGTGCACCGTCTTTGTCGGCCTGATGGTGGACTTCCATGCGCTGCAGGATGCGACCGCCTACTCGGAGCTGGCCACCCTCGCGGCGATTGCGGCGTTCTCCGTCTTCTTCAACCGCCTGCTCGGCCGACGCGCCCATCAGCTGGTTCAGGTCCGCTCGGTGGCCGAGGCCGCCCAGCTGGCGGTGCTGCATCCGGTACCGCGACACCTCGGGGCCGTCACCCTCGAGAGTCTGTACCTGGCTGCCGCGGCGGAGGCCCGGATCGGGGGCGACCTGTACGAGGCGATACGCACCCAGCACGGCGTGCGGCTGCTCATCGGCGACGTACGTGGCAAGGGTCTGCTCGCGATCCAGACGGCCGCGACGCTGCTCAGCGCTTTCCGCGAGGCCGCCCATGACGCGCCCGACCTGCCCCACCTGGCGTGCCGCCTGGAGACGAGCATGAGCCGCGATGCTTCCCGGTACCCGGGGGTTCCGGGCTCGGAGATCGCTGAACGTTTCATCACCGCGCTCCTGGCCGAGATCCCGGATGATGAGCCGGTCGTCCGGACCGTCACCTGCGGGCACCCGCCCCCGCTGCTGCTGCACCGCGGCGAGGTCCGGGAGCTGCGGCCCGCCGCCCCCTCGCCGCCGCTCAACCTGGGCATGCCGGTGAGCGGCGGGTACCACGTCGATCTCGCCCCTTTCCACCCCGCAGACCAGCTCCTGCTGTACACCGACGGGGTCACTGAGACCCGCGACCGCTCCGGCGCCTTCTACCCCCTCGCCGAACGCATCCGCTCATGGAGCGGCGAGGCGCCGCACCAGCTCCTCGACCATCTCCACCGCGACCTGATCGCCTACAGCGGCGGTGAGCTCGACGACGACATCGCTGTCCTCGTCGCCTGGCGGCGCTCGAGTCACTGAGCCTGAGACGCGCGCTACGCTGGCTCGGCCAGCGGAGCCGTGAGCCGCAGGTCACATTTGGCTCACATCAACGACACCGGACGACGGCGTACACATGCACCTTCCCCTCCGGTTGTCACGACGGCGAAAGGCCCAGCTCGGGGTGGATTCCCGACCTGGGCCTTGCGCTGTCCAGACCAATACAGCCGTCCATATCCATCCGAAGCGTCTCTTCGCCCTTCGCTGTCAGCCGGATATGACGCTTGGGACTGCTCGGCCTTCCCGTTCACCACACCGCATCTGACGGTGCGGTGAACGGGCCGGCCTGCCCTGGCGAGTGCTCGCCGTCAGGCCGCGCAACGGGCGAAAGCCTGCACAGTCCCGGGCTGCTGCGACTCGTTCTGGAACTGGATCTGCCACTGTGTGGCGCTCATTGCACGGCTGCCCGTCACGTCGATGGTGGCTGAGGACACATTCCAGCCACCGCTGAGGGCATTGGCGCCCGCAGGGCAGGTGACGATGATGACCTTGGTCTGGCCGGCCGCTATGGACTCGACCGGGCTGCTTGCGACGGGGGCCGGGTCCGTCACATTCACGGCCAGCGCGGGGGACGCCAGGCCGAGGGCCAGCGCGGGGACGGCGGCCAGAGCGAGGAGCTTGGTGCGACTCATGGTTTGACCTCCTTGGGTGGTTCATGCGTTCTGGATGAATCGAACGCATGAGCCCAGGCTAGGAGCGAGGCGGACGGGACCGCCATCTGATGCCACCCGTTAGAGTGATGGTCTGTTTACTCACCGTTACCGGCCGTGGTCGCTGGGAATAGCTGCGACCGTCTGCCCGCGGCGTGTCCGGTGCACCGGTGAGTGACGGGAGCAACGGACCCTGACGCCCATGACCGAGAAGTCGGTCCGCGACCAACTCCCCCGGCGGCAAACCGATTCCAAGGCGCTGCACACCCCGAGCGGTCACGCTGCCGGCCAGCTGAGACAGCCCCCACCCCGGGACGACCGATATCGAAACCGACCGGTCCACCAACATCGGCCGCGCAAAGGCCGGTTGGGCGGGCACCTGCGGCCAACGGCAGCCAAGGGCCGTTTATCCAGCGGTCGTCGGCTTCGGCGGCTGGTCGCTAGCGCGCGACGAGTGACCCGGCACTTTCCGTGGGGAAGAGCGGGTAGACCCAGACTCGCCCATTCGACGTGACAGCGGGGCCCTCACCCTGACTCAAAGGGCCCCAGGAGCCAAAACGTCCCGCCAGAAAGATCCGGCGGACCGCCATGAACGCCGAGGTCGGCCCGCCCCTCTTGAGATAACACGCGCATTCGGGTGATTCCGCAGCGGTTGTTGAGCCACCGGCCCGGAACGACACGAAGAGTTCAACCTCGCTGATTGCGTTTGCGTGTTGCCCCGACACGTATACGGTGATACTTGCTCGCATCGCAGCAAGCAATCGCCGTCGGAGAGGAAACGTTTATGCCCATTTCAAAGTGGTATCTGGTGGCCGCTTCGATGCTCGCACTATCAGCTGCCGGACTCCCTGCCTCCGCGTCCTCAAGCTCCCAGCCTCGGAGCAATGAGGTAGAGGGAAAGCGTCACGAAGCAATCCCGAACCCCTACGAAGTCATCCGCCTTCACGGGCAGATGACACACTACAAGAGGCTTAGCAATGGAGATCGCGCAACCGGCGTAGGCAATCAGGTCTTCATCACGGAAAAGCTCTTCCGCAACAAGGTTCAGTACGGCTTTTCCGCAACGGAGTGCACCCAGGTCGGAGGACCCTTGAATCCGACCCCTGCGAATCCGACCACTCAGCTGTGTTCAGGCGTTTACAGCCTTCGCAACGGGCAGGTCAGCTGGCAGAACACGCTCTCCGTTTCGCGCGAAGGGATTCCGGCGCCGTGGAAGACCGCTATCACAGGCGGCACGGGCGCGTATACACATGCTCGCGGGTACATCCTCGTCGACGGGAAGGCGCGGAACTACACGCTTTATCTCCTTCGGACGTCCCCGTCCCCGTCGTGAAAGCGCGAGGCTAGGACCCTCTTCGCCCGCATTGCCTTGATTGCCTCCGCGATACCTCGCACCACGATGTCGGGGCCGCGGAGGCAATCAGCCCATCGACAGCCATGGACACCCCACGCCGCGCGCAGTCCGGCCTCGCGGCCCCCTGAGAGGCCGCCTCGGGGTTGTCCCTGGCATCTGGCAGCACCTCTTTGCCATTCAGCGCGACACGAGAATCCAGCCCCTACGGCCCAGGTCTTCCAGGGGCTTCAGAGTGCGCCGGCCGGGTCACGTTCCTCGTCCTCGCCCTCAGGGTCCGCACTTACGCCGATTCCGGACCCGCGTGCCCATCCATGACGGCGCGCCTCGGCATCTGCCCGTCACCCGCCCGCCGTAGCGCGGCCCCTTCACTCCCTTCCCGCCACTGACGTCCCGCCACTGACTGCAAAGTCTATCGACATCAAGTATCTTGACGTCGAGATTGACTCGAACGGCGGAACGGGGGCCTGGCCATGCGATGGGCGGGGGATGGACTGCTAGCGCAGCTGCGGCGGCCGCCAGGGGGGCGGGACGCGCGGATCATGCTGCTCGCGCAGTGCGTGGACCGGGCCGGGACGGGGATGTGGGCCGCGGCCTCCGTGCTGTACTTCACCTTCGTGAGCCGGCTGGACGCGCGCGAGCTCGGACTGCTGCTGGGGGTGGGGGCAGTCGCGGGGATCGCCGGGTCGCCGCTGGCGGGGCGGGCCGCCGAACGGTTCACGGTGCGTGGCCTGCTGATCGGCAGTCATCTGCTGCGGCTCGGAACAATGGGTCTGCTGCTGGTCGCCGACGACTTCGCCACCCTGCTGCCCGTGGTCGCCCTCACCTGTCTGGGAGAGCGAGCGGCCAAGACGCTGGAGATGCTCTTCGCCACCCGGGTCGCGGGTGAGCAGCGAACCACCTACCAGGCGCTGTTCCGCAGCGTGGCCAACGCCGGATACGCGCTCGGCGCGGGCATCGCCGCGATCGGCCTCGGAGTAGGGACCACGAACGCCTATCGCGCGCTGATCCTGGCCAACGCGCTCTCCTTCATACTGGCCGCCGCACTGGTCTGGCGGACCCGGGAGCCGGTCGGCCACGGCCTGGTTGTGGCACAGAGCGGCGACGGCGGCACCACTGACGAACCGCCCCACGCCGCCAGTCCTTGGCGGGATCGCGGCTACCTGCTCTTCGTACTGCTCGACATCCCGATGAACCTGGACGACTCGGTTCTCAACGTCGGCCTGCCGCTGTGGCTGGTGCACCACACCAGCGCGCCGCATGCGGTCGTGCCCGCCTTCCTGGTGGTCAACACCGTGCTCGTGGTGGTCCTCCAGCTTCGGGTCTCGGCACGGGTCCAAGGCCGGCGCGGGGCGGCTGTGGCAGTGGGCTGGTACGGCATGGCGCTGCCCGCCTGCTCCCTGGTACTGGCGACCGCGACCGGCGGCGGGGCCTGGTCGGCCTCGCTCGCCATGCTGGCGGCCGCGATACTGGTCACCCTGGCGGAACTCATACGGTCGGTGAGTTCCTGGGAACTGGCGGTCAGCCTGGCGCCGCCGCGTGCCCGGGCTTCCTACCTGGGAGTGGCCGGCATGTCCCAGTCGGTACAGAAGTCGCTGGGTCCGCTGCTGCTGACCGGTGCGGTCATGACGGCCGGTCCGGCGGGCTGGCTGGCGCTCGGCGCAGCCGTCACCGGGCTGAGCCTGGTGCAACGACGCGCCAGCCTGCGGCGATTGGAGACCCTCTACGCGCCGTCACGGGCCGTCAGCGCCGTTGGCGGTCGGATTTCGCAAGGGCGATCACAGTGGAGGCGAGAGCCGTCGTGACGAGGCTTCCCCTCATGACCAGCCCCACGCCGACTATGAAAAGGCCGCTGGAGTCGTCCGACCGGTCGCCGTAGGCGGCAACCGTCAGGCCGGCCGTGGTGCCGAGCACAGCGCCTGCGATGTAGCCGCGGGACGCCGCCCAGCACACAGGGGCCAGCAGAGTCAGCACCAGCCCGCTCACCTGCCACGCCTCGTAAGAGCCGGTCGCCGTACCGTCTGGCTGCATGTCACGCTGCTGGTCCCAGCCCAGCCAGGCAGCCCATAGCGCCTGCGATACCCCGGCCAGGACGAGGATCGACAGCGGCTGGAGAACGGGTTTCGGTGGAAGTCCTTCGCGCATGATCCAACGGTGTCGGCTCGCCCGATCGCCGGCCGGAGCGCGAGTACTCGGTTCCACCCGAGTACATGAGTCATGGGCATCGTGGCCTGGACGGCCAAGGGCCGGCTCAGGAGGGTTTCCCTCCCAGGCCGGCCCTTGGCCGTCTCAGCCGCCGTGCCGCACGGTCCGGCAGATCAGTGGGCGGGGCCAGGATCCGGGCCAGGATGTTGTGGACGGTCCCCGTGACGGCCGCGGGCCCGCTTGCGAACCGCTTCACCGGCAAGCACGCCAACACCTACCTGCCCGCGGGTCACTCGGAGGTGCGGACGGCCTCCGGCTTGCCCGCCGAAGCTTGTTCACCACCGGGTACCGGCGCGAAGGCCGCCGTGGCGATGCCCCGGATGTACGGGGACTCGGCGCCCTTCAGGCCGGTGGGGTTGAGCGAGTACACCACGCGGCGGGCGAGGTTCCTGGTGGCGAACATGCCGCTGGTGTAGCCGGGGCGCGAGCCGGTCTTGCCCCAGATCTCGGTGCCGTCGGGGAAGGTGAAGCGCATCAGCCCCATGCTGAAGCAGGCATGCGCGGCGGTGGGGCCCTGCTCGCAGTTCTTGTTGTCGTGGTTGGGCACGTCCGGGACGTTGAACAGCAGCCTCTGCTGGGCGGGCGGCAGAAGCCGGCCGCCGAGCAGCGCGGTCAGGAAGCGGTCCAGGTCGGCGGCGCTGGAGATCATCCCGCCCTCGGCCCACGGCCACGCGGCCTGCTCGGTCACGTCGGCCTCCCGGGTGGTGCCGTCCGCGCCGATGACCGTGAGATAACCGTGGGAGTGCGGGCCGGGCAGCCGGGTGTCGTCCACCGCGGGCGCCGAGGTAGCGTGCAGGCCGAGCGGCCGGATGATCCGGTCACGCACCTCCTCGGCGAAGGAGCGGCCACCGACCCGCTCGACGACCAGGCCGGCGATGAAGGTGTTCAGACCGTTGTACTCCTGTGCGGTGCCGGGCGCGAAGTCCATCGGCCGGCCTTCGACCAGGCCCTCCACCACCTGGCGCGGAGTCCAGCTCTCGAAGCGGTGGTCGACGAACCACTGATTGCTGCCGTCGCCCCAGAAGGCCGCTCCGCCGCCACCGGGCAGGCCGCTGGTGTGGTTGAGCAGCTCTCCCACCGTGACCGGCGGGTAGTCGGCGGGCAGCAGTCCGGGCAGGTACTGCTGGACCGTGCCGTCGAGGTCGAGTCGGTGTTCGGCGGCCAGTTGCAGCACGACGGTGGCGGTGAAGACCTTGGAGATGCTGCCGATCCGGAAGCGGGCGTCCGCCGGCACCGGCTGTCCGGTGGCGAGGTCGGCCGTGCCGGAGGTGCCTGCCCACCGGCCCGCCCTGCCGGACACCCGGAGCAGCGCGCCGGTGACGTCGGCGTTGGGCAGCCCGGCGATGGCCTTCCGCAGCGCGGCGGGGCTCAGCGGAGGCAGCGACTCGGCGGCGGGTGTGGTCGCGGCGGCCGCCCCGGCGGCGGACGCCGGTACGGCCGCGCCCGCCGGTACGGCCGCGCCCGCCGGTACGGCCGCGCCCGCCGAGAGGACGGCGAGCAGGCCGGTGGCGGCGGCCACGGTGGTCCAGCGGGCGAGGCGTGAGGTGCTGTGCACAGTCGGACTCCGGAGTGATTCGACGTCAGGGCCCGTCTCTCGGGCCGCACTTGACTCTGCCCCGCATCGCCCCGCGCGGTCATCCGGGTCGAGCCCTCAAGATCCCCTGATGTATCTCCCGGGGTTTTCCCTGAGACCGGCCGACGCCCAACCGCCCGCGGCCGGCACCGCCACGCCGCCCCGTTCTTCGAATGTCCTCCGCATGGCCCCGGCGCGGCTCGGCTCGGTCGTGGGAGTCGCTGGTTAGCTAAGAGTGGTCAGGTCTTCGGCGGAGCGAGGCGGACATGGGCGACGTGAACGAGGTCAACAAGAGGATCATCGGTGAGTTCCGGGCGCAGGGCGGCGTCGTCGGCGGCTTCTTCGAGGGCAAGCATCTGCTGCTTCTGCACACGGTCGGCCGCCGTACCGGCCAGGCGCGCGTGAACCCCCTGGTCTACGCGGCCGACGGCGACAATCTGCTGGTCTGCGGCTCCTCGCGCGGTGCGGAGAAGGACCCGGCGTGGGTGGGAAACGTCGCCGTCATGTCCGAGGTGACCGTCGAGGTGGGCGACCGCGTTCTGAGGGCGACGCCCACCGTCGTGCGGCATCCGTCGCCCGAGTGGGAGCGTCTCTACGGGATCTGGTCGGCGTACTGGCCCGACAGCACGCAGTACGAGAACAAGACGTCCCGCAGGTTCCCCGTCGTGAAACTGGAGCCCGTAGCGGTGGTGCCGGCTTCCGCGGGTGAGAACGGGGCGGCTCACGGGGCCTTGGTGCAGGGCCACGAAGGCCGGGTGGCACTCGAGGAGAGATGACCGCGGACCGGGTCTGGGTTCTGGGCGCCACGGGCCGCTGCGGCCGGGCGATCGCCGCCCGGCTGACGGCCGGCCATCTGCCGCCGGTCCTGGTCGGCCGCGATCCCGGGCGCCTGCACGAGCTGGCCGGGGCACTCGGCGGGAAGCCGCGGATCGTGGTGACCGGGTCGGTCGACGCCATCACGGCGCAGCTGACCCGGCACGCGCCGGCGGTCGTGATCAACACGATCGGTCCGTTCACCGAGACGGCGGCACCGATCGCGCGCGCGTGCCCGCCCGGTACTCACTACGTCGATCTCGCGAACGAACTCTCCGCCGTCACTGGGCTGCTGGGACGGCGTGAGGAGGCGATCGCGGCCGGACGGTGTCTCGTGACGGGTGCCGGATTCGGCGTGCTCGCCACGGAGAGCCTCGTACTGAGGCTGTGTGAGGACCGGCCCCCGGCGGCGTGCGTGAGGGTCGACGCGGTGCCGAAGGCCGTGGCCGGGGACGGCCTCGTCGGCTGTGCCCTGGCGGCGAGCATCGTCGACAGTCTCGCGCTCGGCGGACGCCGCTACGAGCACGGCCGGCTCGTACGCACCAGGCTGGGGGCCGATGCCGAGTGGTTCGCCCTGCCCGACGGGACGAGGGCGCACACCGTCGGCGGTCCGAGCGGCGAGCTGGAGGCCGCCCACCGGGCCAGCGGTGCGCCGTTCGTGGTCGCCGCCACGAGCGCGGTGCCTGCCGGCCGGGCGGCGCGCGCCGTCCTGCCGGTGGCGGCGGTGTTGCTGTCGCATCCGGTGCCGGCTCGCGCCGCCAAGCGCCGGCTCGCTCGCGTCCGGGTCACCACGCGCGGGCGCAGCGGGGAGTTCTCCTGGGCGCGGGCCCGGGTGCGGGACGTCGACGGCCGCACCCTGGAAGGGTGGCTGCGCACCGGTCCGGCCACGGAGTTCACCGCCGCGGTGGCGGCCGGGGTCGCGAGCCGTCTCGTCCGTGGCGAGGGCCGGCCGGGCGCCCACACACCCGGTTCGCTCTTCGGTCCGGAGCTGGCCGTGGAAGCGGGCGGGCGGTTCCTCCTCGGCCGGCCGTCCCTCCTCGACGGGCGGTTCACCTCGTTCCCCTCGGGCAAGGGGCACCCGGGCCACGCGAGCGATGGCTGAAGCGGGTCACCGGTCTGCCCGCGCGAGCCCGTGCGGGGGACGCGCCGGGGAGATGAACCCGTGTGGCCTGCACCGAGTGGTGGAGCGTGCGCCGGGGAGATGAACGCGTGTGGTCCGCGCTACGGGGACGGGCGTGCGCCGGAACGTCGGGATACCAGCCGCGCCGCCATGCTCCGCGGCGGACGGCGGCGGCTCGAAAGCCGCCGGTGAGGGGTGCTCGCGGGCAGCCGGACCCGGGAACGGCCGGGGGTCCTCCGCTTCCCGGCCGCGGCGCTTGTTGCGGGGCGGGCGCTGGGGCCACCACAGCACGTACGCGGCGGAGCCGACCGCGAACGCCAGCCGGATCAGCCCCCGGGCGGAGTCGGAGGGGACCAGCAGCGCGCTGCCGTACAGCGAGATCAGCGCGATCCAGCTGACCCACGGCACCAGTCGCCGCTGCCCGATCGAGTCCCAGATCAGGGTGCCGAGCAGGACCGAGGCGTTGTAGTACGTGTACACGCTCGGGTCCAGGACGATCCGGGCGTCGGCGGCGAGCAGTACCACGGCCGCCCAGCGGCGCCGGAGCACCGCCAGCCCGCCCAGGCCGATGCCGAGTGCCATCTGCGCCGGCCGGTCCCACCAGGGGGTGTCCGGGTCGTCCACACCGAACCAGCGCAGCGACGACGCGGACTGGTTGGGGATGGTGAAGCGGGCGGCGGCCAGGGTGTCCATATGGGTGAGGTAGAACGGCAGCCACGCGGCGGCCACCAGCCCGGCCGCCCAGGCGGCGGAGCGCAGCAGCGCGGGCCGGGGCAGGACCAGCAGCAGCGGCAGAAAGCCCACCGCCCACGGCTTGGAGTCCATGGCCAGCGCCAGGAAGACGCCGACGGCGACGGCGTTGCCGCGCACCAGCGCTCGTACGGCGAACGTGGTGAAGAACAGCGCCAGCACGTCGTCGAGATGCGCGAACCGCACCGAGACCTCGACCCACATGGGGATGAAGGCGGCTCCGGCCACCAGCACCCGCTGCTGGAGGCGCCTGTGGTTCAGCCCGGTGCCGAGGTTGTGGTCGGCGGCCGCGCGGCCGATGAGAACCAGCATGTACAGACCCAGCCCGGACATGAAGGCCTCGGCCAGGTTCTCGCCGACGGCCGCGGGGTACGGGGCGAACAGCCCGGCGACCAGGAAGCTGACCGGTCCGATCTGGAGTTCGGGATGGTTGGCGTAGAGAGCGAGGCCGCCGCCGGGCACCTGACTGAACAGCAGCTCCTCACCGGTCTTCAGATAGTGCCAGGACACGGCGCCGTGGCGTTCGGCCACGAAGAACCAGGCCGCCGTCCACAGGGTCAGCAGCGCATGGTGCCATCGCACCGGCCAGTGTCCGATCCGGCCGATCCGTGCCCTGTCCCCGGACGCGGATCGCGCCGTCTCCGCATTGCGCACATTCCGTCCTTCCCCTGCACGGCAAGACGCTTGCTGATTTGCGCAACTATAGAGTGAGCTCCTGACGCGTACGCACGCACCCGGACCCGATGCGCCGTATCCCGCCGCACGTTGGGTGATAATCCCAGCCATGGACTCACCGTCCCGGCGTCTGCTCGCCGACGTCCTCGCCGTGGGCGCCCCGTACCCTCTGGCGATCGCCGGTGGCTACGCGGTCCTCGCGCACGGTCTGGTGGACCGGCCCAGCCGGGGCGTGGACGTCGCCACGGAGAGCCCTGAGCGGATGGAGGTCATCGCCTCCGCCGTGCGGGCGGGCCTGGCGGAACGGGGCTGGCTCGTACGCTCCCTGGAGTCGGACCCGCTCTCGGCGCGGCTGGTCGTCGGCGACCCGGACTCGGGCGGGGAGTGCGAACTCAACGTCCTCAAGGAGGTGCTGTGGCGTCCGCCGGTCCTCACGGATCTGGGTCTGACCGTCTCCCTCGAGGACGCGGTCGGCACCAAGGTGCGCGCCCTGGCCGACCGCGGTTTCGCCCGGGACCTCATCGACGTGCACGCCGCCTCGGACCGCTGGAGCCGTCCCGAGCTGGAGGAACTCGGCCGGCGCCACGCCCGTGACACCTTCGACCTCACCGATCTCCAGGCCCGGCTGACCGGCATGGAGTGGGTGGAGGACAGGGAGTTCGCGGCCTACGGGGCCGACGACGACGCGATCGCCCAACTCCGGCGGTGGGCGCAGGAATGGGCCGACGACATCGCGGAGCGGCTCGCGGAGTCGGAGGAACCACCCGAGGAGTGAGGCCGGCGCAATCCCGCAGGAGTGAGGCCGCCGCGACCGTCAGCGGAAATCCGGGTCATCACTCCTAATGATCATTCATTCCTTCATACCGCAACGCGCGGACGGGGGCGGGTGTTGGGCGTGGTGTCCGGCACGGCACCACCGAAAGGGAGAACCGTCATGGCTTCGCGTCACGTCATCCGTCTCGCCACGGCGTTCACCGCCGCCGCGACGCTGCTCCTGACCGTCCCGCACGCCGCGCAGACCGCACAGGCCACCACTTTGACGGGGTGCAGGGTCCCCGCCGTCGTCCGGATCGACGGACACGTCACCCACAGGACGTACCACACGTCCCGCGGCATGACGCGCCCCCGCCCGCGTCCGCACGGTGACGCGTTACGGCACGCCGGTCCGTGCCGCCGCATCACACGGTGAGCCCGTACGGTTTCTTGACGAACTCCTGACGCGACGGCCGCATCCGGTGATCCGGTCCGTGGTGTCCCCTTGGATGTCACTCATCGACACCCTGTGAGGGAAGTGAAGTGCCATGGAAGGCACCGTCGTCGCGGTTGTGCTGGTCGCCGTGCTGGTCCTGCTCGTGCTGCGCAGTGGGATGCGCGTGGTCAACCAGGTCGAGCGTGGGGTCGTGTTCCGCTGGGGGAAGGCGCTGCCGCAGCACCGGCAGCCGGGCATCACCTTCCTGATCCCGTTCGCCGACCGGATGCGCAAGGTGAACGTGCAGGTGGTGACCATGCCGGTGCCGACGCAGGAGGGCATCACCAAGGACAACGTCTCCGTCAAGGTCGACGCCGTCGTGTACTTCCGGGTGACCGACCCGGTGCGGGCCTCGATCGAGGTCCAGGACTACATCTTCGCGGTCGGCCAGGTCGCCCAGTCCTCACTGCGGTCCATCATCGGCAAGAGCGATCTGGACGACCTGCTGTCCGACCGGGAGCGGCTGCACGAAGGCCTGGCCCTGATGATCGACAGCCCGGCCGCCGGATGGGGCGTGCACATCGACCGGGTCGAGATCAAGGACGTCCAGCTGCCGGAGTCGCTGAAGCGCTCCATGTCCCGGCAGGCGGAGGCGGAGCGCGAACGGCGCGCCCGTGTCATCACGGCGGACGGCGAGTTCCAGGCGGCCCGGCAGCTCGCCAACGCCTCGCGCATCATGTCGGACACACCGGAGGCCATGCAGCTGCGACTGCTTCAGACGGTCGTGGAGGTGGCGGCCGAGAAGAACTCGACCCTCGTGATGCCCTTCCCGGTGGAACTGCTGCGCTACTTCGACCGGGCGGCGCGCCAGTTCGGCCCCGAGGGCGGCCTCGAGAACGGCCACGCGGAGCATCGCCGGGACGACCCCGCGGACGGCCGCAAGGACGGGGCCGAGGACGGCCGCAAGGACGGGGCCGAGGACGGCCGCAAGGACGGGGCCGAGGACACCGGCACCTGAACGATCGCGGTCCCGGGCCTGCCCGCCCGGGACCGCCGGCAAGCACTCAGTCCCGTCGGACGCCGGGGCCGGGAGGCCGAACAGGTTCCGGGACCGAGCCCGCGGCCGTCCCGAGGGACGGCCGGCGGCCGGCCGCCGCTCCCGCCCACGCCAGGACCGAGGTCGCCAGGAGCGACGCCGTCGCCATCAGCGCCATCGCCACTGCGGGGGCGGTGAGTTGGGCCAGTGTCCCGGCCAGGGCCGCGCTCACGCCCTGCATCGTGAGCATGCCGGCGGAGTGCAGGCCGAGGGCGTGGCCGCTCAGCTCCCGTGGGGTCAGGCTCATCAGGCGTTCCTGCTGGATGAGGCTCGCGCCGAAGCCGACCGAGGCGAGCGCCGCGCAGGCGGCCGCCACGGGCACGGCGGGACGCAGCGCGAACAGCAGATACGGGGCCGCCAGGAGCAGCAGGAACGGAATGCCCAGCCGGCGGCGCAGGGCGGGCGGAAGGAGTCGGCCCGTGGCGACGTCCCCGGCGAACATGCCGAGCGCCGCGCATGCGAACAGCACGCCCGCCCGGTCGGGCGCGTAGGAGACGTAGAGCGATTCGCAGCCGACGACCAGGCCGTTGGGGACCCACAGCAGGAGGTAGGTCGTCCGGCGCGGCGGGGACGACCACAGCAGCCCGTTGGTGCGCCAGGT
Source organism: Streptomyces sp. NPDC046931 (assembly GCF_040644655.1). Classification (NCBI taxonomy): domain Bacteria; kingdom Bacillati; phylum Actinomycetota; class Actinomycetes; order Kitasatosporales; family Streptomycetaceae; genus Streptomyces; species Streptomyces sp. NPDC046931. The sequence continues at coordinate 260,984 of NZ_JBEYWX010000004.1, forward strand.
CTGCGCGATCGTCGGACGGCCGGAGGTACGCGGAGTACGACGGGTCAGACCGAGGCGGGCGCCCACGGCCGCCGCGAGATACAGCGCCGACGCGATCAGCAGGGTCGTCCGCGGAGACAGCACCGTCACCAGGACGCCGCCCGCCGCGTACCCGCAGACTTGCAGGATGCCGTTCATCATGTTGAAGACGGAACGGCCCAGCAGATAGCCGTCCCGCGACAGGATGTCGTTGAGCAGACCCCAGCGGACACCGCCGCCGAGGGACTGGACCAGGCCCAGCAGCAGAACCAGCGCGAAGACCGCGCCCAGCGGCAGTCCGGGCGCCGCCATCGCCGCCGTACCCACCGCGAACACACTCGCGATGCCCGTCATCGTCGCGCGTGGCGGCAACCGGTCCGCCGCCGACAGCAGCGTCGTGGCGCCCACGACCTGGGCCAGCTGCGGCCCGAACATGCTCACCGCGGACAGCAGGGGCGAGTCGGTGGCCCGGTACACAAGCGTGCCCAGCGCCAGGCCGCCGAGGGTGGAGGCGGCCGTCTGGAGGGAGGCGGTCAGGAAGAGCGGGGCGAACTCGCGGGCGCGGAAGAGGTCGGAGTAGCTGCGCATGGCCGGAGTCTGAGCGGGCGCCGGGAGCCGTCGTTAATCTTTCGCGTACCTGCGAAAGGTCGCAGCCGGCCGTCGACGCCCATGAGTCGATGACACACATGAGTCGACGACGCCGGCCAGTCGATGCCGCCGACGAGCCGGGAGGGGCGCGGACACCATGGGTCTCTGGTACGTCAACGCCGACACCCTCGCCGGAAGCCGCTTCGTGCTCTCGCCGCTCGCGGAGACCTTCGCCGGCCTCAAGGTGCTGCACGCGGGCAGCGCCTCCCACCCCGGGGAACGCCCCTGGCTGCAGACGCATCTGCCCGGCTACCGCCGGCGCCTGGCCGGGGACCCCGTCACCGCGCTCCTCGTCCGCTGCGGCCTGGGCATGGAGTGGATCGCGGACTTCCTCACCCCCACCCCGAGGGACGGGGAGACCTTCGAGGAGGGGGTCGCCCGGATCCGCGCCGCGTCACCGGACGAGGCCCGCGCCCATCTCACCGTCTCTGTGCGCGGCCCGCTCCCGTCCCTCCTGGACCGCGACGACCTGCCCGAGCGCGCCGCCGACCTGCTGACCTACGTGTGGACGCAGACCGTGCTGCCCTCCTGGGACCGGCGGCGCCATGTCCTGGAGGCCGATGTGGTCGCGCGGACCGCGCGGCTCGCCCGGGACGGCTGGGCGGCCGCGGTGGACACCCTGCGGCCGGGCCGGACACGCTGGCTCGGCGGAAACCGGCTCCAGGTCAACCTCCACGAGAATCCGCCGCGCGAGATCTCCGGCGCGCAGCTGGTGTTCGTCCCCGTCACTCCCCAGACCGGCTGGGTCTCCTGGGAGGAACGCGACCGGTACGCCGTCGTCTACCCGTGCACCGGAGTGCTGGCCGGGGGTCCGCACCGGGCGGTGCCGACGAGCCTCGCCACGCTTCTCGGGCCGGCGCGGGCCCGCGTCCTCGTGCTCCTCGACTCGCCGCTGAGCACCAGCCAGCTCGTCGCCGTGACCGGGCAGGGGCTCGGCTCGGTCGGGCGCCATCTCAGGGTGCTGCTGGACGCGGGGCTGGTGGAGCGGCGGCCGGCGGGACGCTCGGTGCTGTACTCGCGCTCGGCCGCGGGTGAGGTGCTGATCACCACACAGCATGGCTGACGGGAATGTCACGGGGCGGGGTTAGCATCCGCTGCATGACGACTACTGACGACACCGCCGGATCCGTACTCGACGTGGAGATCGGCGCCCTTCAGGGCGGTCCCGCGCAGCTCGCCCAGTACGCGGGCAAGGCCGTGCTCGTGGTGAACGTGGCCTCCAAGTGCGGTCTGACCCCGCAGTACGCGGGCCTGGAGCGGCTCCAGGAGCGGTTCGCGCCGCTGGGCTTCACCGTGCTCGGGGTGCCCTGCAACCAGTTCCTCGGGCAGGAGCCCGGCAGCGCCGAGGAGATCGCGGAGTTCTGCTCGGCGACGTACGGCGTGACCTTCCCGATGACGGAGAAGATCGAGGTGAACGGCGAGGGGCGGCACGTGCTGTACGACCGCCTCGTCGGCTTCGCGGACGCCGAGGGGCACAGCGGGGACATCCGCTGGAACTTCGAGAAGTTCCTGATCGGGAAGGACGGCCGAGTCGCCGCCCGGTTCTCGCCACAGGCCGAGCCGGAGTCGGCCGAGGTCGTGGCGGCCGTGGAGAAGGCCCTCGCCTGAGCCCGGCGCACGCTTGACCTTGCCGCTTGACCTTCACCCTGGGGCAGACGCGAGCGTCCTCGTCACCGGGCGGAAGGCGTCCGGTGACGGAGGAGGACGGGGTGACCGACGACCTGCTCACCATCGGCGTGTTCGCCGCCCGCTCGCGGCTGTCGCCGAAGGCACTGCGGCTCTACGACCGGCTGGGGCTGCTCGCCCCCGCGTACGTCGACGAGACGAACGGCTACCGCTACTACCGCGCCGACCAGGTCGAACGCGCCCGTACGGTGGCCCTGCTGCGCCGGCTCGACATGCCGCTCGCCGGGATCACCGAGGTGGTGAGGGCGGCCGAGTCGGACGGCGTCCGGGCGTCCGCGCTGCTCGCCGCCTACTGGGCGGACGTCGAGAGGCGGATCGCCGCTCAGCGGACCCTCGCCGAATACCTCCGTGGACGGCTGTCGGGGAGGAGTTCCGAGATGTACGGGAAGTTCGTGGTGGAGACGGTGGAGGTACCGGAGCAGGTGCTGATCACCGAGACGCGGCATGTGCTGGCCGAGGAGCTGCCGGCGTGGATCGGGGCCTCGCTGGGGCGGCTGGAGGGCGCGGCCCGGGAGTGCGGCGCAGTGGCCGGGGCGCCGTTCGTGGTCTACCACGCGGAGGTGTCGCAGGAGAGCGACGGACCCGCGGAGGCGTGCGTGCCGGTGGCCGACCGGGAGGCGGCGCGGGCGTGGGCCGAGGAGCAGGGACGGGCGTGGGAGACCCGGGTACGGGTGGAGCCCGCGCAGCGGCTCGCGTACACCCGCATCGCCAAGGCGCAGGTCGCGCATCCGCAGATCCTCGCGGCGTTCGAGGCGGTGGAGGCGTGGGTGTCGGAACAGGGGCTGGAGTACGCGGGGCCCTGCCGGGAGGTCTACTTCGCGGACTGGGACGCGGCGGGGCCCGAGGACGCGGTGTGCGACGTGGCGTTTCCGGTAGGGGGTCCCGCCGCGGCCGGGGCGTAGGGCGCGTCGGCCCGGGTGGCGCGGCGGTTCCGGCCGCGCCACTCCGGCGAACGAGCGGGCCACCGGGGCTCGCGCGCCCCGGCCGCCGGGCGCTCCACCGTCAGCGCAGCTCCTCCGGGCACGGCGTCCCCCGCGGCAGCTGGTACGGCGCCGCCAGGCGGTAGGTGCCCGCGCGCGGGGCCACGAGTTCCGTCCACTTGTCGCCCGACGCGTCCTGCGGCGTCTCCATCAGACAGCCGTTGACGTTGTCGTACGTCTTCGGCGTGCCCTCGGGGCGGTGCTTGGACTGCCGCGTCTCCTGCGGCGGCTTGACGCCCTTGCCCTGCGCGTCGACCAGGCCCAGCCACGGCGAGTACGGAATGCGGATGAGCACCCGGCCCGCCCTCTTCACCTCGATCGTCAGTTCGCCCTGGTCCGCGCGGTCGACGACCGCCGGGGGATCCGCCAGCGGCACGGGGTCGGTCACCGCGAACAGCTGCCAGTTGGCGTCGACCCAGATCTGCCTCAGATAGGGCATGCCCCGCTGGACGAGCTGCCGCTCGCGTTCGCCGCCGCCGTTCCCGTCCGGTTCGTCCTTCGGCAGCACCACGTAGTGCACCGCCCAGCGCTGGAGCCACTCGTGGTAGTTCGCGGAGTTGAGCGTGTCGTCGTAGAAGAGGGGGTTGCGCTCCATGTCGGCCTGCCGGTTCCAGCCGCGGGCCAGGTTCACATACGGCGCCAGCGCAGACGCCTCGCGGTGCGAGCGCGCGGGGACCACCTCCACACGGCCCTTCTCGGCACCCACCACCTGAAGCTGGTTCACCAGCGGGGCCAGCTCACGCGCCCAGGACGCCGTCGGGGTGGTGTGGATGATGTCGTCGACCGTCTTGATACCGATCCAGGTGGTGAAGCCGGCGACGGCGATGACGGTGACGTACCACTTACGGCTGCGCGGCACCGTGAACGGCAGCGCCGCGACCAGCGCCACGCCCGCGAACAGCATCGCCAGCCGGGTGATGTTCGAGCCGATCTGGGAGCTGATCAGCCAGACGAGCACCACGGACAGCCCGTACACCGCCGCGGTGATCCGTACCGTCTTCCACTCCTCGGGGACCAGGTAGAAGACCAGAACCGCGAGGAGGAACGGCAGGATCACCGACGCCCAGGTCATCGGCTGCGTACCGGAGAACGGGAACAGCCAGGCCGAGAGGGCCACCACCACGGTCGGGGCGAGGCCGAGGGCCCAGGCGCCCGGGCGGCGCTTCTGGAGGAACAGCGCCACCGCCACCAGGCCGACGAACAGGCCCGCCACCGGTGACGACATCGTGGCCAGGGCGGCCAGCGGGGCGGCGCTCAGGGCCTTCGCCCAGCGTTTGTGACGCCAGCGGTACGGCCAGCAGAAGACGCACGCCGTCGCGCCCAGGGCGAACATCGTGCCGAGACCGAACGTCACCCGGCCCGAGATGGCGTTGCACACCAGCGCGAACACTCCGGCCAGGGCGGGCCACCACGGCTCGCGGACCGCTCGGCTGCGGATGAGGACCAGCGTCAGCAGCCCCGCCGAGACCGTCCCCGCGATCATCATCGTCGTACGGACCCCGAGCACCGACATCAGATACGGCGACACCACGCTGTACGACACCGGGTGCATGCCGCCGTACCACGCGAGGTTGTACGCCGAGTCCGGGTGCCGTCCGACGAACTCCGCCCACGCGTCCTGCGCGGCGAGGTCACCGCCACTGTTCGCGAAGGCGAAGAACCACACGATGTGCAGCAGCCCGGCGAGTGCCGTGACCGCGAGCACGGGGTGCCTGCGGGCCAGGTCCGCGCCACGCGAGGACCTCAGACGGGTGAGCAGGATGCGCGGCCTGGGGGCCGCCGGGCCGCCCTCGGGCGGTGTGGCCGGGTCGGGGTGCACGGTCGTGTCAGCGGCGGGCTCGCCCCGCGGTATTCGCGGGCCCGTGTTCCGGGCCGGATGCCGGCCCCGATCGGCGTCGTCGGCGTGTGTCGGCTCCGCTGTGGCCACCTGAAGGCACTCCCCGTGTCCCGTTTCCGTTCTCGCCCGCGTCCGGTTCCGTTCCCGTCCCGTGCCCGGACACCCGCGAAAGTTCCGTGACTGTTCCGTCGGGGTTCCCTCGGAAGTCCGTCCCGGGCCAGGCATCGCGGCTCGGGCCTGCCCCGGTCTCGCGACGCTAGCACGCACCCCGCCGACGGGCCCCCGGGTGGGGGCCGCCGACGGGGTGCGCCACGTCCGTACCTGCGGGACGGGTTCTACGGCGACTCAGCCCAGCCGGGTGAACTTCGCGCCGTAACCCGGCTCGGCGAGGTCCTTCTCGAGGGCGACCGGAATCGTCACCGCATGGCTGGAGCCGTCACCGACCGTCAGCTTGCCGACGACCGTGCCGGCCTTCGCCTCGTGCGGGACCGCCTTGCCGTCGCCCCCGATGGAGAGCGTGGTCCGCAGGCCCGGCCAGCCGACCGCCTTCATGTTCCGCGTGGCGACCACCGGCGTCCTGCCGCCCAACTGGTCGTCCACATACCCGACGACCTCGCCCTTCTTCACCACCGTCGCGGTGGTCAGGCTCTGCTGGACCTTGTCGATCAGCTTCTGGCTGTTGGTGATCGCCAGCTGGAGGCTGTCCCAGACCCGGCCGCTGTGGGCGTCCTGGTTGAGGACCGCGCCGTAGATCGTCTGCGTCTTGCCGTCGACGACCTTCGTGGCCGCCCACACCAGGTTGCCGCCGGCCGGGGTCGACGAACCCGTCTTCAGACCGATCACACCGACCTGCTTCACCAGCAGGTCGTTGTTGTTGTAGATCGCCCCGGTGAGACCGGGGATATCCGCCTTGGCCATCCCGACGATGCCGCGGAACACCGGGTTCTGCATGACCTTCTTCGCCAGCTTCAGCTGGTCGACGGCGGTGCTGACCGTCGACTTGTCCAGGCCGCTCGGGTCCGTGTACGTGGTGTGCGTCATACCGAGCTGCTTCGCGGCGGCGTTCATCTTGCCGACGAAGGTCTTGTGGTCCGAGTCCCAGCGGGCGAGCAGGCGCGCCGCGTTGTTCCCGGAGGGGATCATCAGCATCTGGAGCATCTGCCGCTCGGTGAACTTCTGACCCTTCTTCACGGCCGCCGTCGACTCGTCCTCGTTCTTGGACTCGTCCTCGGCCTGCTGGTCCACGGTGATCTGCGGGCCGCCGTCGTTCCCCTTGAGCGGGTGCTCCTGAAGGGTGACGTACGCCGTCATGATCTTGGTGACACTCGCGATCGGCCGCGGGGTCTGCGCGCCCTGACTGCCGACCATGCCGACACCCTCGACCTCGATGGCCGACTGCCCCTGCCCCGGCCAGGGCAGGTCGAGCCTGCTGCCGTCGAAGGTGTACGTCTCGTCGGCGCTCAGCCCGAGGGTCGGGCTCGGCAGCGGACGGACCGCCTGCACGACCGCAAAGATGATCACGAGCAGCACGGCGAGCGGGGTCCAGATCTTGACCCGCCGCAGGACGGTGCGCACCGGAGTCTCCGGCGGCGGCGGAGTGTTCGTCAGCTCGGCGAGCAGGTCCAGCGGGGGCTTCGGCGGCAGCGGCTGCTGGGTGGTGCGCTCGGGGCCGACCCGGGGCAGCGCGGCGGTCGCGTCGGCGGGCTTGACCTGTCCGGGCTCGGGCTCTGCGGTCTTGGGCTGCGGGGCCTTGGGCTGCGGAACCCTCGGCTGCGGGGACCTGGGCTCGTCCAGCGGCTTCAGCGCGACGAACTTGCTGGTGCGGTCGGCGGGTGCGGAGGACTTGGCCGCCCATGAGGGGGCGGGCTTCTCCGCCTTATCCGCCTCCTCCGCCGTATCTACCTTTTCGGGCTCTTCTGACTTTTCCGGCGAGTCCGGCGAGTCCGACGACTCCTGCGACTTGGTGGCGCCACCGAGCTTGAGCATGGTGGTGGGCTGATCGACGGATTTACCGGACGTCCCGGACTTTTCGGACTTCTCCGACTCCTCGGCGGACTTGGCCGACTTGGCGTCGCCGAGCTTGAGCATGGTCGTGGGCTGATCGACGGACTTACCGGACGCCTCAGGCTTCCCGGACTTCTCCGACTCCTTGGCGGACTTGGCCGACTTGGCGTCGCCGAGCTTGAGCATGGTCGTGGGCTGGTCCACGGCGGGACGACGCGGCGCCTTGAAGACGGCGGTGGGCTGGTCCACGGGCGGCTCGGAGTCGCTCTCAGCGTCGCCCTCGGCGCCGTCCTCGGTGTCGTCCTCGGTGTCGGCGTCAGCGGCCTCTGCCTCATCGGACTCCGCATCCGCCTCCGCGTCGGCATCGGCATCGGCATCGGCATCGGCATCGGAGGAACCGTCAGGCGCGTCCTCACTCTCCGACGTTGCCGTCGCGCTCTCCTCCTCGGAGCCCTCGGCGGCCTCCTCGGCACCCACGCCCGCCGCGTCGTCGGGCTCCGCCTCAGCGGATCCCTCGTCATCGGACTCCGCGTCATCGGACTCCGCGTCATCGGACTCCGCGTCATCGGACTCCGCGTCATCGGACTCCGCCTCGACAGGCCCCTCGTCGCCGGACCGGCCCTCCGTCTCCTCGGCCTCGGCCCCGGCCCCGGCCTCCGCGCCCTCGTCCGCCCCGGCAGCCTGGTCCTCGGCGGCGTCGGCGGCGTCGGCGGCGTCCTCGGACGCGGTCTCCGCCTCCGACGTGTCCTCCGCCGCGTCCCCTGCCTCGTCCGCGCTGCGCACCCAGGACGCCAGCGACGCCTGCTGCCGCCCGCCGCCCCCGGCGGACCCCTTGGAACCGCCAGAAGCCGCGGTGGCCTTGGTGGCTCCCTCGCCACCCCCGGCGTCCTCGGAGAGCCCTTCACCGTCCCGGACGTCCTCGTCCACGGCCGTGCCGGCGGAGCCCCGCAGTTCACGCGTGGACAACACCGCCGTCGCCTGGTCGACTCGCGCCTTCTCGCCGGTCACCGCGAGCCGGGGGTCGCGGTCGCCCGCCGCCGGCCCCGGAACCGCAGCCCCGCTCCGCGACGTCGCTTCCGCCGACGACGCGTGCTGCTTCGACCTGTCGGGGGACTCGCCCGCCACCGATGCCTCCTCCTTGCGCCACGCACCCACTCGCGCGCCTCGCCCAACCGTGAACCGCCGCCCGGACACCGCTGTCCGAACCATGTACCAGTGTCCTGTGTGAGGGATTGACCCCTGCGCTAGACGAGAACGACATACCTACCGGTTCCACTACATTCCGGTCACGCACTCTCGACAGACCAATGTGAGAGGGGTCACCCTGTCATTCATCCACGCGGGGAGGCATGGATGGGCAGGAGCCGCAGAACACTTCCGGAAGAACTTCTGCTGCTGGCACTGGACCCGACCACGGGTACCACTGCACAGCCGCAGTCGCTCGACCTCGGTCTGGCCGGAGCACAGCTAGTGGAGCTGGCGCTGGCCGGACGGATAGCCCCAGACGGGGATCGTATCGCCGTGGTGGTACCACGGCCGACTGGAGATCCGACTCTGGACTGTGCGTTGGAGTTGCTGCGCAGGCGCGGCGCTCCGGTACGGGCCGTCCACTGGATCGGCGGGCCACGTCTCGGGCTGCGCCAGACCTACCTTTCGCATCTGGAGCGGTGCGGCATGGTCCATGCCGTGCCGGGCCAGATGTGCGGGGTGTTGCCGACGACGCGCTATCAGGCGACGGACACGGCCATCAGCCGGGAGATCAAGGCCCGGCTGGATTCCGCGATCCGCACCGGCGTTCCGCCGGACCCGCGGACCGCGGCGCTCGCCGCGCTGGCCCATGCGGTCGGTCTCGGCAAGCACCTGTATCCGGGCAACGAGGGACGCTCGTCCCGCTCCCGGCTGCGGGATCTGATCAGGCACGACCCCATGGGCGGCCTCGTGGCGCACGCCGTGATGGACGTCCAGAACGGCGCGGTCGCGCAACCGCGCCGCAGCCCGGCCCAGGCCGGCCGCCAGGCCACCGCGGCCAGGCCCGCACCGGAACCCGCCCGCGGTGTTCCCATGCAGCCGCGCCGCGGATCGATGGCACGCGTCGTGGCCCACTGAGCCGCAGTACAACGGCCCGGCACGACCGGCCGAGCCGGCGGCACCGGTACGGCCGGAACCGCACGACCCGGCGCCTGCGCCACCCCGAGACCCGGTTCGGGAGCCGCCGGCCCGCGCGGGGCGATGAGACGGACGTCCACAGGACGGCACACTCACCGCCCCGCGCGGCCGCATGCGCGCGTCGTCGGCCAAGCGGCGTGCGCGCGACGCATATCCGCCGTTTTCCAGCGGTAGAAAGCACCTTGGTGGCAATCTGCTCAGCAGCAGATACGCAAAGTAGAGGCAGGCAGCCGGAGGTGCACGTCCGTGGCGTCGAATGTCAATCCCACCGTCCGGCGACGCCGGCTGGGCCAGGAGCTGCGCCGGCTCCGTGAACTGAAGGGCATGACCGCAGAAGAGGTCGCCGAACGGCTGCTCGTCTCCCAGTCCAAGATCAGCCGACTGGAGAACGGCCGCCGCAGCATCAGCCAGCGCGATGTCCGCGACCTGTGCGGAGTCTACGAGGTCGACGACCAGCGCGTCGTCGACTCGCTGATGGAGATGGCGCGCGACTCCCGCCAGCAAGGCTGGTGGCACGCGTTCGGGGACATCCCCTACAGCGTCTACATCGGCCTGGAGACGGACGCGGAATCCCTGCGCGTCTACGAACCCCAGGTCATCACCGGCCTGTTGCAGACCCGCTCCTACGCCGAGGCCCTCATCCAGGGCGCGCTGCCCGAGACGTCCGCCGCGGACATCGAAAAGCGCGTACAGGTGCGGATGCGGCGCCAGGAACGCATCGCCGCCGAACTGCACCCGCTGCGTCTGTGGGTGGTGCTGGACGAGGCCGCCCTCCGCCGGGCCGTGGGCAACAACCATGTGATGCGGGAGCAGTTGGAGCACCTCGGCGAGATGTCCCAGCTTCCGCATGTCACGGTGCAGGTCCTGCCGTTCAAGGCGGGCGCCCATCCCGGCCTCAACGGCCAGTACGCGATCCTGGAGTTCGCCGACGCGGCCGACTCCAGCGTGGTGTACCTCGAGGGCGTCACCAGTGACCTGTATCTGGAAAAGGCCCACGACGTGCAGAAGTACGCCGTGATGTACGAGCATCTGCGGGCTCAGGCGCTCAGCGTGGAGGAGTCCCGCCGGTTCATCGCGGACGCGGCCAAGGACTACGCGCAGTGAGGCCGTCGCGGGCCTCCGCATAAGAGGGCCGCGGATTTTACATCAGTGAAACCTTTAGGCGGAAGGCCCGACTGGAATATGCCATCCGGTCGAGTGAATAGACCCTCCAGCCCAGCAGGTTGCCGAGTAGCTTCGATCACGCCATCAGCCAAACAAGTTGGCGCGATTCGCACCGCGGGACAGACACGTCTCGCGGGGCGAGGGCAGCAACTCAGCAACTCGCTACCGGAGTGAACATGGCCGTTCTTCAGGGGACCACGGAAACGTGGACCAAGTCGTCGTATTCGACGGGCAACGGCGCCTGCGTCGAGGTCAAATCGCCCAAGGCGGCGGCGCTCGCCGTGCGCGATTCCAAGGTTCCCGAGGGGCCCGTCCTGGCTTTCCCGGCCGATGCCTGGAACGCCTTCGTGACGTCGATCAAGTAGCACCGCCCACCACAACTCCACAGACAGCACCGACAAGGCCCTCTCGACTGGTCCGCCGTCCCGGCCGAGGGGGCACGTCCTTGTTCTCCGAGGGTGTGCGCCGGGGCATTCAGCGGAGATCGCTCACGTACCGGTCCGTCCCCGGCACCGTAGGAACGAACGGCGCCACCAGTTCCACCCTCCCCAGCCCCGCTTCCGCCACCTCCCCGTCCAGGCCCGTGAAGTGGGACTCCCAGCAGTGCCTCGGGTCCGTTTCCAGGAACCACAGCAGGGTCAGGCGGGTGTCCACGCCCTCCACCTGCTTCACGTACGTCATCCGGTCACCGGGCAGCGGGGTCGGACGAAAAAGCGTGACCATGGCCGAGGGTGAGCCCGCGAGGCGCCCGGGGAGGTGGCGGGCCCGGAGCCACTCCAGCAGCTCGGCGCGCTGCTGCGGCCCCTCCGCGTCGACGACCTCCAGGACCAGGCCCGCGTACGGGTGGTCCAGCGCGTGCATGTCGCGCGGACCCGCCGCGCCGTCCCGGTACACCGTGGCCACGTGGTCCTGGAAGGCCGTGAAGACGTGGGTGCGGTCCCGGTACACGCGCGCGTCGCGGTTGAGGCGCTTGTTGATGGCGACCGTCCAGCGCATGTGGTCGTCGTAGCGGCCCTTGGTGATCCAGTACGTGGAGAGATAGCAGCCCGCCGTGACCGGCTGCGCCACCGCCGACTTCTCGGGATACCGAAGCAGTTGCAGGTCCCGGGCGGCTACCCAGCGGCGGCCGGCGAACATCCAGGGCATGGCCATGGCGCCGGCGTAGTAGTGGTCGTCCTCGTACCAGCGGTTGTACGCGTACTCGTGTCCGGGGTGCGGCTCCACCATGGTGATCAGTGCATGGCCCGGGTGGACGCCGTAGGGCCCGAGGGCGGCCAGTTCCGCGTACACCGCGCTGTGTGTGTCCTCACCCATCGCCTTCCCCTTCCCTCCTCCGCAGGACCCCCTTACTCTGACGCTCCGTCAGACGATGCGCCATATCCGGGAGGGCCCGATGTCACTGCTCCGGGACAAGACCGTCGTGGTGTCGGGCGTCGGCGCCGGGCTCGGCCACCAGGTCGCTGCGGCCGTGGTCCGCGACGGCGGCAACGCGGTGCTCGGCGCCCGTACGGAGGAGAACCTCGCCAAGACCGCCGTCGCGCTCGATCCGGACGGCGCGCACACGGCACACCGGGCGACGGACATCACCGACGAGACGCAGTGCGAGGCGCTCGCGGCGCTGGCGCTGGAACGGTTCGGCGGAATCGACGCGGTGGTCCATGTCGCCGCATGGGACAGCCACTTCGGCGGCCTTCAGGACGCGGACTTCGCCACCTGGCACTCGGTCATCGACGTGAATCTGCTGGGCACCCTGCGGATGACACGGGCCTGCCTGCCGGGCCTCAAGGACGGCGGCGGCTCGGTGGTCTTCATCGGCACGCAGTCGTCGGTCGCCGCGCCGTCCCAGGTGCGACAGGCGGCCTACGCGGCGTCGAAGGGGGCGCTGACCAGTTCCATGTACTCGCTGGCCCGGGAGCTCGGCCCGTACCGGATCCGGGTCAACACCGTGCTGCCGGGCTGGATGTGGGGCCCGCCCGTCCAGGCGTACGTCCGGTTCACCGCGCACACCGAGGGCGTACCGGAGGCGGAGGTGACACGGCGCCTGACGGACCGGATGGCTCTGCCGGAGCTGGCCACCGACGGCGATGTGGCGGACGCCGCGGTGTTCCTGGCCTCCGACCGGGCGCGGGCGATCACAGGCCAGTCCCTGCTCGTGAACGCCGGCGAACTGATGCGCTGAACGCCGCCCGGGCCCCCGCCCGGGCCGGCCGGTGCAGCCGCATGCCCCACGTCTCCCCTCCGGGCGGCACGGGACCCGCATCCCGTGAGCCCGATCCATCGGATGTCTCCGGACTGGTGAAGTGCCCGCCGATGGTGTGGTCCGCGTCACGAGCGCGGCAACCGGCGCACCAGTCAAGGGACGGTGAAGTCGTTCGACTCACTGACTTGCGTTCATACCTGTGACCGGGGAGGTCTTGACCACCTGCCTGGCCGGCGGTTCAATGATCGCGATCCCGTTCATCCTGGGCCTGCGGCGCCCGTTCCGCAGATCGGGCCCGACGGCGGCGCTCGGCAGCTGGGCGGCCGGCCTGCTGGCGTTCTTCTTCGTCAACTACCATCCGGACTTCTCCCAGCGCACGGACGTGAAGCTGGAGTACCGGGTGGCGCTGCCGATGGCCGTCTCGCTGGTGCTGTACGTCCTGATCGGCCTGGTGAAGCCGGAGGACACACCGGAGCGGGACGCGATCATCGAGTCGGTGAACACGGACGACGACGGGGCGACCGCGTCCCTGCCCGCTCCGGATTCCGTCCAGCCCGCCCCGGGTACGACAAGCCCCTCCGGCGCCTGAGGGGGGCTCCTACGCCCGGGGGTAACGCGCCAGCCACCCCGGCGCGGAGCCCGTAGGGCTGTGGAGCGCGGGACCCTGCGTCATCTCCATGGCGAAGTCGTCCGCCAGGACCAGCATCGTGGGACGGCCCTCCAGCTCGGCCAGCCAGGCCGGCGGCAGGGCCGTCTCGCCGTGCAGGGCCCCCAGCAGCCCGCCCGTCAGCGCCCCCGCGGCCCCCGAAGGCCCACCGTGGTTCACCGCGAGGCACAGCCCGTGCCGCATGTCCTCCCCCACGAGCGCGCAGTACACGGCGACCGCCAGCACCCCCTCCGCCGTACCGGGGGCCGCCAGCTCCTCGATCCGGGCGGGCGTGGGCATCCCCTGCCGTACGGTGCCCAGCGCACGCTGAAGCGCCTCCGCGACCGGCTGCTGCTCCGGCCGTGGGGCGAGCAGCGCGAGCGCCCGCTGCACGGCCGCGTCCAGGGTCTCCCCGCGGGCCAGCGCGTGCACGATCACGGCGTACGCGCCCGCGGCGAAGTACGCGGTGGGGTGCCCGTGCGTCTGTGCCGCGCACTCGATCGCGAGTTGCAGCACCAGCTGCGGATCCCAGCCGACGAGCAGCCCGAAGGGCGCGGAGCGGGTCGCCGCCTCGGGGCCCCGCTCGCCCGGGTTCTTGGGCGCGTCCAGCGTGCCCATGGTGTCGTCACCGAGCCCGAGCAGACAGGCCCGGGCCGGGGAGCGGGGCGAGTACAGCCACTCCTCGCGGGCCAGCCAGCCGTCCTCCGTGCGGCGCTCGTCAGGCCCCCAGTCCCGTTGGGTGACCGCCCAGCGCAGATACGCCCGGTGCAGATCGCTCGGCGGATGCCAGGCGCCGGTGTCACGGCGGACCTGGGCGCGGATGAGCCCGTCGACGGAGAACAGGGTGAGCTGGGTGTGCTGGGTGATCGCGCCGCGCCCGGCGGGGCCGGCGGCGAGGTCGACGAGCCCCTCGGGCCCGTGCGTCTGCTGGATCTGCTCCAGCGACAGCCCGTCGAGCGGAGCGCCCAGCGCATCGCCGACGGCAACCCCGAGCAGCGTACCGCGCACCCGGCTGCGGAAGTCCTGCTGCTCGGTGCGGCCCCAGATGGCACCGGTTGTCGCACCCACCCCAGGCCTCCTCATGGCACCGCCCGCACGTCCGACGCGCAGCACTGTAATCGAACGGGGACGACCGGTCGGGGCGCTGGAGGGTCATGCACACCACACTTCGGTGCCCGAAAATGATCTAGGAGTCGCCGGAAGCCCTCTCCATAGTTGGACCATGGCCGAAACCAGAACCCCCCACACCCCGCCCGCCCTCGGCGTCGCCGCCACCCTCCTCGTCGGCACCGTCGCCCTGTACATCGCGCTCGTCGCGTTCGGGAACATCACCGACTTCGGGACCAATCAGCAGTTCGTCCGCCATGTCCTCGCGATGGACACCACGTTCAAGGACGACGACCTGATGTGGCGCGCGATCACCTCCCAAGCGGTGCAGGACTCCGCCTACGTCGCGATCATCGTCTGGGAGACACTGGCCGCCCTCGTCCTGATCGCCGCGACCTGGCTGTGGACCCGGCGCCACCCGCGCGCCCGGCAGCTCTCCACCGTAGGCCTGTCGATGCTCCTGCTGCTGTTCGGCGCGGGCTTCGTCGCGATAGGCGGGGAGTGGTTCGCCATGTGGCAGTCCAAGTCATGGAACGGCCTGGACGCGGCCACCCGGGTCATCGTCCTCACCGGAGTGGTCCTGCTGGCGACACATCTGCCGGGGGCGGCCCCGGAGGACAACTGATCCCTCCGGGACGTCCCGATCGATCCCGCGTGCCTGTCCGCTGGGCACGCTGCCGGTGGCCGTCACTCCAAGACCGGCAGCAGCTCCGGCAGATGGCCGTCCGACGCCGCCGCCGCACGCTGTCGCTCCTCCGGCACCTCGCCGTAGAGCGTGGTGCGGGGCTTCGCCGGGCGGCCCGCCGCCTCCGCCACCGCGACCAGTTCCCCGACCGACTTGTAGGAGCCGTACGAGGAGCCCGCCATACGGGAGATGGTCTCCTCCATCAGGGTGCCGCCCAGGTCGTTGGCGCCGGAGCGGAGCATCTCCGCGGCACCCTCCGTGCCCAGCTTAACCCAGCTTGTCTGAATATTGGGGATATGGGGGTGGAGCAACAGCCTCGCCATCGCCGTCACCGCCCGGTTGTCCCGCATCGTCGGGCCGGGGCGGGCGATGCCCGCCAGGTAGACGGGCGCATTGGTGTGGATGAAGGGAAGGGTGACGAACTCCGTGAAGCCGCCCGTCCGCTGCTGGACGCGGGACAGGGTACGGAGATGGCCGAGCCAGTGGCGGGGCTGGTCGACATGGCCGTACATCATCGTCGAGGAGGAGCGGATGCCCAGTTCGTGGGCCGTGGTGACGACCTCGATCCACGTGGCCGTCGGCAGTTTGCCCTTGGTGAGGACCCAGCGGACCTCGTCGTCCAGGATCTCCGCCGCCGTGCCGGGGATCGTGTCGAGACCGGCCTCCTTCGCCGCCGTCAGCCATTCGCGGATCGACAGACCGGTGCGGGTGGCACCGTTCACCACCTCCATCGGGGAGAAGGCGTGCACATGCATGCCGGGGACCCGGGACTTCACCGCCTTCGCGATGTCGAAGTAGGCCGTTCCCGGCAGGTCGGGGTGGATGCCACCCTGCATGCACACCTCCACCGCGCCCACGTCCCAGGCCTGTTGAGCCCGGTCCGCGACCTGCTCCAGCGACAGCGTGTAGGCGTCGGTGTCCGTACGGCGCTGGGCGAACGCGCAGAAGCGGCAGCCGGTGTAGCAGACGTTCGTGAAGTTGATGTTCCGGGTGACGACATAGGTGACGTCGTCGCCCACCGCGGACTTCCGCACCTCGTCCGCGGTCCGGCACAGCGCGTCCAGGGCGGGGCCGTCCGCGTGCAGCAGGGCCAGCGCCTCGGCGTCCGTCAGCCGCGTGGGGTCGTCCGCCGCCGTGCGCAGCGCCGCCCGTACGTCCGCGTCGATGCGCTGCGGCGCCATGCCCGCGGCGGCCGCCTCCCGCAGCACCTCCCAGTCGCCGTACACCTCGTCGAAGTCGTCCCGGCGGTCGCCCGTGCGGCCGTCGGTGTCGATCGTGCGGTGCAGATCGGTGCGCCCCGAGGGGGTGAACACCTCCTCGGGCTCCTGCCACGGATGCCCCTCCACCACCGCGTCCGCCCGGGCCAGGCCCGTCTCCGGGTCGGCGAGGGCGTCCACGTGCGGGCGCAGCCGCGGGTCCAGCCACGGCTCCCCGCGCCGCACGAACTCCGGGTACACACAGAGGCGTTCACGCAACGCGAAGCCGGCCGCCGCGGACCGCTCCCTCAGCTGCTCGATCTGCGGCCACGGCCGCTCCGGGTTCACATGGTCGACGGTCAGCGGGGACACCCCGCCCCAGTCGTCGATACCGGCGCCGATCAGCCGCTCGTACTCGCCGTCCACCAGGTTCGGCGGTGCCTGAAGGCAGGCGCTCGGCCCCATGATGTGGCGCGCCACCGCCACCGTCGCGACCAGTTCGTCGAGTTCCGCGTCCGGCATCCCGCGCATCGCCGTGTCCGGCTTGGCGCGGAAGTTCTGGATGATCAGCTCCTGGATGCCGTGGTACGTCCGCGCCACCTTCCGCAGCGCGAACAGCGACTCGGCGCGCTCCTCGTACGTCTCGCCGATCCCGATGAGGATCCCGGAGGTGAAGGGCACCGAGGAGCGGCCCGCGTCCTGAAGGACCCGCAGACGCACCGCGGGTTCCTTGTCGGGGGAGCCGTAGTGGGGTCCACCCGGCTCGGACCACAACCGCCGGGCCGTCGTCTCCAGCATCATCCCCATCGACGGCGCCACCGGCTTGAGGCGCTGGAAGTCCGTCCACGACATGACGCCCGGGTTGAGATGGGGCAGCAGGCCCGTCTCCTCCAGGATCCGGACGGAGACGGCCCGGACGTAGGCGATCGTGTCGTCGTAGCCGTGCGCGTCCAGCCACTCGCGTGCCTCCGGCCAGCGGTCCTCCGGCTTGTCACCGAGGGTGATCAGGGCCTCTTTACAGCCCAGGGCCGCGCCCTTGCGCGCGATGTCCAGGACCTCGTCCGGGGACATGAACATCCCGTGCCCGGCCCGGCGCAGCTTGCCCGGCACGGTGACGAAGGTGCAGTAGTGGCACTTGTCCCGGCACAGGCGGGTCAGCGGGATGAAGACGCTCTTCGAGTACGTGATGACACCGGACCGGCCCGCCGCCCGAAGGCCAGCGTCCCTGACCCGGGCGGCCGACGCGGTGAGGTCGTCGAGGTCCGCGCCGCGGGCCTGGAGCAGCACCGCGGCCTCGGTGACGTCGAGTGCGACACCCTCGCGGGCACGTTTGAGGGCGCGACGCAGGGAGTTCTCGGTGGGTCCGGTTCCGGAGGTCGCGGAAGTCGTCATCCCCTGAGCATACGTTTGCCGTGATCACCCCAGGGAGGGTCCAGCAGGCCCATGGGACGGGCGGTCGCCACGCGGCGTCGTCACCGGCCGGAGCGGGCACCTGATGTTCCGCCGACACGCGGTGGGCGATCGGCTTCCCGTGCACCGCAGTTCACGGCCGGGGACGACAGTGGAACCCGCTACCCCTGCCCACCCCCTGTCATCCGACACGTTGGGAGCAGCAGCATGTGCGAGGACGACCACGGCATCGGCAGACGCGCCCTGTTCGTGACGAGTGCGGCCGTCGCGCTTACGTTGGGAACCGTGAGCTTCTCCCACGGTCCCGCCGCCGAGGCGGCCGACAACCAGGAGACGAGGACCGTGCGCGGCACGCTGCCCGCCGGTTCCCCCGACTTCGTCTACCTCCCCGTCGACGTCCCAGGGGGCGTCCGGGAGATCAAGGTCGCCTACACCTACGACAAGCCGTCCGTTCCGGCCGGCACCCAGGGCAACGCCCTCGACATCGGCCTCTTCGACGAACGCGGCACCGAACTGGGCGGCAAGGGCTTCCGCGGCTGGTCCGGCGGCGCGCGCTCCGAGTTCTTCGTCCGCGCGGACGACGCGACCCCCGGCTACCTGCCCGGCCCGGTCCACCCCGGCACCTGGCACATCGCGCTCGGCCCCTACACGGTGGCCCCGCAGGGCCTGACCTACGAGATCACCATCACCCTCACCTACGGCGAGCAGGGCGTCACCCCGACGCCGGTGTATCCGCCGTCGCGGGCCAAGGGCCGGGGCCGCGCCTGGTACCGGGGCGACTGCCATATGCACTCCTGGTACTCCGACGGACGCCGCACCCCCGCGGAGATCGCGGCACTGGCCCGGGCCGCGGGTCTGGACTTCATCAACAGCTCCGAGCACAACACGCACTCCTCGCACGCCCACTGGGCCGAGCAGGCGGGCGACGACCTGCTGATCCTGCTCGGGGAGGAGGTGACCACCCGGAACGGGCACGTGCTCGCCCTGGGCACCGACCCGGGCACCTTCGTCGACTGGCGCTACCGGGCGCGGGACAACCGCTGGGCCCGGTTCGCCGGGGAGATCCACCGGGCGGGCGGACTGGTCGTCCCGGCCCATCCGCACGCCACCTGCGTCGGCTGCGGCTGGAAGTTCGGCTTCGCCGAGGCGGACGCGGTGGAGGTGTGGAACGGCCCCTTCACGCCGGACGACGAGGCGACGCTGGCGGAGTGGGACAACACACTGGTCGCGTCGGTCCGGGAGGGGCACGGCCGATGGCTCCCGGCCATCGGCAACAGCGATGCGCACCGCGACCCCGACGCGATCGGCAGCCCGCAGACGGTGGTCCTCGCCGACGACCTGACCAGAGGGGCCATCCAGGAGGGCATCCGCGCGGGCCGCGCGTACGTCGCCGAGTCCAAGAACGTCTCGCTGGCCTTCACCGCGGCGGGCGGCCGCGGCGAGCACACGGGGATCGGCGGGCGGCTGCGGGTGGACCGCGACGCCCCGGTCACGGTCCGGCTGGAGGTCCAGGGCGCGCCCCGCTGCACGATCCGTTTCGTCACCGACCAGGGAGTGCTGTTCACCAGCGATCCGCTGCCGGTGTCCGGTGCGGGCACGGTGGAGTGGCACACGACACCGGCGTACGCGGCCTACGTACGGGCGGAGCTGCGGCACGAGGCGGCGGCGGGCCCGGTGCCGGGCGCCATGGCCGCGTTCACGAACCCGATCTTCCTCGGCAGGGCGTAGGCCACCGGGGCGCGCGGCTGATTTCCGCGCGCCCCGCGGAGCGGTCTGCGAGACTGCGCGCAGTGCCTCGCCCGTCACGTCGTCAGGGGAACACGACACCATGCCAGGCTTCGCCGACCTCAAGTACCGTGCGGTCACCGCGCTTCAGCGCCACGTCGTCAATCCGGTGCAGCGCCGCATGCCGCTCCAGACGCTCCTGGAGACCACGGGCCGGGTCTCGGGCCTGCCGCGCCGGACCCCCCTGGGCGGGCGCCGCATCGGTGACTCCTTCTGGCTGGTGTCCGAGCACGGCGAGAAGTCCCAGTACATTCGCAATATCCGGGTCGACCCCCGGGTACGGGTCCGCATCCGGGGCCGCTGGCACACGGGCACGGCCCATGTGCTCCCCGACGACGACCCTCAGGCCCGTCTCAGGACGCTGCCCCGCCTCAACAGCGCGGCGGTACGAGCCCTCGGCACAGGGCTGCTCACGGTCCGGGTGGACCTGGACTGACGCTCATGCCACCCGGGCGGCGAGCTCCAGCACCAGCCGCCGCACCGTCTCCGGCGCCCGCAGCGCCCGCAGCGTCGGCAGGTGGTCGCATGCCGGAAGACGCACCAGGGTGCAGCCCGGGATGCGGGCGGCCATCTCCTCGTTGCAGCACACCACTTCGGGCATGTCCCGCTCACCGAGGACGAGCACACAGGGCACGGCCGGTTCGCCGAGGCGGGGGAAGGCCGGCGGGTCCTCGGCCTGGTGGCCGTATGTGCTGAACCAGGCGGGGATCGCCCTCCTCACCGGCCTCGCTCATCCCGGCCACACGATCGCCTGAAGCTCGCCGTACGCGTGCAGGGCGTACGAGCCCACGTCGCGGCCGACCCCGCTCTTCTTGAAGCCGCCGAACGGGGCCTCCATATTGCGGCCCACGGTGTTGACGCCCACCTGGCCCGCCCTCAGCCGGCGGGCGACACGGAACGCGCGGGCCACGTCCCGGGACCAGACGTAGTCGATCAGGCCGTAGTCGGTGTCGTTGGCCAGGGCGATGCCCTCCTCCTCGTCGTCGAACGGCACGACCACGACCACCGGGCCGAAGATCTCCTCCCGCACCACCCGCATGTCGGGCGTGCAGTCCGCGAGGAGGGCGGGAGCGACGTAGAAGCCCCTCTCCAGCGGCGGGCGCCGGCCCCCGGCCACCAGCCGCGCCCCCTCCTTGCGGCCCAGTTCCACATATGCCTCCACGCGGTCCCGGTGCGCCGCCGAGATCAGCGGCCCCACCACCGTGCCCGGGTCGCGCGGGTCGCCCACCGTCAGCCGCCGTGCCAGCTCGGCCAGTTCGGTCACCATCCGGTCGTACACCTCCCGCTGGGCGATCACCCGGGTCGGCGCCGTGCAGATCTGGCCGCTGTAGAAGGAGAACGTGGTGGCCGTGCCGGCGACCGCCGCGGCGACGTCCGCGTCGTCGAAGACGAGCGCCGCGCCCTTCCCGCCCAGCTCCATCAGCTGCCGTTTCATGGACCGGCCGCACACCTCGGCGATCCGCTGCCCCACGGCCGTGGAGCCGGTGAAGCTCACCATGTCCACCTCCGGGCAGTCCACGGCCGCCTCGCCGACCTCCGGCCGTGCACCGCTCACCACGTTCACCACGCCCGGCGGCGCACCCGCCTCCTGAAGGGCCTCCGCCATGCGGTAGACGGACAGCGGGTCCTGCGGAGCCGGCTTGACGACCACCGTGTTGCCCATGGCCAGCGCGGGTGCGACCTTGCCGGCCGCGTTCGCCCAAGGGTTGTTGTACGAGGTGATGCAGGTGACCACGCCGACCGGCTGACGCACCGCGAGCGCCCCCAGGACGGCGGCCCCGCCGAACGGCCCCGCCTCGCTGATCTGCGGCGGCAGCGGCTGCTCCACGGGCTCCACGCGTGCGTACCGCTGGAACCGGGCCGCCGCGACCCCGACCTGCATCCCGCGCGCCGTACGGGTGGTGGCGCCGCTCTCCGCCTGCGCCAGGCCCGCGTACGGCACGAGGTTGCGCCGTACCACGTCCGCCGCCCGCGCCAGGATGGCCGCCCGTTCCTCGGGGGCCGTCCGCGACCAGGGTCCGAGGGCGGTGCGGGCCGCGGCGGCCGCCGCGTGCACCTGCTCCGGTGATGCCTCCGGCGCCCATCCGACGGCCTCCTCGGTCGCCGGGTCGACGACCTCGTAGTAACCCCCGTCGGGCTCGGCCCACGCCCCGCCGATGAACAGCCGCTGCCGCGTCGTCACGTGGTGCCCACCGTCCTGGTGTCCCGTCCGGAGCGCAGCACCCTGCCCGGCACGGCCCCGGTCACCACGTCGTCCCGTATCACCTCGACCCCGTTGACCCAGACCGCGCTCACCCCGATCGCCCTGGAGTCCAGCCGCGGGCTCTCCCCCGGCAGGTCGTGCACCAGGACGGCCCGGCCGGCGTCGATCCGCTCCGGGTCGAACAGGACCAGATCCGCATGGAAGCCCCCCCTCACCAGGCCGCGCTCCCGCAGCCCGAACAGCCGGGCGGGATCGTCGGTCAGCATCTTCACGGCCCGCTCCAGCGGCACCAGCTTCCGGCCGCGCAGACAGTCCCCGAGGAACCGGGTGGTGTACGGGGCCCCGCACATGCGGTCCAGATGGGCGCCCGCGTCGGAGCCGCCGAGCAGGACGTCCTCGTGCCGCCAGGTCTCGGCCCGCAGCGCCCAGGAGGCCGGGTCGTTGTCGGTGGGCATGGGCCACAGGACCGTCCGCAGCTCGTCCTCGGCGCAGATCTCGACCAGACAGGTGAAGGGGTCCTGGCCGCGCTCGGCGGCGATGTCCTGCACCACCCGCCCGGTCAGGCCCTCGTTGCGCGGGCTGTAGGTGTCCCCGATGACGTACCGCCCGAAATCGGTGAGGCGTCGGAGAACGCCCGCCTCCTTGGAGGCGGCGCGCCGGAGCATCTCGGCCTGTACCTCCGGGTCGCGGAGCTTCACGATCCGCTCGGGCACCGGCAGGCCGAGGACCGGACCCCAGCCGGGGATCAGGTTGAGCGCGCAGAAGGTGCGGAGCGACATGTTCATCGGCGTGAGGATCGGCATGGTGAGGGCCACCACACGGCCGCCCGCCTTCCGGGCACGCTCGCTCGCGAGCAGCTGGCGCGGCACGCGCTCCGGGACGGCGGCGTCGATCGTGAGCACATTCCAGTTCAGGGGCCGTCCGGCGGTCGCGCTCATCTCCATGAGCAGGTTGATCTCGACGTCGCTGAACTGGTCCATGCAGCCCGCCACGATCGCCTCGATCTGGGTGCCCTCGTGCTGGCCCACCGCCCGGGACAGGGCCAGCAGCTCGGCCGGCCGGGCGTGGCGGGAGGCGACCGGCCGGCCGTCGCCGTCGGCGTGCGTGGCCGACTGGGTGGTGGACAGGCCCCAGGCACCCGCGTCCATGGCCTCGTGGAAGAGCCGGAGCATGGCGTCCATCTGCTCGGGGGTTGGCTGCCCGCCGACCGCGTCCGGTCCCATCACATGGCGGCGCAGCGCGCAGTGTCCCGCCATGAAGCCCGCGTTGACGGCGATCCTGCCTTCGAGGGCGTCGAGGTACTCCCCGAAGCCGCCCCAGTTCCAGGGCGCCCCCTCCTCCAGGGCGACCAGGGACATGCCCTCCACCTTGGCCATCATCCGGCGGGTGTAGTCGGCGTCCTCCGGGCGGGCGGGGTTGAGCGGGGCGAGCGTGAAGCCGCAGTTGCCGGCGGCGACCGTGGTGACCCCGTGGTTCAGGGACGGCGTCGCGTAGGGGTCCCAGAAGAGCTGGGCGTCGTAATGGGTGTGCGGGTCGACGAAACCGGGGGCGAGAACGAGCCCGGTCGCGTCCTCCCGCGTGCGCGTCTGCTCGGTGACTCGGCCGACTGCGGCGACACGGCCGTCCCGTATGCCCACGTCCGCCGTGTACGCGGGCGCTCCCGTCCCGTCCACGACGGTCGCACCCTTGATGACGTGATCGAGCATGGAACCTTGCCTCCTTGACCTCCGGTGCGGGTAAGCGTCCCGAGCGGGGCGCGGAGCTGTGTCGATATCCGGCTCCGCCGCGTGGGCGCGAACAGCGGCTTCGGACCGGCAGTCGCCGGACGGCCCGCGGTCCGACGGCGATCAGGCGCTCTGCCTGAACCGCGAGGTGCGATGCACCGGGTCCGTGTCGATCTTCGGGATCACGTGCTCGCCGATCAGCCGGATCGTCCGGAGCGTCTCCTCCTTGGGGATCCCGACCGGCAGCCCGAAGCTGAGCTGGTCGGCCCCGGCCTGCTCCCACCGCTTGCACTGGGTGAGGACCTCGTCCGGGTCGCCGCAGATCAGCAGCTCCTCCTCGATGAGCAGTTCGATGAACTCCTCGGTGTACTCGGGAAGCGTCTCGGGCCAGACGGGGAAGCCCTCCGGGCGCGGGAAGGTGTCGTGGTAGCGGAAGACGAGGGAGGGCAGGTAGTGCAGTCCGCCCGCCGCCGCGACCCGGATCGCCTCCTCGTGCGTGGGCGCGCACACGGCGGTGGTCGTCACCATCACGTTGTCGTTGACGAAGTCCCCGACGGGCTCGGCGTCCACGATCGCCGTCTTGTACTGCTCCAGGACCCACTCCATGTCGGAGACCTTCTGCACGCTGAACCCGAGCACCCCGAGGCCCTTGCGCGCGGCCATGGCGTACGAGGGCGGGGATCCGGCCGCGTACCACATCGCGGGGTGCGACTTCCCGTACGGCCTGGGGAGCACCTTGCGCGGCGGCAGCGACCAGTGCTTGCCCCTGAAGCCCGGATACTCGTCCTGGAGCCACATCTTGGGGAACTCGGCGATGGTCTCCTCCCAGATCTCCTTGGTGTGGTTCATGTCGGTGATGCCGGGGAGGAAGCCGAGGATCTCGTGCGAGCCGGCCCCTCGGCCGCTGCCGAACTCGAAGCGGCCCTCGGTGAGGTGGTCGAGCATGGCGACCTTCTCGGCGACCTTCACCGGGTGGTTCACCGGGGCGAGGGGATTGAAGATGCCGGAGCCGAGGTGGATGCGCTCGGTGGCGTGGGCCAGGTAGCCGAGGAAGACGTCGTTGGCGGACAGATGGGAGTACTCCTCGAGAAAGTGGTGTTCGGAGGCCCAGGCGTACTTGAAGCCGGACCTGTCCGCCTGGATGACGTACTCGGTCTCCTCCATCAGCGCCTTGTGCTCCGCGAGCGGGTCGGTCTCGGCCCGCTTGCCGACGTATCCCTGTACAAAGAGCCCGAATTCCACGGAGTTCACCGTCCCCACGGTTGTCTTTCCGACCTGCCTGACGCACGCGCCCGGATATCTGACATACCGTCAGCTCCATTGCCGCCGACTGTGACACCGCCCGATGACACCGTCAATAGCTGACGGGTCGTCAGGCGACGGCATCACAGGACGGACACCCCGGCCAGCCATCCCCCGTCGATCACGAACGGCTGCCCGGTGACATAGGAGGAGTCCTCCGAGGTCAGGAAGAGAGCGAGCCGCGCCACCTCCTCCGGCCTGCCGATCCGGCCGAGCGGCACCAGCCTGCGGTACAGCTGGTCAAGGGCCCTGGACGTCTCCTCGACGTCCGCGTCGCCGTCCAGCAGGGACGGGTTGGACATCGCGGTGTCGATGGCGCCGGGGCACAGGGCGTTGACGCGAATCCCCCGCGGCGCCAGCTCGATAGCAGCGACCCGGGTGAGGCCCAGGACGGCGTGCTTGGTCGCCGCGTACGTGCCCACGGCCGCCATGCCCGTCATCGCGGTGTACGAGGCGGTGTTGACGATGGTGCCGCCCCCGGCGGCCGCGATCTCGGGCGCGACCGCCCTGATACCGAGGAAGCAGCCCACCTGGTTGACCTGGACGACCTGCATGAACTCGTCGAGGGGCGTGTCGACCAGGGAGTTGAACCGGAGGATCCCGGCGTTGTTGACCAGCCCGTCGATCCGCCCGTACACGTCCTTCGCCCGGGCCACGGCGGCGGCCCAGTCCGCCTCCCGGCCCACGTCCAGATGGACATAGCGCTGCCCGAGCTCCTTGGCGAGGGCCTCCCCCTGGTCGTCGAGCACGTCCCCGAGCACGACCCGGGCGCCCTCCGCGGTGAACAGCCGCGCCTCCTGCTCGCCCTGCCCGCGCGCCGCACCCGTGACGATGACGACGCGCCCGTCCAGCTTGCCCATGACCCTCCTCAGTGCAGACGGGGCGCGACCTCGGCCCCGAACGCCGCGATCTGGTCGCTGAGTTCCGCGCGGCACCGGCTGCGGAACCGCACCTGGATCTGGTGCACGCCCATCGCGCGGTAGGCGCGCAGGGAGTCGGCGACCGCCTCCGGCGCGCCGCTGACCGTGCGCCGCCCGACCTCCCAGCCCGGCTCGCCGACGTACAGCGGTTCGGTGAGGGCGCCCACGGTGAAGGGCTCCTCGAGACCCGCCTCGGCCCGCAGCCGCGTCAGACGGGCGATCTGGGCGGCCAGCCGGTCACGCGGGTCGCCCTGCGGCAGCCAGCCGTCCCCCTTGAGCGCGGCCCGGCGCACGGCGGCGGGCGAGGAGCCGCCCACCCAGATAGGAATACGGGCCTGGGCGGGCCGGGGGCGCTGACCGAGCCCCTCGAAGTCGTACGCCTTCCCGTGGTGGACGGGGAACTCCTGCGGCCCCAGCGCCGCCCTGAGTGCGTCGATCGCCTCGTCGAGCAGGGCACCCCGCTGCCGGAAGTCCACACCCAGCGCCTCGAACTCCTCCGGTACGTGCCCGGCCCCCACCCCGAGGACGAGCCGCCCGCCGCACAGACGGTCGAGGGTCGCGTACTGCTTGGCCGTGACGAGGGGGTGCCGCAGCACGACGACCGCGACATGGCTGAGCAGCCGTACCCGCGCGGTGACGGCCGCCAGATAGGACAGCGTGGCGACGGGGTCGTACCAGACCGTCCCCATGTCCGCGGCGAGCCGGCGCGGAATGGCGACATGGTCGCAGCTCGCGAGGTAGTCGAACCCGGCCCGGTCGGCGGCCCGGGCGATCTCCGCCAGGTCCTCCGGGCCGGCGCCGGCCTCCCAGGACTCGGCGAAGAGCCTGCTCAGGGACTGGACGGGCAGCTGCATCCCGTACCGCAGGGGCCCGCTCACCGCCCGCCGCCCGGACCCGCCCACAGACCGTCGTCCGTCAGCCCCAGCAGCTCGATGGCGTTGCGCCGCACGATCCGGTCGACGGTGTCCGCGTCCAGGTGCCCCATCTGGGCCTCCCCGACCTCACGCGACTTCGGCCATGTGGAGTCGGAGTGCGGGTAGTCGGTCTCGTACAGCACGTTTCCGGCCCCGATCGCGTCCAGGTTGCGCAGGCCGAAGGCGTCGTCGAAGAAGCAGCCGTAGACGTGGTCGGCGAAGAGCTCCGACGGCGGGCGGTGCACCTTGTCCGCGACACCGCCCCAGGCACGGTTCTCCTCCCACACCACGTCGGCCCGCTCGAGGATGTAAGGGATCCAGCCGATCTGGCCCTCCGCGTACATCACCCTCAGCCGGGGGAACCGCTCGAACTTGCCGCTCATCAGCCAGTCGACCATCGAGAAGCAGCAGTTGGCGAAGGTGATCGTGGATCCGACGGCCGGCGGGGCGTCCGCGGACGTGGACGGCATCCGGCTGCTGGAGCCGATGTGCATCGCCACGACGGTGCCTGTCTCGTCGCAGGCGGCGAGGAAGGGGTCCCAGTCGTCGGTGTGCACGGACGGCAGCCCGAGGCGCGGCGGGATCTCCGAGAAGGCGACGGCACGCACGCCGCGCTCGGCGTTGCGGCGAACCTCCGCGGCGGCGAGCTCCGCGTCCCAGAGGGGGATGAGGGCGAGCGGTATGAGCCGGCCGTGCGCCTCGGGGCCGCACCACTCCTCCACCATCCAGTCGTTGTACGCACGCACGCACAGCAGCCCCAGCTCGCGGTCCTGGGCCTCGGTGAAGGTCTGGCCGCAGAAGCGCGGGAACGTCGGGAAGCAGAGGGCGGACCGGACATGGTTGACGTCCATGTCGGCGAGGCGCTGGGGCACGTCGTAGGAGCCCGGCCGCATCTGCTCGTAGGTGATCACCTCGAGCCTGATCTCGTCCCTGTCGTACCCCACGGCCGTGTCGAGGCGGGTGAGGGGACGGTGCAGGTTCTCGTACACCCACCAGTCGCCGAGCGGGCCCTCGTCGCCTGGCTCGCCCATCACGGGGGCGAACCTCCCGCCGAGGAAGGTCATTTCCTTCAGTGGCGCACGGACGATACGCGGGCCGATGTCCCGGTACTTCCCGGGCAGCCGGTCCTGCCAGACGTGCGGGGGCTCCACCGTGTGGTCGTCGACGGAGATGATCTGCGGGAACGTGCCGTTGCTCGGTGAGGTCTCCATGCCGGTCACCGTAGCGCTGATCTGACGAACCGTCAGCTAGCCGACGGCCTCCCCGTATGTATCCCGACCGACCGGTATGGGAAGACTGTGTGTGGGCCATGTGACGCCCGGCACCACGGCCTGTGATCGCCGTCTCCCACAGCTGACGCATCCGCCATGAACAAGGCAAACTGGCCTCTCGGTTGTGGACGTTCGGCAGGGTGCCAGGGGGCAGCGATGGACGGTGTACCGCGGGTGCCGGAGCGGCGGAGTGCCGGGGAGTCGGCGGCTCTGCGCTTCGGCGTGCTCGGACCGGTGCGCGCCTGGCGCGGGGAGGAGCCGCTGGCCACGGGCTCACCACAGCAGCGCGCGCTGCTGGCCGCGCTGCTGCTGCGCGAGGGACGCACGGCGACGGCGTCCGAACTGATCGACGCGCTCTGGGGCGGCGAACCGCCGCCGCGCGCCCTGGCAGCGGTACGGACGTACGCCTCCCGGCTGCGCAAGGTCCTCTCCCCCGGCGTACTCGTCAGCGAGTCCGGCGGGTACGCGCTGCGCCTGCCCGACGCCCGCTCCCTGGACCTCGCCGCCGCCCAGGAACTGGCCGCGGAGGCGGAGAAAGCCAAGAACTCCGGGGACCTGTGCCATGCCCGGCACCTCCTGAACGAGGCACTGTCCCTGTGGGACGGTGAGCCGCTGGCGAACATACCCGGCCCCTACGCGGACACCCAGCGCACCCGCCTGGAGGAATGGCGCCTCCAGCTGCTGGAGACCCGCCTCGACATGGACCTGGAGCAGGGCTGCCACGCCGAGGCGGTCTCCGAACTGACCGCCCTGACGGCGGCACACCCGCTGCGCGAGCGGCTGCGCGAACTGCTGATGCTGGCGCTGTACCGCTCCGGCCGCCAGGCGGAGGCGCTCGCGGTGTACGCGGACACCCGCCGCCTCCTGGCCGACGAACTCGGAGTCGACCCACGCCCCGGCCTGAAGGACCTCCAGCAACGGATCCTCCAGGCGGACCCCGGCCTCGCGGAACCGTCGGCACCGGCGCCGGAGCCCGCCGCCGCCCCGGTACGGCCGGCTCAGCTGCCCGCCACCGTCCCCGACTTCACCGGTCGGACGGCCTTCGTGGAGGAGCTGGGCAAGGTGCTGGCGTCGGCGGAGGGCCGGGTGATGGCGGTGTCGGCGCTGGCCGGGATCGGCGGCGTCGGCAAGACGACGCTGGCGGTCCACGTCGCCCACCAGGCCCGGGGCGCCTTCCCTGACGGCCAGCTGTACGTGGACCTCCAGGGCGCGGGCCCGAGGGCGGCGGAACCGGAGACGGTCCTCGGCTCCTTCCTGCGCGCCCTCGGCACGGCGGACTCGGCGATCCCGGACTCGCTGGAGGAACGGGCCGCCCTCTACCGCTCCGTCCTGGACGGCCGACGGGTCCTGGTCCTGCTGGACAACGCGAAGGACGCGGCCCAGGTCCGGCCGCTGCTCCCGGGCACGGAGGGCTGCGCCGCGCTGGTGACCTCGCGCGTGCGGATGGTGGACCTGGCGGGCGCGCACCTGGTGGACCTGGACGTGATGTCGCCGGACGAGGCGCTGTCGCTGTTCACGAAGATCGTGGGCGGGGAGCGGGTGACCTCCGAGCGCGAGGCCGCGCTGGACGTGGTGGCGGCGTGCGGATTCCTGCCGCTGGCGATCCGGATCGCGGCGTCGCGGCTGGCGGCACGCAGGACATGGACGGTTTCGGTGCTCGCGGCGAAGCTGGCGGACGAGCGACGGCGGCTGGATGAACTCCAGGCCGGGGACCTGGCGGTGAAGGCGACCTTCGAACTGGGCTACGGCCAGCTGGAGCCGGCCCAGGCCCGGGCCTTCCGCCTGCTGGGCCTGGCGGACGGCCCGGACATATCCCTGGCGGCGGCCGCCGCGGTCCTGGACCTCCCGGTGGACGAGACGGAGGACCTGCTGGAGTCCCTGGTCGACACATCCCTGCTGGAGTCGGCGGCCCCGGGCCGCTACCGCTACCACGACCTGGTCCGCCTCTACGCGCGTGCGTGCGCGGAACGGGACGAGCATCCGCCGAGCGAGCGGGACGCGGCGATGTCCCGACTGCTGGACTTCTATCTGGCGACGGCGGCGGGGGTCTACGCGATCGAACGCCCCGGGGACCGGCTGGTGGACCATCTCCAGCCGACCCAATATCCGGGGTTGACGTTCGAGGACCGGCATCAGGCACAGGACTGGCTGTACGCGGAGGCGGCCTGCCTGCTTGCCTGCATGCGCCAATTCGGGACGTCAGGAACGCTGCTCCGCGCCATCGACCTCCTGTGGGCGGCAGTCGATCTCTCGGAGTCCGGTGCCAACGCCAGGGAATACGAAGCCGTAGCCATAACCCTGCGCGACGCCGCGCGCTCGAGCCAGGACCGGCGGACGGAGGGCCGAGCCTCCGTCGTCCTCGCCGTCGCCCACCACCTTTCCGGGCGCTTCGCGGAAGCGGACGACGCGGCACGCGAGGCCCTGCAACTCGCCGAATCGCTGACGGACCCCCTGGCGCGCTGCTGGGCGGCCAACATCCGCGGCGCGATGGCTTTCTACCAAAGCCGGTACGCGGACGCGGAACAGCACATGGAACAGGCCCTGGCGGACTTCCGCGACTGCGAGGACCTGGCCGGGGAGGCGAGTGTGCTGTGCAACCTTTCGCGTATCCACCTTGCCACGGGGCGGCCGCGCAGCGCCGTGGTGCTCGCCCAGCAAGGCATCGAAACCTATGAGGCCTTGGGGCACGCCCTGAAGGGCGCGAACGGCCGCTACGCACTGGGCATGGCCCTCACCCGGAACGAGTTGTACGGGGAGGCCAACGACCAGTTGCACGCGGCTCTGAAGGTCTTTCGCGACAGCCGCCAGCGCCTCTGGGAGGGGATGACCCTGCTCAGGCTCGCCGAGGTGGACCTGGCGGCCCAACGCCCCGCACAGGCCTCGACCAACGCCGAAGCCGCCCTGACCGTGCTCCGTGGCATCGGCGGGGAGTGGCGGCGTGGCAACGTCCTCACCGTGCTGGGACGGGCTCTCAGTGGAATCGGGCAGTCGGGAAGGGCCCAAGTGTGCTGGCAGGAAGCCCTCACCACCTACGAGGCGCTGGGATCTCCCGAGGCCGAGACCGTCCGGGCGTTGCTGGCACCGGCCGCTGCCGCATAGGCACGCCACGGCGTTCATCGTTCGTTTATCGCCGGACGGCACTCTCGTTCTGTCGATCCGTTGCGTCGGGGGGCCGACGGACCGCCGATGAGGTCGTCCAGCCCACGGTCTAGGGTGAGGCGACCCGGTGGCTCGCCCGGCCGTCCATTCGGGGGAACGGCCGGGCGGGCCCTGCTTTTCAGTTGAGTTCCAAGGGGAGGAAGCACCATGAGCGACACCACGAAGGACGAGCCGGTCGTCGACCCGGACAACGTCCACATCACCGGTGGCAAGGACGACGGCACGGTCAAGCCGGACAACGTCCACATCACCGAGGCCGAGGACAACGGCATCTTCAAGCCGGACAACGTCCACATCACGTCCGAACCCAGCTAGACCTTCCTCCCACACGGGGATCGGCCGCGGCGGCGCGGAGGGGGAGCCGCCGCGGCCGAAGTGTGTCAGGGGGCAGGGCCCTCTTCCACTTCCAGGTCGTCGTCCCCCGGGGTGCCGGGTTGTCCACGGGGGCGGCGGGACTCCCGGGGACTCCGCGACCTTGGCGGTATGGAGCGGAAGGCCTTACGGGAGTCGGTCGAGGGCGGGGTGCTGCTCACCTCACGAGCCCTCGCCGCGGGCTGGCCCCGGCGGAGCCTCGCTCGGGCTCTACGGGCGGAAGGCTGGACTCCACTGCAATCCGGCGCTTGGGCAGAGCCGGGGCGGGTGCCTGACCTCGCCACACCGCTTGGGGCCGTGCAGTTCCTCAAGCCGCGGCTCGTCGTGAGCCACCACTCGGCGGCGGCACTCTGGCGGATCGAGACGCTCGCCCGGACCCGCGAGACGCCCCTGGAATTCACCGACCCCTCGCTCACTCTCCGCCGCGACGGCAAGAGCGTACGTGTGCATCGCATCCCCCTCCCCCAGGTCGAGGTCGTGCAGCGGTGCGGACTGCTCGTCACGGAGGTCCCCCGGACCCTTGCCGACCTCCTGCGTACCGGCCCCAGGGACGAAGCCCTCGTCGCGGTGGAGTCGGCGCTCGGCCGGCGCACCGTCGGCAGGGCGCGCCGCCTGCCGCTCACCACCCCAGCCGACCCCCGGGTGCTTCGCCGCGTCGCGCCGCCCGGGCCAACCCCCGAGCGCCCGGCCGCCCCGCCTCCGCCTCAACGGCCCCGCCCCCGGAGGTCGCCCTTCAGTACCTTGCCGCTCGCGTTTCTCGGGAGTTGCGGGAGGAACTCCACCTCCCTCGGGACCTTGTAGTTCGCCATCTCCCTGCGGGACCAGGCGATCAGGTCGTCGCCGGTCAGCACGGCACCCGGCCGCCGTACCACGTAGGCTTTGCCGACCTCGCCCAGCCGGGTGTCCGGTACGCCGATCACCGCCACGTCCGCCACGTCCGGGTGCAGAGCGAGGAGTTGCTCTATCTCCGCCGGGTAGGCGTTGAAGCCGCCGACGATGAACATGTCCTTGATGCGGTCCGTGATGCGGAGGTTGCCCGCTCCGTCCAGTACGCCCACGTCGCCCGTGCGGAGCCAGCCGTCCGGGCCCAGGACGTCCGATGTGGCCGTAGCGTCCTCGAAGTAACCCTGCATGACGTTGAAGCCTCGGACCAGGATCTCCCCGGGGGCGCCCGGGGGCAGGGGCTCGCCCTTCGGGTCCACCACTCTGACCTCCGTGCCGGGGATCGCCCTTCCCGACGTCGACGCGATCAGTGACGGGTCGTCGCCGCGACGGCACATCGTCACGAAACCGCTCGCCTCCGACAGGCCGTACGCCGTCAGGACCGTCGCGACGCCGAGTTCCCCGCGCAGGCGTTCCACCAGGCGCAGCGGTACCACCGCAGCTCCCGTGACCACCAGCCGCAGTGCGGAGAGGTCGTGGGCGTCACGCGAGGGGTGGTCGAGGAGGGACTGGTGGAGGGTGGGCGGGCCGGGGAGGACGGAGATCCGCTCCGCGGCGATGTTCGCCAGCGCCGTGTCCACGTTGAACACCGGCTGCGGGATCATCGTCGCGCCCCGCATCAGGCAGGCCAGCACTCCGGCCTTGTAGCCGAACGTGTGGAAGAAGGGGTTCACGATCAGATAGCGGTCGCCCTGCCGCAGGCCCGCCAGGTCGCTCCAGATCCCGTACGCGCGCAGTGTCTGGGCATGGGTGATCAGCGCGCCTTTGGGGCGGCCGGTGGTGCCGGAGGTGAAGATGATGTCCGACGGCGCCTCGCCGGTCACGGCCGAAGCCCGTCGCCGCACCTCCGGCTCCCCGACGCCCTCCCCGCTCGCCAGGAAGTCCTTCCAGGTGCGGAAGTCGGCCGGGGCGTCGTCCGCCAGGACCACCACCTGCTCCAGGTGGGGCAGGCGAGGGAGCGGGCCGTTTCCAGGGCCGTCACCCGCCGCGCGTCGCAGCGAGGCCACGTACGACGTGCCCAGGAACGTGCCCGTCACGAACAGCAGCCTCGCCCGGCTCCGCTCCAGGACGTACGCGGCCTCGCCGCCCTTGAAGCGCGTGTTGAGGGGGACCAGGACCGCGCCCGCCGAGACCGCGCCCAGCGCCGAGACGATCCAGTCCAGGGTGTTGGGGGCCCAGATCGCCACGCGGTCGCCGACGCCTACGCCGTTCGCGATGCAGGCCGCCGCCGCGCGGTCCACGCGGGCCCCCAGTTCGGCGTACGAGATCCGGGTGCGGCCCTCGACCACCGCCTCCACGTCGCCGTAGCGACGGACGGCGCTCCGGACCAGGCCCGGAATGCCGCCCCACTCCACGTCACCGCGCACAGCGACCTCCCCACGGCACGCATAGCTGACTGACCGTCAGATTAGCTGTAGCCTGACGACCTGTCAGCTAAACCGCTCGGGGGGAGAGGTGCACCCATGGCAGGGCTCAAGGACGCCACCGCCATCGTCGGCATCGGCCAGACCGCCTTCGCCAGGCGGCTCCCGGAGTCCGAGAAGGCCCTGGCCTGCCGCGCCATCCTCGCCGCCCTCGACGACGCCGGGATCGCACCCGGCGAGGTCGACGCGCTCGCCTCGTACACCATGGAGGAGACCGACGAGGTGGAGGTGGCGAAGGCCCTCGGGCTCGGGGACCTCACCTTCTTCAGCAAGGTCGGTTACGGAGGCGGCGGTTCCTGTGCCACCGTCGCGCACCTGGCCGCCGCCGTCGCGACCGGGCAGGCGACCGTCGGCGTCGCCTGGCGGTCCCGCAAGCGCGGCAGCGGGCCACGGCCGTGGCGGAACACCGCCGCCCAACTGCCCACTCCGGCCCAGTGGACGCGGCCCTTCGGACTGCTCAGGCCGGTCGACGAGATCGGCATGCTGGCCCGCCGCTACATGCACGAGTACGGGGCGACCAGGGACCACTTCTTCAACGTCGCCCTCGCCTGCCGGAACCGGGCCAACCAGAATCCCGCCGCCATCATGTACGAGCGGCCGCTGACGCGGGAGATGTACATGACCTCCCGGTGGATCAGTGAGCCGCTCTGCCTCTTCGACAACTGCCTCGAGACCGACGGCGCGCTGGCCTGCGTGATCGTCTCCGCCGAGCGCGCCCGCGACTGCCCGCACCGGCTCGTGTACATTCACGCGGCCGCCCAGGGGCTGCCCGCCCAGCACCACGGCATGGTCAACTACTGGAACGACGACCCGCTCACCGGACCGGCCTGGACGGCGGCCCGACATCTGTGGAAGCACGCCGACTTCACCCCGGACGACGTGGACGTCGCACAGATCTACGACGCGTTCACCCCTCTCGTACCGCTCTCCCTCGAGGGCTACGGCTTCTGCGGCAGAGGGGAGGGCGCCGCCTTCACCGAGGGTGGAGCCCTGGAGATCGGCGGGCGACTGCCCGTGAACACCGCGGGCGGCGGTCTGTCCGAGGCGTACGTCCACGGATTCAACCTGATCAGCGAGGGCGTGAGGCAGCTGCGCGGAACCGGCACCGCGCAGGTTCCGGGCGCCACCACCTGTCTGATCACCGCTGGTGAGGGCGTACCGACCTCCGCCCTGCTGCTGAGGAGCTGATCCATGGCCGACAGCCTTCTGTCCCCCGTTCCCGACGACGACGGCGCGCCCTTCTGGGAGTACGCCGGGCAGGGCGAACTGCGCGTCCAGGCCTGCACCGACTGCGGTGAGCTCCGTTTCCCGCCGCGGCCCTGCTGCCCGCACTGCCGGTCGTTCACGAGCGAGTGGCGGCGGGTGAGCGGGAAAGGGCGGATCTGGTCGTACGTCGTCCCGTATCCGCCGCTGCTCCCGGCCTATGCGGCGCGGGCGCCGTACAACGTGGTCGTGGTGGAGCTGGCCGAGGCCCCGCGTATCCGGCTGGTCGGGAACCTCGTCTCCGACGACGACGCGCCGCTGGACTCGATCCCGCCCGACCAGGTCCGGATCGGTGCGAGGGTGCAGGTCGTCTTCGGCGCGGACGGGCTGCCGCGGTGGGTCGAGGAGCGGCCGTGAGCCGGGGGCTGCGGGTCGCCGCCGACCGGTCCACGGGTGTCGCGGTCGTCACTCTCGACCGGCCGGCCAAGCTCAACGCGATCGATACGGCGATGGCCGGAGAACTGCGCTCCTGCTGGGGGCGGTTGCGGTTCGACGACTCCGTACGGGCCGTCGTGCTCACGGGGGCGGGTGAGCGGGCCTTCTGCACGGGGATCGACCGGGACACCCGGGTGCCGCAGCCCCGTTCGCCGTACATGGTGGACGATCCGCTGCTCCGGGTCGGGCCGAAGGCGAACGACCTGTGGAAACCGGTGATCGCCGCCGTGCGGGGCATGGTCTGTGGAGGGGCGTTCTATCTCCTCGGCGAGAGCGAGTTCGTCGTGGCGGACACCACCGCGACCTTTTTCGATCCGCACACCACGTACGGGATGGTCAGCGCGTACGAGTCGGTCCACATGGCGCACCGGATGCCCTGCGGAGAGGCGGCGCGCATGGCCCTGATGGGCACCGCCGAGCGGATCTCCGCACGTCGGGCCTACGAGGTGGGCCTGGTGTCCGAACTCACCGGGGCCGGTGGCGCGGTGGAGGCGGCGGTGCGCTGCGCCGAGGTCATCGCGTCCTATCCGCCCGAGGGGGTCCAGGGCACCGTGCGGGCCCTGTGGGCGGCGAAGGAGGCGGCTCGTGCGCAGGCCTTCGCGCAGGCGCCGCAGCTGATCGCGCTCGGGAACCTGCCGCCCGAACGGCAGGCGGAGCTGTTCGCCGCCCGGCGGACGGAGGGCCACCGGGTGCGGTGAGCACGGGGCGCCCGAGGGCGGCCGTCACTCCGGTACGACGGCCGTCCACGCCCGCGGGGCTCAGGCCGTCCGCGCCGTACCCGTTCCCTTCTCCGCGTCC
This sequence comes from Streptomyces sp. NPDC046931, assembly GCF_040644655.1. Taxonomy (NCBI): domain Bacteria; kingdom Bacillati; phylum Actinomycetota; class Actinomycetes; order Kitasatosporales; family Streptomycetaceae; genus Streptomyces; species Streptomyces sp. NPDC046931. The sequence continues at coordinate 297,243 of NZ_JBEYWX010000004.1, forward strand.
AGCGCGTACACACAGCGGTCCTTGCTGCACGCGTACACCACGCCGTCCTTCACCACGGGCGCGCCGGTGATCTCCCCGCCCGTGGCCAGCTTCCAGCGCAGGCGCCCGTCGTCGGCCTTCAGCGTGTACAGCAGGTGGTCCGTGGAGCCGAAGTGGATACGGCCGTCCGCGACCGCCGGGGTGCCCACGATGTCGCCGCCCGCCTGGAAGCGCCATTTCGGGGTGCCCGTCACCGCGTCCAGGGTGTACAGGCCCTTGCCGCTGCCCACGTGGACGTGTCCCGCGGCGACCAGTACGGGGTCGATGGCCGCCCGCGACTCGGTCGCGATGCGCCAGCGGTCGCGGCCGTCCGCCGCGTCGAGGGCGTAGACCGTGCCGAGGTAGTCCGCGAGGTAGATGCCGCCGCCGGTGACCGCCGGGCCGGGCACGAAGGCGGGCGGGGACAGGAACACCGCCGGCGCCTCGAAGTGCCAGCGCACCATGCCGGTCGCCACCTCGACGGCCAGCACCCGGGTGCCGGCCGAGACGTACACACAGCCGTCCGACGCGTGCGTCAGGCGCAACGGGACGCCGCCGCAGGACGCCGCGTCGCCGATCGGGTACGACCAGCGTTCCTCGCCCGTACGGGCCTGAAGGGCCCGCAGCCGGGCGTCCTTCCACACGTACACGGTGCCGTCGTGGACCACCGGCCCGGCCTCCGGCGACTCGAAGTCGGTCTGGGCGCCGGTGATCTCCCACAGCTTCTGCCCGTTGGACGCCTCCCAGGCCTGGACGCCACCGCCGCGGGTCCCGGTGACGACCGTGCCCCGGTCGGCCTTGAGCGAGTACACCCAGCCGTCCAGGGACAGCCGCCACAGGTCCGTGCCCTCGCGGGCGTCCAGGGCGAAGAGCGTGGGGCCGTCCGAGGCGTGGACGCGGCCGTCGGCGACCGCCATCGACCAGGCGACGTCGCGTGTCTTGAAGCGGCGGCGGCCCGTGGCCACGTCCAGGGCGTGCACTTCGAAGGAGGTCACGTACACCAGATCGTCGGCGACCGCCGGCGTGCCCCATACGTCGTTGGACATGCGGAAGCGCCACGGGCGCCAGCCGGAGGCCGTCTCGGGGGCCGCGGGCGCGATCGCGGGTACGGCTCCGGCCGCGCCGTTGACCCCGGCGGCCGGACGGGACCAGGACGCGGCGAGGCCGGCCTCGGGGGGAGGGGCCTTCACGGCGGCCGCCCGCGCGTCGGCGACCCGGGGCCCGGGACCGATGGGGACCGATGCGCCCGCGAGCCGTACCGGTCCGGCGTCGGGCGCGCCGACCGGCATCGGCACCGGGTCGCGGGACGGCGGGGGCGGCACCGCGGGCCGTCCGGCGCCTGCCCCGCCGCTGCGGTTGCCGGCGGAGGGCGGGCTGGCCGGCGGGCGCCCGCCGCGGCGGGCCTCGATCAGGCTGACCGCCTTCTCGGGCAGCCATGCCGAGGCCGTACCGCTGTCGTCGGAGCCGGAGCCGAAGAGGTGGGGTGCGAGCTGCGCCTGGAGGTCGGCCGGGTTGGGGCGGGCGGTGGCCTCCATCTGCATGCAGGACTCGATGAGCGGGCGCAGCTCGTCCGGCAGGCCGGACAGGTCCGGGCCCTCGCGCAGCAGCATGAAGACGGTCTCGACCGGGTTGGCGCCGTGGAAGGGGGGATGTCCGGTGGCCGCGAAGACGAGCATCGAGCCGAGCGAGAAGACATCGCTCGCGCCGGTCACGCTGCGCGAGTCCTTCGCCTGTTCGGGGGACATGTAGGCGGGCGTACCGACCGCGACGTTCGTCATCGTCAGACGTGTGTTCGATACGCCGGAGGCGATACCGAAGTCGATCACACGGGGGCCGTCCTCGACGACGAGGACGTTCGACGGCTTGAGGTCACGGTGGACCAGGCCCGCCCCGTGGATGGACTGCAAGGCCTCCGCCACGCCCGCGGCCAGCCAGCGCACCGCCTGGGCCGGCAGTGGCCCGCATTCGGTCACTATCTCCTCGAGGGAGGGCGCGGGCACATAGGCGGTGGCGAGCCACGGCACGGCCGCGCGCGGGTCGGCGTCGACCACGGCCGCCGTGTAGAAGCCGGAGACCGCCCGGGCGGCCTCCACCTCACGTGTGAAGCGCACCCGGAACAGCTGGTCCTCTGCCAGCTCCGTGCGCACCGTCTTGATCGCCACGCGCCGGCCCGACGCCGAGCGCGCGAGATAGACCAGCCCCATGCCGCCGGCACCCAGCCGTCCCAGCACCTCGAACGGCCCGATCCGCCGCGGATCGTGCTGCGTCAGCTGATCCACCACTTGCCTGCCACCTCCCCGTACGGGTCGCGTCATCCGCCACGTGCACGCGACCCCGTGCAGCGTCTCACCACCGCACCGCCGTGGCGGCACGCACCCCGATTCTTCCTGTCCGGGCCACCGGTTGCGAACCCGGGGGCGGATCGGGGTGTCTCCGGACAAAACCACGTCAGACCGCTCCGGGGGAAGCGGGCGCCCGCATGGTGGAACGCCCGGCGTACCCCGGAAGTGCCGCGGAAAGCCGCGGAAATGCCGCCCCCGGCGGCATTTCCGGAACGCCCTCGGCGGCCTGTGGAGCGGCCGAAGCGGCGCCTGCTACCTCTGGAGCAGCGCGAAGGAAGCCCCCTGATTGTCCGTGACCACCGCCACTCGTCCGTACGAGGCCTCGAACGGCGGTACCTGTACCCGGCCGCCCAGACGGCCCACCGCCTCGATCGCCGCCGCGGCGTCCTCGACGCCGAAGTGGACGAGGAAGTGGGGCGGCATCTCGGCGGGGAAGACGTCCTCGATCGGCGCGCGCCCGAAGTCGGGGACGGCGCCCGGCCCGAACAGGGCGTCGTGGAAGAGTCCCGTGTAGAAGGCGTCGGCGACGGCCGTGTCCCGCGTGTACAGCTCGGACCAGGTGAAGGTGCCGGGTTCGTGCCGCTTGGCGAAGCCCGGGTGCGTCCCGGCCTGCCACAGCCCGAACACGGCGCCCTCGGGGTCCGCGGTCAGTGCCATGGTGCCGAGACCGCCCACGGGGGTGGGCGGGATGACGACCTGGCCGCCGGCCGCCCGGATACCCTCGGCGAGCGCGGCGGCGTCGGGCGTCGCGAAGTACACCGTCCAGACGGTGGGCATGCGGCCGTCCCGCTTGCGCACCAGCGCGGCCACCGGTTCGCCGTCCAGGCGCGCCCACACGGACGAGCCGTACGCCTCCTCGAAGGTCCACCCGAAGAGCGCACCGTAGAACCGCCTGCCCGCCTCGACGTCCGGCAGCTGGGCGTCGACCCAGCAGGGGACGCCTTCCGGGAAGGCGGTGCCGTCCGGACCCGCGCCACCGGAGGGCAGTTTTTCGGCCATGCCGCCAAGTTAAAAGGGATTCCCGCGGGGCGCTCGGCGTACGTACTCCCTTCTCACCAGCCACAGGAGCAGTCACCAGCCCCTGCACTCCCCATTTGCAGTCGGCCGAATCGCGCTCCCATCACCCCTCGGTAAGCTGACGGCATGACAGGACAAGTACGTACCGTCGACGGCCGTGTGGCCGGTCGGCGCGGGCAGGCGACCCGGCAGAAGCTGCTCGACTGCCTCAGCGAGATGCTCAGCTCGTCGCCGTACCGGGACGTCAAAGTCATCGATGTCGCCCGGAAGGCCGGGACGTCCCCCGCCACCTTCTACCAGTACTTCCCGGACGTCGAGGGCGCCGTCCTGGAGATCGCCGAGCAAATGGCCGCGGAGGGCGCCGGGTTGACCCGGCTGCTCGAGGGACGCTCATGGACCGGCAAGGCGGGCTGGCAGACCGCGCAGGAACTCGTGGACGGTTTCCTGGAGTTCTGGCGCAAGCACGACGCGATCCTCAGGGTGGTCGACCTGGGCGCGGCCGAGGGCGACAAGCGCTTCTACAAGATCCGCATGAAGATCCTGAACTCCGTGACCAACTCCCTCGCGGACTCGATCGCCGAACTCCAGTCCAAGGGCAGGGTCGACAAGGACGTGAGCCCGGCGGCCGTGGCCGGCGCGCTCGTGGCGATGCTCGCGTCCGTGGCCTCCCACCAGAAGGGGTTCACTTCCTGGGGCGTCAAGCAGGCCGAACTGAAGCCGAATCTCGCGCTGTTGGTGCACCTTGGCGTGACCGGGAGGAAGCCGACGAGATAGTGCTTGTGCGCACCTTTTTCCCTGACGGTCGTACCTTTCGCTGCTTTCGCTGACCAGGCCGGCTGTTACTGCATACGTTCTGTCATACGGGCGGTGGTCCACTCCGGTGGGCCGCCGCCCGCTGTTCATGCCCGCTTCATGGGCAGCGGGCGGTCCTCCACCACGTGCTTCATCACCAGGGTGGACGTCAACCGCTGCACGCCCGGCAGCGTCGCCAGACGCTCGTCGTAGAGCCGCTGGAAGGCGGCGAGGTCGACGGTGGCGATCCGCAGCAGATAGTCGGGGTCGCCGAAGAGCCGCTGGGCCTCCAGGACGTGCTCCACCTCGCTCAGCGCCCGCTCGAACCCGGCGACGGTGTCCCGGTCCTCCTGGCGCATCGAGACGAAGACCAGCGCCTCGAAGTTCAGCCCGACGGCGGCCGGGTCCACCACCGCCCGGTAGCCGCGGATCGCGCCGCTGCGCTCCAGCTCGCGCAGCCGCCGGTGACACGGCGAGACGCTGAGCCGCACCCGCCCGGCCAGTTCGGTCACGGTCAGCCGCCCGTCCTGTTGCAGCTCGGCAAGGATTTTCTGGTCCATGGTGTCCATGGGGTAGATCTTCCCCCATTACTGACGAGATCGGAGAAACTTCGGGAACACTTTCGGCCTCTTCACGCCTAATGTCACCGTCATGAACACGGGTGCGGTGATGTCCTTCCTCGCCGTGGACCTGCTGCTGGTCTGCGTGCCGGGCGCCGACTGGGCGTATGCGATCGCGGCGGGCCTGCGCGGGCGGTCGGTGGTGCCCGCCGTCGCCGGTCTGGTGGCCGGGTACGCGGTGCACACGGCCCTGGCGACGGCGGGGCTCGCGATGGTGGTGGCGGGGTCGCCGGGGTTGCTGACGGTGCTGACGGTGGCGGGTGCCGGGTACCTGGTGTGGCTCGGCTGGGGAGTGCTGCGCCGCCCCACCGCCCCGGGCGCGGCCGCCGGGCGGGCCGCCGACGCGAGCGTGGCCCGGGTCTTCCTGCGGGGCGCCGGCATCAGCGTCCTCAACCCCAAGGGCCTGCTGCTCTACCTCTCCGTGCTGCCGCAGTTCCTGGACGCGAGGGGCGCGCGGCTGCCGGTGGCGGCGCAGACGGCGGTGCTCGGGCTCGGGCACATGGTGTGCTGTGCGGCCGTCTACCTCACCGTCGGGGTCCTGGCCCGGGCGCTCCTGGCCGCCCGGCCCGCCGCGGCCCGCGCGGTCACCCGGACGAGCGGTGCCGCGATGCTGGGGATCGGCGCGTTCCTGCTGGTGGAGCGTCTGGCGACGCTGTGACCGTCGTATGGGCCGGGCGACGGGACGCGCGACGGGGTCCGCTTCGGCCGCCCGACGGCCCCGCATCGGCGCCGACGGGGTCCGCTTCGGCCACCCGACGGGCTCCGCATCGGCGCCGACGGGGTCCGCTTCGGCCACCCGGCGGGCTCCGCATCGGCCGTGCGAGCGGCCGCGCGGGCTGCGCCCTCAGCGCCGTACGAGCCGGAAGAGCCGGATCTCGCGCTCCACCCTCGCCTGGTAGGTCGCATACGGCGGCCAGAAGGCCAGCACCGCCCTCCAGGCCGCCTCCCGCTCCTCGCCCGTCAGCAGATGGGCCGTGACCGGGATGTCCTCTCCCTGCCAGCTGATCCCGGCGTCGGGGTGGACGAGAAGGTTGGCGGTCCAGGCGGGGTGGCCGGGCCGCCCGAAGTTGGAGCCGATCAGGATCCAGCTGCCGCCCCGCTCTGGCATGCATGCCAGGGGTGTGCGGCGCTCGAGGCCGCTCCTCGCGCCGGTGCAGGTGAGGATCACGCCCGGCAGCATCCGTGCGCTGAGCAGCACCTTGCCCCGGGTCATCCGGTGCACCGCACGGTCCAGCGCGGGCACGACGTGCGGCGCGACCTTGGCGAAGGCCCGGGCCGAGGACACCTTCTGAACGATCCGCACCCCTCTGGCCGTCATACCGCCACCTCCTTCTCCCCGAAGAGCCGGGCCGTGTCGGCCGCGTGTGCCCGCAGCCGGTGGACGGGCCCGAACAGCAGCTCGTCCCCTGCCGCCCGTTTGAAGAACAGATGGGCCTCGTGTTCCCAGGTGAATCCGATGCCGCCGTGCAACTGGATCGCCTCCGCGGCCGCGGTCCGCAGCGTGCGGAGCGCCTGGGCGAGGGCGAGCCCGCCGACCCGCTCCCCGTGGCCGCCGGCCCAGGCCGCGTAGTACGCCGCCGAACGCGCCGCCTGCACCCGGACGTACACATCGGCCAGCCGGTGCTTGACGGCCTGGAAGGAGCCGATCGCCCGCCCGAACTGTTCCCGCTGCTTGACGTACGCGACGGTCCGCTCCAGGGCACGGTCGGCGGCCCCGACGGCCTCGCAGGCGACGACCGCGGCGGCGCGGTCCCCTACGGCCGCGAGCACCTCGGGCACATCGGTGCCGTCCTCGCCCAGCAAGTCCGCCTCGGCATCGCGCAGTTGGATGCGCGCGCAGGGGCGCGTCGCGTCGAGGGCGGTTCCCCGCGTCCGTACCCCGCCGTCCCGCACCAGGAACAGCAGGGTCCGGGACCGGGCGAACCCGCCGGTGTGCGCGGCGACGACCAGCAGCCCGGCGCTGTGCCCGTCGAGCACCTGCCCGGCCTCCCCGTACAGCCGCCAGGCCCCGTCCGACCGCCGGGCCTGCATCCCGCCGGCGCGTCCGCCGCCCGCCCAGCCGCCCCGGTTGTCACCGACCAGGCGGAGGGCGGTGGCGAGTGCGGTCCCGGGCACGGCGAGGGCGGCCGTCAGCTCTCCTGCGGCGATGCGGGGGAGCAGGTCGGCGCGCTGGGCGTCGGTGCCCAGGGCGAGCAGCAGGGGAGCGGCGAGAACGGCCGTGGACAGCAGCGGGGAGGGGGCGAGGCAGCGTCCCGTCTCTTCGCAGGCGAGGGCGAGTTCGGTGGTGGTGCAGCCGGAGCCGCCGTAGGTCTCGGGGAGCGCGAGCCCGGGCAGGCCGAGCCGGCGGGCGAGCACGGCCCACAGAGCGGGGTCGTATCCGGTGTCCGTGTCGACGGCGGCCCGGACGTCCTGCGGCCCGCAGTGCCGCGCGAGCACGTCCCGCACCGTGCGGCGGATCTCGTCCTGTTCGGCGGTGAAGCGGGCGTCCATGAGCAGGTCCCCTCTGCGTCTGACGAACCGTCATATTAGGACGGGTCCGCACGCATGCACAGGTCCGGCGGCCGACTATCTGATGTACCGTCAGATACATGAGTGCTGTGACCGGGCGGCCCAAGGCCGCGATCGCGGGCGTGGCCCTGTCCGACTGCGGCCGGCTCGACGACGTGACGCCGTACGCCCTGCACGCCCAGGCCGCCCGCCGCGCCCTGGCCGACTCCGGGCTGGACCGCTCGGTGATCGACGGCTTCGCCTCCGCGGGCCTGGGCACGCTCGCCCCGGCGGAGGTCGCCGAGTATCTGGGGCTGCGGCCCACCTGGGTCGACTCCACGTCCGTCGGCGGCTCCACCTGGGAGGTCATGGCGGCGCACGCGGTGGACGCGATCGCGGCGGGCCACGCGCGGGCGGTGCTCCTGGCCTACGGCTCCACGGCCCGCGCGGATGTACGGGCCGGCCGCCGCACCGGCACCCTGTCCTTCGGTACACGCGGGCCCCTGCAGTTCGAGGCCCCGTACGGTCACACGCTGGTCGCCAAGTACGCGATGGCGGCCCGCCGCCATATGCACCGGTACGGCACCACGCTCGAGCAGCTCGCCGAGGTGGCCGTGCAGACGCGGGCGAACGCGGCCGCGAACCCGGAGGCGATGTTCCGCACTCCGGTCACCGTGGACGAGGTCCTGTCCGGCCCGGTGATCGCGGACCCCTTCACCAAGCTGCACTGCTGCATACGGTCCGACGGCGGGGCGGCGGTGCTGCTGGTGGCCCGGGAACTGGTACGGGACTGCCGTACGGCACCGGTGTGGGTGCTGGGAACCGGGGAGCACGTCTCGCACACGGCCATGTCCGAATGGCCCGACTTCACCGTGTCCCCGGCGGCGGTGAGCGGCCGTCTCGCCTTCCGGCGGGCGGGCGTACGCCCCGAGGAGATCGACTTCGCGGAGATCTACGACGCGTTCACCTATATGACCCTGGTCACGCTGGAGGACCTCGGGTTCTGCGGGAAGGGTGAAGGCGGGGCCTTCGTGGAGAAGGGGCGGCTGCTGGTGCGGGGCGGACAGCTGCCGGTGAACACGGACGGGGGCGGCCTCTCGGCCCAGCACCCCGGGATGCGGGGGCTGTTCCTGCTGGTGGAGGCGGTACGGCAGCTGCGCGGGGAGGCCGGGGACCGGCAAGTGCGCCGCCCTGAGGGCGAGTTGCCCCGACTGGCCGTCGCGTCCGGTACCGGGGGCTGGTTCTGTTCGTCGGGGACGATGGTGCTGGGGCGGTGAGCCGAAGGGCTGGGCCTACGGCCGCCATGTGCTGGACGTGAACCCCGTGGCCCCGCCACCCTCGGCGGGCTGGTTCCGCGAGGGTGGGCCCGGTCCCGCGGGGCCGGTGAACCGGGCGGCGGCGCGGGGCCGGGCGGGGTGGACCGGGACGGGTCAGGCACCCAGGGCGCGGACCATGCGGACGATGGCGGTCATCTGCGGTGCGCTCTTGACCGCGTAGTCCGCCGCATGGGTCGCCTTCGCCACCACGGGCGATCCCGGCTGGCCCGCGTACCGTGAACCCGACCGCGCGGTCCGCCGGTTCGGCGACTCGCCGGACATCGTCCACGATCCCCGCGGCGACCTGCGGGTCCGGTGGGAGGGCGTGCGCTGAAGCGCCGCCGCTCGTCCGCGCGTCGCCGCTCGTCCGCGCGCCCGGCCCCGAGCGCGGCCCCTCCGGGACCGCCAGGCCCGGGAGGCATACTCGGGACATGGGAACGGATCTTCATGAGCTGCTCAGGTCCCTCCGGGTCTGGGACGTCGAGCTGCCCTCCTTCGATCCGGCGACCGCGCCCGCTGACCCGCTGACGCTGTTCACGGAGTGGTTCGCGGAGGCGGTGGCAGCGGGCCAGACCGAGCCGCACACGATGTCGCTGGCGACGGCGGACGCCGACGGCACACCCGACGTCCGCACGGTGATGCTGCACGGAGCGGATGCGCAGGGCTGGGCGTTCGCGACGCACGCGGGCAGTCGCAAGGGGCGGCAGCTGGCGGTGCGCCCGTATGCCGCCCTGGGTTTCTACTGGCCCGTCCAGGGCCGCCAGGTCCGGGTGCGCGGGCCGGTCACGGCCGCGCCCTCCGAGGAGGGACAGGCGGATCTGCACGCGCGCTCGACGGGCGCGCTGGCGGCGGCGCTCACGGGCCGCCAGAGCGAATTGCTCGGTTCGCCCGAGGAGTTGGCGCGGGCGTCGGAAGAGGCGTGGGAGCGGGCACAGCGGGAGCCGGACACTCCGGTCCCGTCCTGGACGCTCTTCCGGCTCCGTCCGGACGAGGTGGAGTTCTTCCAGGGGGACGCAGGACGCCGGCACGTACGGCTGGTTTACCGCCGTGAGCGCGAGGGGTGGGCCAGGCAGCTGCTGTGGCCCTGACGGCGCGCGGTCAGGAGAGCCCCGGTCCGGGATCGAGCTCGGGCTCCGGGTCGCTCGCAATGCGCGCATGCAGGTGCACGTCCCGGAAGGCGTCCTGCCGGCCCTGCTCGAACATGGCGCCGCGCAACGTTCCCTCGTACCGGAAGCCACAGCGTTCCGCGATACGGCAGGACGCCTCGTGGCCCAGGGCGTGGCCCAGTTCCAGGCGGTGGAGACCCAGGTCGGTCAGGGCCCAGCGGGCGGCGACGGCCAGGGCGCGGGTGGCGACGCCGCCGCCGCGGGCCTCGGGCAGCACCCAGTAGCCGACGCGGGCGACACTCAGGACATGGTCGATGTCGTTGACGCCGATGTGCCCCAGCGTCGTACCGCTCGCCGCGTCCGTGATCCGGAACGAGGCGTTCCTCCCCTCCGCCGCACCCGCCGCCTTCGATCGCAGCGACTCGCGCGCGTCGGCCCGGTCCCGCACGATCTTCAGCGGTGTGTTCCACCGCCCGAAGTCCGGGTCCGTCAGCCCCCGGAACCATGCGTCCAGCTGCTCCTCGGACTCCGGATCCCAGCCGGTCAGCCGCAGTCCGTGGCCCTGTTGTTCGGGGATGGGGGACGAGGGGAGGGAGGTCGAGGTGAGGGGGGACGGGATGGGGGTCTTCGGGTGTATGTCGGCCATCGGGCCATTCAACCAACTGCGTGCACCGTGATCAGCGGCCCGGCGGCCGGAACACCGGCACGCCCTCCCTGAAGGCCGCCTCCAGCTCCATCCCGACCCGCAGTCCGGACTCCCCGCACTCCACCACCTCGGTCATCATCCGGGGCCCCTCCGCGAGCTCGACCACGGCGGCGACGTACGGTGTGCGCTCCCGGAAGGGCGGCAGATCGTTGCGATGGACGACGGACCAGGTGTGGAGCGTGGCGCGCCCGCTCGCCCGCTCCCAGGTCACGTCCTCGCTCCAGCAGTGCGGGCAGAACTCCCGCGGGTAGTGGTGGGCGCGTCCGCATGCCGAGCAGCGACGGATCAGCAGCCTCCCCTCGGCTGCCGCGTCCCAGTAGGCCCGTGTGAAGGCGTCCGCCTCGGGGACGTCGAAGCGCCCGCTCACCGGAACAGCCCCAGCGCGCTGTCGACCGACCAGGTCTGCCATGCCATCCCGAACAACCCGACCAGCGAGATCAGCGCCATCATCGAGTTCTGGCCCTGCTCGGCCCAGTCATGGATCATGAGCGTGAAGTAGAGGAGGTTGAGGAGCAGCCCGCCGGCCAGGGCGACCGGGGTCAGAAAGCCCGCGATCAGGCCGAGTCCGAGGGCCAGTTCGGCGTAGGCGACCACGTACGCCATCGTCCGCGGCCGGGGCGCCACCACCGCGTCGAAGCCTTTGCGTACCGCCGCCCACCGGTGCCTGGCCGCGATGTCCGCGGCCCAGGCGATCCCGCTGCCCTGCTCGAACCACGCCTTCTTGTCCTTGTGCCGCCAGCTCTCCAGCCACCACAGTCCGAGCCCGATGCGGAGCACGGCGAACCATTCCGCGCCGGTGAGCCAGATCGTGTCCATGAGACGCCCGCCCTCCCACCCAGAGCTTCCTGACGGTACGTCAGTTCAGCGCAGGGGGACCGACCATGCAAGACGCGTGCGGACACGAGGTACGCGGATGCGACGCATGCGGATGCGACGCACCCGGGCAGGATTCCCACCTCCGGGCCTCGGCCCCGCACCCCGGGCACGATTCCCACCTCCGGGCCTCGGCCCCACACCCCGGCCCCGCACTCCGACCCCGTCCTCCGGCCACGCGCCCCTCCCACACGACCCGTGAACCGGCCACCGGCCCGCCACAATCGGTCCGTCTACGTCACCGGACCCATCCGGTCCTCCTACAGCCGTGATCAATTCGCAATCGATTCCGGTCTTGACCGAGACCCATCAACCACCAGCGGGATTACGCTCCCGCTCATGGCCGACTCGACTGCTGTTCCGCCGCACTCCGTGGTGCCGGTCCACGAGGACCGACCGGTCTACGTCATCGGCGGCGGACCGGGCGGTCTGGCCGCGGCCTGCGCGCTGCGCGCCCGGGGCGTACGCGCCGTCGTACTGGAGAGGTCCGACCGCGTCGGGGCGTCCTGGCGGCGCCACTACGACCGGCTGCATCTGCACACCACCCGGCGCCTCTCGGCCCTGCCCGGGCTGCCGATGCCGAGGTCCTTCGGACGCTGGGTGGCGCGCGACGACATGGTGCGCTACCTGGAGAAGTACGCCGAGCACCACCAACTGGAGATCGTCACCGGCGTCGAGGTCTCACGCGTCGAGCCCGCTCCGGACGGCACCGGCTGGCTGCTGCACGCCACCGGCGGCCGCCGGCTGACCGGCAGCGCGGTCGTCGTCGCCACCGGCTACAACCACACCCCGCGCCTGCCCGACTGGCCGGGTCTCGACACCTATACCGGCGAGTTCCTGCACGCCGGCGACTACCGCAGCGCGGGGCCCTTCGCCGGGCGTGACGTCCTCGTCGTGGGCGTCGGCAACACCGGCGCCGAGATCGCCGTCGACCTGGTGGAGGGCGGGGCCTCCCGGGTGCGGCTGTCGGTACGGACGCCACCCCACATCGTGCGCCGTTCCACCGCGGGGTGGGCCGCCCAGTACACGGGGGTGCTCGTCCGCCGGCTGCCGGTGCGTCTCGTCGACCGGCTGGCCGGGCCGATGGCGAAGCTGAGCGTGCCCGACCTGTCGGCGTACGGGCTGCCCCGGCCCGGCACGGGGCTGTACAGCCGGGTCAACGAAGGCGCCATCCCGGTGCAGGATGTCGGGCTGATCGAGGCCGTGCGCAAGGGGCGGGTCGAGATCGTGGCGGCCGTCGAGAGTTTCGAGGACGGCAAGGTCGTCCACGCCGACGGCAGCCGGACCGAGCCGGAGGCGGTGATCGCCGCCACCGGGTACGTCCGTGCGCTGGAGGGGCTGGTCGGCCACCTCGATGTCCTGGACGTCCACGGCAGGCCGGTCGCGCACGGCGCCCGCACCGCGGACACCGCACCCGGCCTCCACTTCACGGGATTCACCAATCCGATCAGCGGCATGCTCCGCGAACTGGCCCGCGACGCGGAGAGGATAGCGAAGGCGGTGGCCCGCAGCGTGGAGCGGACCCGCACCGCCCACTGACCCGGCCGCGACCCCCCAGCCCGGCCCTCTGGCCGCACTCCCAGGGGCTTCCGTCGTCACGGCGGCGTGGTTGCCCGCCGCCGCCCGCGGGCAGTCTTTGTCTGCACGAGCGTTCCTGACACGACATCAGTTCAGTAACCTGACGATGCGTCAGTTTTTGGAGCGGTCTCACAGGAGCGGGCGGAGCGATGCTTGGATCAACCCATGGCAGCCTGACCACCGACTCCCGCAGGGCCCGGGTCGTCGCCTGCGAGGAGCGGACCTCGCCCGTGGTGCACGGCAGGCCGGCCGGCGCCGGGGAACTCGACGTCAGCGGACGGCCGCTGTACGCCGGCGTCCCCGATCTGGACCGGTTCTTCCGGCCCGAGTCCGTCGCCGTCGTCGGGGCCTCCGACACCGAGGGACGGCCCAGCACCGGGATCACCCGGCAGCTGCTGTCCTGGGCCGAACGCATGGGCGCCCGGCTCTACCCCGTGCACCCCACACGCCCGTCCGTCTTCGGCCTTCCGTGCGCTGCCTCCGTCTCCGACCTGCCCGAACAGATCGATCTCGCCGTCCTGCTCGTCTCCGACCCTCTTCCGGTCATCGAGGAACTCACCACCGCCAAGGTGAAGTTCGCCGTCTCCTTCGCCTCCGGGTTCGCCGAGACCGGTGAGCCGGGCGCGGCCGCCCAGGCCCGGCTCGCCGCGGCCGTGGAACGGTCCGGGATCCGGCTGCTCGGCCCCAACACCAACCTCAACGCCTTCGAGCGGTTCCGGGACGACCTCGACGGGCCGGCCATTGCGCTCATCACCCAGTCCGGCCACCAGGGGCGGCCCGTCTTCGCGCTCCAGGAGCTGGGCGTACGGCTCTCCCACTGGGCCCCGACCGGCAACGAGGCCGACCTGGAGACCGCCGACTTCATCTCCTACTTCGCCGAGCGGCCCGAGGTCGGTGCGATCGCCTGCTACATCGAGGGGCTGAAGGACGGCCGCTCCTTCCTCCTGGCCGCCGACCGGGCCGCCCGGCGCGGGGTGCCGGTCGTCGCGATCAAGGTCGGCCGCACCGAGACCGGCGCCCGCACCGCCACCTCACACACCGGCAAGCTCACCGGCGCGGACGACGTGGTCGACGCGGCGATGCGGCAGTTCGGGATCATCCGGGTCGACGGGCTGGACGAACTCCAGGACACCGCCACCCTGCTGGCCCGGGCCCGCGCCCCGCGCGCGGACGGTGTCGTCGTGTATTCGATCTCGGGCGGCACGGGCGCGCACGTCGCGGATCTCGCGGCCGAGGCGGGGCTGCGCCTGCCGCTGCTTTCCGAGGCCAGGCAGGCCGAGCTGCACCAGTGGATACCCCCGTACCTGAGCGTGGCCAACCCCGTCGACAACGGCGGTCACCCGGTGGGCGACTGGCGCGGACGCAAGATCATCGACTCGATCCTGGACGACCCGGAGGTCGGGGTGCTCATCTGCCCCGTCACCGGGCCCTTCCCCCCGCTGAGCGACAAGCTCGTACAGGACCTCGTGGACGCGGCGGAGCACACGGACAAGCTGGTGTGCGTGGTGTGGGGGTCGCCGGTCGGCACCGAGGCCGCCTATCGAGAGACGCTGCTCGGGTCCTCGCGAGTGGCCACCTTCCGCACCGTCACGAACTGCCTCACGGCCGTCCGTGCCCACCTGGACCACCACCGCTTCGCCGATGGCTACCGCTCCCCCTTCGACGAGGCCCCCCGCACCCCCTCGCCGTCCTTCCGCAAGGCGAGAGCCCTGATGCGGCCCGGAGAGCAGCTGAGCGAGCACGCGGCGAAGCAGCTGCTGCGGGCCTACGGCATCCGCGTGCCGCGCGAGCAGCTGGTGACCAGCGCGGCGGCCGCCGTGCGCGCGGCGGGGCTCGTCGGCTACCCGGTGGTGATGAAGGCGTCCGGCGCGCGGATCGCCCACAAGACCGAACTCGGCCTGGTGAAGATCGGGCTCACTTCCGCCAGCCAGGTCCGGGACGCCTACCGGGAGCTGACGGACATCGCGCGCTACGAGGGGATCGCGCTCGACGGCGTGCTCGTGTGCCAGATGGTGGAGCGTGGTGTCGAGATGGTCGTCGGCATCGGTCACGACCGGCTCTTCGGGCCCACGGTCACGGTCGGGCTCGGCGGTGTGCTCGTCGAGGTGCTGCGGGACGCGGCCGTGCGTGTCCCGCCGTTCGGCGAGGAGCAGGCGCGGGCCATGCTCCTCGAACTGCGCGGGCGGCCCCTGCTGGACGGCGTGCGCGGGCGTCCCCCGGCCGATGTGGACGCGCTCGTCGAGGTCGTGCTCCGCGTCCAGCGCATGGCCCTGGAGCTCGGGGACGAGATCGCGGAACTGGACATCAATCCGCTCATGGTGCTGCCCAGAGGGCAGGGAGCCGTCGCCCTGGACGCGCTGGCGGTGTGCCGCTGAGTCCCGGACCAGCCGACCCGTCAACCAGCCCGCCAACCGGCCCGCAAGCCGGCCCGCCGGCCGACCCGCCAGAAGAACGACGAAACGGAACATGATGGTGTCCTCCCCCGAAGATCCCGTCGAGTCATTGATACGGCACACCACTGACAGTCGCGTCTGCTGGCTCACCCTCAACCGTCCCGCATCCCTCAACGCCATCAACCCTGCCCTGCGGGAACACCTGATCCAAAGCCTTCTCGACGCGTCCGCCGACCCGGCCGTGCGCGCCGTGGTCCTCACCGGTGCGGGCCGCGGCTTCTGCGCGGGCGCGGACCTGCGCGGCGGCCCGGCGGCCGGTGAGCGGATCCCCGGCGACGTCGCCCGGACCATCCGCCGGGGCGCCCAGCGTCTGATCGCCGCGGTCCTCGACTGCGAGAAACCGGTGATCGCCGCCGTGAACGGCACCGCCGCCGGCCTCGGCGCACATCTCGCCCTCGCCTGCGACCTCGTACTGGCCGCCGCGTCTGCCCGGTTCACCGAGGTCTTCGTGCGGCGTGGGCTGGTGCCGGACGGCGGCGGCGCCTATCTGCTGCCCCGGCTGGTCGGCCCGCAGCGCGCCAAGGAACTGATGTTCTTCGGCGACGCGCTGACCGCGCAGGACGCGGAGCGTCTGGGCCTGGTCAACCGGGTGGTGCCGGCGGAGGGTCTGGAGGAGGCCGCCCGCACCTGGGCGGAGCGGCTGGCCGCCGGGCCGACCCGCGCCCTCGCACTCACCAAGCAGCTGGTCAACGCCTCCCTGGACGGCGACCGGGCCACCGCCTTCGCCGCCGAGGCGGCGGCCCAGGAGATCAACATGACGACAGCGGACGCGAACGAGGGCGTCGCGAGCTTCGTCGAGCGCCGGGACCCGCGCTACCGGGGCCGTTGAGGGCTGTCGAGGGGTTCACTTCTGACATTTCGTCAGCTTCAATGAGTGCCGTGATGGGACACGCAGGGATGGCGGCCACCGCCGTCCGCTACCTCAGGTCGGTCGGGGCTCCCACGGTCGCGGAGCCTGTCGAGGCGCTGCCGAGGCCCGAGCTGCGGGCCGTCGGCGACGACGAACGCGCGCCGGCCGACCCGGGGGAGTTCCGGCGCGTCCTCGGGCATTTCGCGACCGGGGTCACCGTGATCACCGCGCCCGACGCGGACGGCGGGACCGGGCCCGCCGGGTTCGCCTGCCAGTCCTTCTCGTCCCTCTCCCTCGACCCTCCGCTGGTCGTCTTCCTCGTCGGCCGGACGTCGCGGACCTGGCCGCGGATCGCCCGCGCGGGCGTCTTCTGCGTCAACGTGCTGGGCGCGGACCAGGGCGAGCTGTGCCGCGGCTTCGCGGTGAGCGGCGGGGACAAGTTCGCCGGCGTGGACCATGAGCCCGCGCCGTTCTCCGGCTCGCCGCGCCTTGCCGGCGCCACGGCGTGGATCGACTGCGCGATCCACGCCGTGCACACGGGCGGGGACCATCTGATCGTGGTGGGCCGGGTGGAGGCCCTGGGAACCGGCGAGGGCAGCACGGACGCTCCGCTGCTGTTCCACAAGGGCCGGTTCCTGTAGTGCTGTTGGGCTGTGCCTGATGGCCCTGAGCGCTGTGCCCTGTCACCCCATCCCCCGTCGCCCCGTCGCCCCGTCGCCCCGGGCGACCGTCACGCGCGCGCCGGCACGCCCGTCGGCCGGCGGCGGATCACCAGCGCCATCAGGGCGGCCGCCGCGCACAGGGCGCCCGATGCGTACCAGACCACGTCATAGGAGCCGAACGTGTCCCGCGCGACACCGCCGAGGAACGCGACGAGGGCGGCGCCGACCTGGTGCGAGGCCAGGACCCAGCCGAAGACGATGGCGCTGTCCTCGCCGTACTGCTCCCGGCACAGGGCCAGGGTGGGCGGGACGGTGGCGACCCAGTCCAGGCCGTAGAAGACGATGAAGAAGATCATCGGCGGGTGGACGCCGGGGGCCAGCAGCATGGGCAGGAAGAGCAGCGAGACGCCGCGCAGGGCGTAGTACACGGCGAGCAGCCGGCGCGGTTCGAAGCGGTCCGTGAACCAGCCCGAGGCGATGGTGCCCGCCACGTCGAAGACCCCGATGACGGCGAGCAGCGAGGCGGCCGCCGTGATCGGCATGCCGTGGTCGTGGGCCGCCGGCACGAAGTGGGTCTGGATCAGGCCGTTGGTGGAGGCGCCGCAGATCGCAAAGGTTCCGGCCAGCAGCCAGAACGGGCCCGTGCGCACCGCCGAGAGCAGCACGGTGACGGCCCGGCGGGCGGCGCCGCGCACGGGTTCCGGGCGCGGCACGAACTCCCCTGCTCCGTAGGGCTTCTGGCCCACGTCCGCCGGGTGGTCCCGCAGCAGCAGCCATACGAAGGGGACGACCGCGAGGGCGGCGAGGGCCACCGTCACCGCGGCCGGGCGCCAGCCGTGCCGCTCGACCGTCCAGGACAGCACGGGCAGGAAGATCAGCTGCCCGGAGGCCGACGCGGCGGTGAGTATGCCGCTCACCAGTCCGCGGCGCGTGGTGAACCAGCGGTTCGTGACCGTCGCCGCGAACGCGAGCGCCATCGCCCCCGTGCCCAGGCCGACGAGCAGACCCCAGCAGAGCAGAAGCTGCCAGGCGGCGGTCATCCACACGGTCGCGCCCGAGCCGAGCGCGATGACCGCGAGGGCCACGGCGACGACACGGCGGATGCCGAAGCGGTCCATCAGGGCGGCCGCGAAGGGCGCGGTGAGCCCGTACAGCGCCAGGTTGACGGACACCGCCGCGCCGATCGTGCCCCGTGACCAGCCGAACTCCTGATGCAGCGGGTCGATCAGCAAGCCAGGCAGTGAACGGAAGGCGGCGGCGCCGATGATCACCACAAAGGTGACGGCGGCGACGAACCACGCCCGGTGGATGCCGTGCGGCGTCTTGTCGGTCCGGGGTTCCTCTACGGCTGCGGCTTCCGTTGTCTGGGTCACGTCCTAGAGGATTCTGGCCGGGATCCCTCCGATCGAGTGGCCCGGAAGACATCCTTCATTAGGATCGGGCCATGACCCGTGAGCCAGCGTTCCGGCCGCACCGCGTCGTCGTCCTCGCCCTGGACGGGCTGCTCCCCTTCGAGCTGGGCATTCCGCACCGGATCTTCGGGCGCCCGAAGGACGCCGAGGGACGGCATCTGTACGAAGTCGTCACCTGTTCGGTCCGGCCACCCGGGCCGGTGGAGACCGAGGCCGACTTCGTCGTCCAGGTGGCGCACGGCCCTGAGGTGCTGGCCACCGCCGACACCGTCATCGTGCCCGCGTCGTACGAGCTGGGTCCGGTCTTCGAGCGGGGCGTCCTCACCGACGAACTGGCCGCCGCGCTCGCGCACATCCGGTCCGGCACCCGGCTCGCCTCCATCTGCACGGGCAGCTACGTCCTCGCGGCCGCCGGCCTCCTCGACGGGCGGCCCGCCACCACGCACTGGGCCGACGCCGAGCACTTCCAGCGGACGTTTCCGCAGGTCCGGGTCGATGCGGACGTCCTGTTCATCGACGACGGCGACATCCTGACCTCCGCCGGGGTGGCGGCCGGGATCGACCTGTGCCTGCACATGGTGCGCCGCGACCACGGCACCGCGATCGCCAACGAGGTGGCTCGCCGAACGGTGGTACCCCCGCATCGCGACGGCGGCCAGGCCCAGTACATCCACCGCCCCGTGCCGGACCCTCAGCTGGCCACCACGACCACCGCCCGCGCCTGGGCCCTCGGCCGTCTCCACCAGCCCATCCAGCTGCGCGACATGGCGGAGCAGGAGTCCATGTCCGTACGCACCTTCACGCGCCGCTTCCGCGAGGAGGTCGGCGTCAGCCCCGGCCAGTGGCTCACCCGGCAGCGCGTCGAACGGGCCCGCCACCTGCTGGAGTCCACGGACCTGACGATCGACCAGGTGGCGCGGGATGCCGGCTTCGGCACGGCCCAGTCGATGCGGCAGCACCTACAGGCGGCACTCGGGGTCACGCCCACCGTCTACCGGCGGACGTTCCGCACCGGTGCCGCGGACCCGGTCGGCGGCCGTACCGCCGGCGCCGGCGGCCAGGACCGCGCCGTCGCCTCCGCCGACCGGGAGTGAGGCCGGACGACGGACGCCCTCGCCCCATGCGCCGGCCGCCGTGAGCATGAGGGTCAGGGCGATGCCCGCCAGGATCGCCGTCGACGGCGCGGCGAAGCGGAGCAGCGCGCCCGCGAGGGAGCCGGTGGCCGCGTAGCCGACGCCCACCGCCGCGTACATCACCGAGTAGCCCGCGGCCAGGGCACCGGCCGGGAGGACCTCGCGCAGCGCCAGATTGCGGGTGACCATCGCGCCCCCCTGGAGCATCCCCGCGACGACCAGCGCCCCGGCGACCAAGGCCGTGACCGGTATCAGCGCGGCGAACGCCAGGCACAGGGAGAGCCCGCACAGCAGCACCACGCTCCGGGTGCGCAGTGCGCCCGGCCACGAGCGCAGCCCGTACACGAACGCGCCGATCCCCGAGCCCACGGAGAGCCCGGTCAGCAGCGGTCCCGACCAGCCGACGGGCGCTCCGCGCTGTTCCAGGAGAGCGGGCAGCACGAGTTCGGCGAGCGAGAGCAGGGACAGGCCGGCGGCCGCCGTGACATACACCGGCCAGGCGCGGACGAGAAGCCGGGACACCGATCCGCCGTCGCCGCCCACGGGGTCCGCCTCCCATCCGGGCGGCAGCAGCAACAGACCGGGGACGGACGCGGCCATGAGGGCAGCCGCCAGCAGCAGCGGAACCCGGGATGCCACGCCGAGGGCGAGACCGGTGACGGCGGCCGGGGAGACGGCCCAGATCCCGGACGTCAGCAGGGACTCGACGGACAGGGCCTGGGCGGCCGCCCGCCGGGGAACGAGCCCGGTGAGCAGGGACCGCAGTCCGCCGGGGACCGCGGCCGGGGCGCCGCCGGCCAGGAACGCGAACGCCCCGAGGACCGCGGGGTGGGCGGCCGGGAACGTGCCGAGGCCCGCGAAACCGGTCGCTCCGGCCGCGAGGCCCACGGCCAGGTGGGGGCGGGCCCGGTCAGAACGCATCCGCATGCCGAGAACGGGGGCGCCGAGGATCTCACCGATGACGTAGACCGCGGCCAGGGTCGCGCCCAGGGTGTAGCCGCCGGGGCGGTCACGGGCGAGGAAGACCAGGGCGAGCGGGGCCATGGCGACCGGCATGCGGGCGCCGATCGCCACCACGGCCCAGGTCAGGACCGGCCCGGAGGCCACGTCTCGGTATGGCATGCGTCCGAAGGTAGGGGAGGGCACCGACAGCGGCCCACGGAATTTCCGGCCCTGTGGACAACGGTCTCAGAAGGTCAGCACCGCCCTCGCCACCCGCCCCTCGTGCGCGTCCGCGGCGGCCTTCTCGTAGTCCTCGACCGGGTATGTCGCCGTCACCAGCTCGTCCAGCAGCAGGCGGCCCTCGCGGTACAGCCGGGCGTAGAGCGCGATGTCCCGCTGGGGGCGGGAGGAGCCGTAGCGGCAGCCCAGGATGGACTTGTCCAGGTACATCGACGACACCCGGAAGGCCGCCTCCGCCGTCGCGGGCGGCACCCCCAGCAGGACCGCCTGCCCATGGCGGTCCAGGGAGTCGATCGCCGCGCGGATCAGCTCCACCCGGCCCACACACTCGAACGCGTGGTCGGCTCCGGTCGGCAGAACGTCCCTCACCCGGTCGGTCGAGGTCAGGAAGTCCGTCGCACCGAAATGCCGTGCCACCGCCTCCTTCTCCGGGTTGGCGTCCACGGCCACGATCCGTGACGCGCCCGCGATCCGGGCGCCCTGAAGGACGTTGAGACCGATCCCGCCCGCGCCGATGACGAGGACGGTGTCGCCCTGGTCCACCCGTGCCCGGTTGAGTACGGCGCCCACCCCGGTCAGGACACCGCACCCGATCAGCGCCGCCGAGGGCATCGGGATGTCCTCGGGGAGGCGCACCGCCTGGACGGCCTTCACCACGGTGCGTTCCGCGAACGCGGAGTTCGACGCGAACTGGTACACCGGCCGGCCGCCCCGGGTGAACGGCCGTCCGGGCCGGCCGATCGCCTCCCTGCACATCGTCGGCCGGCCCCGGTCGCAGTCCGCGCACGCCCCGCAGTTCGCCAGGGTGGACAGCGCCACATGGTCCCCGGGCCGGACGTGGGTGACACCGTCGCCCACCGCCTCCACCACCCCCGCGCCCTCATGGCCGAGCACCACGGGCACCGGGAAGGGTATGGTCCCGTCCACCACGGACAGATCGCTGTGGCACAGTCCCGCCGCGGCGATCGCCACCCGCACCTCGCCCGGGCCCGGGCCCCGTACCTCCAGGTCGTCCACGACCCGCGGCTGTGCGCCGTCGTAGATCACGCCTCGTATCGCGCCTGGCATCGCAACTCCCTCAGGCTGCCGGTCCCCTGGGTTCCTTGGGCAGGCCGAGCACGCGCTCGGCGATGATCGTGCGCTGGATCTCGTCCGAGCCGCCGTAGACGGTGTCGGCGCGGCCGAAGAGGAACAGGTGCTGGTCGGCGTCCAGTTCGTACGGGGTTCCCGGCGTCCAGTCGGCCGGGCCCGCCGCCCCCGCCGCCCCGCGTACCAGCATCGCCAGCTCGCCCAGCCGCTGGTGCCAGCGGCCCCATAGCAGCTTGGCCACGCTGGGGGCGCCCGCGTCCGCCGTGCCGCCCAGGGTGCGCAGGGCGTTCCAGCGCATGGTCCGCAGTTCGGCCCACTGGTCGACGAGCCGGGCGCGTACGACGGGGTCGTCCGCCGCGCCGGTCGCCACCGCCGTCCGTACGACCTCGCCCAGCTCCCGGGCGAAGCCGATCTGCTGGGCCAGGGTGGAGACGCCGCGCTCGAAGCCGAGCAGGCTCATCGCGACCCGCCAGCCCCCTCCCTCGCCGCCCACCACGTGCTCGGCGCGGGCCGCCGCCCCGTCGAAGAACACCTCGTTGAACTCGCTGGTCCCGGTGAGCTGCCGGATCGGCCGGACCTCGACGCGGCCGGGCTGGTCCATCGGGACGAGGAGGAAGGTCAGGCCGCGGTGCCGGGGTGCGGCCGGGTCGGTGCGGGCGAGAACGAAGCACCAGTCGGCCTCGTGGGCCAGGGAGGTCCAGATCTTCTGGCCGGTGACACGGTAGGTGCACGGGGTGTCGCGTACGGCGGCGGTGCGGACGCCCGCGAGGTCGGAGCCGGCGCCGGGCTCGCTGTAGCCCTGGCACCAGAGTTCCTCGCCGCGCGCTATGGGAGGAAGGAAGCGGGACTTCTGCTCCGGGGTGGCGTGCGCGATGAGGGTGGGGGCGAGGAGGTTCTCGCCGATGTGGCCGGACCGGGGCGGCGCCCCCGACCGGGCGTACTCCTCCGCCCAGACGACCTGCTGGGTGAGGGTGGCGCGGCGGTTGCCGTGGCCGCCCTCCGGCCAGCCGAGGCCGATCCAGCCGGCGGCGCCGAGGGTGCGTTCCCAGTCGCGCCGGCCGGTGTCGGGGGCGAGGTGGGCCCGCAGCCAGGCCCTCGCCTCGGCTCGGAAGGCCCGGTCTTCGGGGTTGGGGCCGAACTCCACGGTCACCGCCTCATGTCGGGTTGCCTGGTGTGCTCAGCCGCGGTCGGTGACCGCGTCACGCGTTGGGCCGGGCGCCTTCCCGGGCCGCCCGCTCCATCGCCTCCAGCTGCGCGAGGAGCGGCATCGGGTCCGTCCCCACCGCCCCGGTCAGGACGCCGGCGATCCTCTCCGGCGTCCAGGGGCCCTCCGCGTAGGCCGCCCTCAGCTCCCTCGGCTGGGCCCAGACGGCGAGCTTGGGACCGGCGATGGTGTACACCTGACCGGTGATGCGCTGCTCCCGGGCGCGGTCCGACAGCAGGTAGACCACCAGCGCGGCCACGTCCTCCGGTTCGCCGATCTCCTTGAGCTCCAGGGGGACGTTCGCCGACATCCGGGTGCGGGCCACCGGCGCCACCGCGTTCGCCGTCACCCCGTACTTGTGCAGGCCCAGCGCGGCGCTGCGTACCAGGGAGATGATGCCGCCCTTGGCCGCGCTGTAGTTGGCCTGCGCGACCGATCCCCGGTGGTTGCCGCTCGTGAAGCCGATCAGGGTGCCCGACCGCTGGGCGCGCATCACGGCGGATGCCGCGCGGAACACCGTGAAGGTGCCCTTGAGATGGGTGGCGACCACGGGGTCCCACTCCTCCTCCGTCATGTTGAACAGCATCCGCTCGCGCAGGATCCCGGCCACGCACACAACGCCGTCCAGGCGGCCGTACGACGCGAGCGCCTCGTCCACGACCCGCTGCCCGCCCCTCATCGTCGCGATGTCGTCGGCCACCGCGACGGCCTCGCCGCCCGCCGTCTCGATCTCCTTGACCACGGCCTCGGCGACCGCGCTGGTGGGTGCGGCGCCCTCCACGGACACCCCGAGGTCGTTGACGACGACCCGGGCTCCCTCGGCGGCCGCGGCCAGCGCGACCGCCCGTCCGATCCCGCGGCCCGCACCGGTCACGGCGACGACCTTGCCTGCCAAGAAGTTCCCCATGCCCGGCCCCTTCCCACAGATTCTGACGGTCCGTTAGTTTCTTGATTCTACGGCCCGTCAGCTGCTCGGAGACAAGCCCCGGGGAGGAGTCATGTCACTGCCGGCCGAGTTCCGTGACATCGCCAAGCGCGTCAACAACTGGGGGCGTTGGGGCGGCGACGACGAGATCGGGACGCTGAACCTCATCACCGACGAGGTGGTGCGTGAGGCCGCGGCCTGCGTGCGCGGCGGGCTGCGCGTTCCGCTCGCCCTCCCCCTGCGGCAGGACGGGGTGCAGACCGGTGTGATCCCGGGACGGGTCAATCCGCTGCACGTCATGGTGCAGATCAATCAGGAGCTCTTCGGACCCGGCACCGTGGCGTGCAGCGACGACGCGGTGACCATGGGGTTGCAGGCGGGCACCCACTGGGACGCGCTCAGCCATGTCTCGCACTCCGGGAGGCTCTACAACGGGCGCCCGGCCGGGACCATCACCCCCCACGGCGGCGCGGCGTTCGCCGGGATCGACAAGCCGCGGCACATCGTCTCCCGCGGTGTCCTGCTCGACGTGCCCCGCGCGCTCGGCAGGGAACGGCTCGGCGGCGGGCACGCCGTCGCCCCCGAAGACCTGGACGCGGCCGAGGAGTTCGCCGGTACGCGCGTGCGGGCCGGGGACATCGTGCTGGTGCGGACCGGGCAGATCCGGACCTATCTCGCCGGCGACCGGCACGCCTACGGATATCCGTCACCGGGACTGTCCGTGCGCGCCCCGGAGTGGTTCCACGCGCGCGATGTGGCGGCCGTCGCGAACGACACGCTCACCTTTGAGATCTTTCCTCCCGAGATCGAGGATCTGTGGCTGCCCGTCCATGCGCTGGATCTTGTGGAGATGGGGATGCCGCAGGGCCAGAACTGGAATCTCGAAGAGTTGTCCACAGCCTGTGGAGAAACGGGGCGCTTCACCTTCCTGCTGTCGGCGACGCCCGAGCCCTTCACCGGCGGCACGGGAGCACCCGTGGCCCCGGTGGCGATCCTCTGAGAAGTGGTACCGCTGGTGATCCTCTGAGAAGGGGATGGCGGCGCGTCCGTGCCCGCCCCGAGCGCGGCACCGCGCACCGCCATCCCGCTCCGGCGCGCCCGCCCCGCTCCTCGGACGGTCTCGAGGAGACCGTCTGGCCCCGTAAGGAGCCGACGCCGAATCGCGATCCGCACTCGTCGAGGGTTTCCGTCACCGCAACCCTCGTCGTCCCCTCGCGGCGCATCGCTGGACACCAGCGTGATCACCCGGGCACCCCGCGTCAACAGCCCCTCGGCAATTCCTGACTGACGGTCTTTTCATGAGGGCGCGCGCGGAAGCGCACCCCGGCGCACCGACGGTGCACCGCTCCCGGCGACCGGGGCCGTGCGGGCGCACATCCGGGCGCGCGCCCGTGCCGCGGACCGCCGGGGCACCCCGGGGGCCCGCCGGATGGCGCCCGTCGGAGGAAGTTCGCCCGGAGAGTGCCGACCGGACCGGGCTTGCTAGACCGCGCCGTAGGCGAGGTCGGCAAGCGCCGACTCCGCCGTGCGTACCCCGATCCGGCGGGTCACTCCCGCGGTACAGCGGTCCACTTCGCACCAGATGCGCTTGCCCGGACCCTCCGGGTCCCAGCCCCAGCGGTCGGCGAGACCGTCGACGAGTTCCAGGCCGCGGCCGCCGGTCTCGTCACCCCGCGCGTGCCGGGGGACGGGCGGGCGGGCACTGGTGTCGGCCACCTCGAGACGGACGGTGCCGGCCGGGGCGCCGGAGGAGTCGTCCCGGACACCTGTCAGCAGCAGGCGCAGCACGGCCGGGCAGCCGGTGTGCACCACGGCGTTGGTGACCAGTTCGGAGACGAGCAGGATCAAGGTCTCGGCCAGCGGCTCGTCCGCGCCTATCCCCGACCCGGCGAGCCGGGAACGGGCCCACCTTCGCGCTCGCCCCACCTCCGCGGGGTCGGGCCGGACCTCCAGCTGCACTTGAAGCACCTGCACCGCTCACACCATCCGAACCGGCGGACACATCGCCTCGCGCCTCACGAGCGCCACGATCGTGGTCATCGTCTGCATGGCAGGAACCAGGATCACGCACCGTGATTCCCTTGCACGACAGCATGGTTGACGTACAGTCACCCCAACAAGCGCTTCGGGCATATTCCAGCGCGAAGGAGTACGCGTACGGCATACTGTGCGACGCTTGCCACGGGGAGTCGAACAGGCAGGTGCGGGGGTCCGCACCGCCCAGCGAGCGGCACGCATCGCCGGATCCGGCGCCGCCACAGGGGCCGCGTCGGTATGGCTCGCGCTCGGGACCACTCGCATCTCACACAAGGTACCGGAGCCCCGCGCCGACTCCAGCCCGTGACAAGTCACGCATAGGACACAACCCGATATCAACGCTCTGTGATTACGGATTGACACAATCCGCGACATCCATGGCACCCCATCCCGGAGAATGCCTGTACAGAGCCCCTCAGGCCGTTCCGGAGAGAAGATCCTCGGCGAGCATGTCGTCACTGTGTGCATTCGGCCCCGCACGGTGGGTCCGCACCCAGGCCCGCTTCAGGAAGAGGTGCACCTCGGACTCCCAGGTGAAGCCCATCCCGCCGTGCACCTGGAGGCAGTCGCGCGCCCCGCGGACGGCCGCCTCGTCGGCGAGCAGGCGGGCCGTGGCGATGTCGAGGGGATCGGCGGTGACCGCGGCGGCGTACACGGCCGCCCGGGCCGTCTCCACCCGCACCAGACCCTGCGCGCACAGATGCTTGACCGCCTGGAAGGCACCGATCGGCCGTCCGAACTGCTCCCGGGTCCGTGCGTACGCCACCCCCAGCTCGCAGGCCCGGGCGGCGCCGCCCAGTTGCTCGGCGGCGGTGAGCAGGACGGCCACCGGGTCCGGGGCGGGGGTCGCACCCCGGACCGTTGCCACCCGGTGCAGGGGCGTGAGCGGATCCACCGAGCGGACCGGTACGGCGCCGCTCGCGTCCCCCCGTACGACGTCCGCCTGCGCCAGCCACTCCACCAGGCCACCCGACACGTCCGTGACCACCGTCTCACCGCTCGCCGCGCCCGCCACCTCGCCGGCCGCCAGGTGTGTGGCCACCAGCGGACCCGGCAGGAGGGCCCGGCCCGCCTCCTCGAAGGCCAGCACCGCCTCGGGCAGCCCCGCTCCGGCCCCGCCCTCCGCCTCCGGCAGCCGCAGCGCGAACAGGCCCGCCGCGCCCAGCTCGCGCCAGAGCGCGCGGTCCAGCACGCCGGGCCGCCCGACGGCGGCCCGCAGCGCGTCCCGGCCGAAGCGGCGCGCCAGCAGTGCGCGCACGCCCGCCCGCAGAGCCTCCTGTTCGTCGTTCAGTCGGAAGCGCACGGTGAGTCACCGCCCTTTCGGCAGGCCCAGAATGCGTTCGGCCACGATGTTCCGCTGAATCTGCGAGGTGCCCGCCGCGATCGTGTAGGACAGCGAGGACAGCCGGTCCAGGACCCAGGGGTGGTCGAGGTCGAGGGAGCCGGCGCCCAGCACCTCGGCGGCGGTGTCGAACAGTTCCTGACGGGCGTGCGAGTACCTCAGTTTGAAGACCGAGCCTCCGACGCCGGGCACTCCCCCGGTCTTCTCCGCCTCGCTCACATTCCACTGCGTGAGCCGCCACAGGGCACGGAACTCCGCGTTCAGCCGGCCCAGCCGCCGCCGGAGCGGGGCGTCGTCCCAGCGGCCGCCGTCGTGTGCCGCACGGGCCAGCTCGCGCAGTACGCGGCGGCAGGCCACCACCTCCCCGACGAACGCCGTGCCGCGTTCGAAGGAGAGCGTCACCATGGTCACGCGCCAGCCGTCGTTCTCGGCGCCGACCCGGTTGGCCACCGGCACCCGCACCTCGTCGAGGAACACCTCGGCGAACTCGTTCGACCCCGCGAGCGTCCGCAGCGGCCGTACGGTGACGCCCGGCGCGTCCATGGGCATCGCGAGCCAGGTGATGCCCCGGTGTTTCGGCGCCGAGGTGTCCGTACGGACCAGCAGCTCGCACCAGTCGGCCACTTCGGCGTGCGAGGTCCAGATCTTGGACCCGCTCACCACATAGGTGTCTCCGTCCCGCCACGCGCGCGTGCGCAGCGAGGCCAGGTCGGAGCCGGCGTCCGGCTCGCTGAACCCCTGGCACCACACCTCCTCGCCGCGCAGCACGGGCGGCAGCCAGCGCGCCCGCTGCCCGGGGGTGCCCTCGGCGGCGATCGTCGGTCCCGCGTGCAGCAGCCCGACGAAGTTGGCACCCACATAGGGGGCGCCCGCCTTCTCCGTCTCCTCCAGGAAGATCAGGTGCTGGGTGGGGGTGGCCCCCCGTCCGCCCGCGTCCACGGCCCAGTGCAGACCCGCGTATCCGGCGTCGTACAGCATCCGCTGCCAGCCCAGGTCGTAGGCGCGCCGGGCCGGCCAGTCGTCGGGGGACGGCTTCGGGGGCAGGGTCGGCAGCACCTCGGCCAGCCATGCGCGCAGCCGGGCCCGGAACTCCTCCTCCTCGGGCGAGTGGGCGAGTTCCACTAGCGGTCCGGGTACGACGTGCTCACCATTGGTTTCCGGCCCCTCCCTGTCGCACATTATCTGATGGTTCGTCAGTTCGGTCCGGGAAGCAGATTAACTCCGCACCCCTGGACCGGCAAGGCGAGCGGCCCTACGCTCGGCGCACTATCTGACTAACCGTCAGCTCAGGGGGCCGATGTGAACGACACCGCGCACGCGCTGGGCACCTCCCGGACGCTGTGGGAACTGGCCGCCCGGCGCGCCGCCCTCACCCCCGACCGGCCCGTTCTGCTCCAGGACGACCGTTCCCTGAGCTTCGGTGAGCTGTGCGAGCGGGCCGAGCGGGTGGCCGCCGGGCTGTACGGCATGGGTGTACGCCCGGGGACCGTGGTCGCCTGGCAGCTGCCCACCCGGATCGAGACGGCCCTGCTGTCCTTCGCACTGGCCCGCCTCGGGGCCGTCCAGACGCCGGTCATCCCCTTCTACCGCGAACGCGAGGTCGGCTTCGCGCTCCACCGGGCGGGGGCGGAGTTCTTCGCGGTGCCGGGCACCTGGCGGGGCTTCGACCACACGGCGATGGCGCGGCGGCTCGGCGCGCGGGGCGTCTTCCGGGCGTACGACGGCGAGGACCTGCCCGACGGGAACCCGTCCGTGCTGCCTCCCCCGCCCGCCGACGGCACCTCGGTCCGCTGGATCTACTGGACCTCCGGGACGACCTCCGACCCCAAGGGCGTGCTGCACACGGACCGTTCGCTCATCGCGGGCGGGTCCTGCCTCGCGCACGCGCTGCACCTGTCCGAGCACGACGTGGGCTCGATCGCCTTCCCGTACGCGCATATCGGCGGCCCCGACTACACGGTGATGCTGCTGCTGTACGGCTTCCCGGCGGTGATGTTCGAGCGGTTCGCGCTGCCGGAGGCGCTGGAGGGCTACCGCAGGCACGGGGTGACGGTGGCCGGCGGGTCCACCGCCTTCTACTCGATGTTCCTCGCCGAGCAGCGCAAACAGCCGGGAGTCCCGCTCATCCCGACGCTGCGGCTGCTGGCGGGCGGAGGGGCGCCCAAGCCCCCCGAGCTCTACCACCGCGTCGTGCGCGAGATGGGGGTGCAGCTCGCCCACGGCTACGGCATGACCGAGGTGCCCATGATCACCATGGGGCGGCCGGACGACTCGGCCACGGACCTGGCGACGACGGAGGGGCGGCCGCCCGAGGGGATGGAGATACGGATCGTCGACGGCGAGGTGCGCCTGCGGGGAGAAGCCGTCTGCCAGGGGTATCTGGACCCGGCCCGGACGGCGGAGGCCTTCGACGATGAGGGGTTCTTCGTCACCGGCGACCTCGGACACCTCACCGACAGCGGTCATCTGGTGCTGACCGGACGACTGAAGGACGTCATCATCCGCAAGGGCGAGAACATCTCGGCCAAGGAGATCGAGGACCTGCTGCACGGGCACCCCGCGGTGCGGGACGTGGCGGTGATCGGGCTGCCCGACGAGGAGTGCGGCGAACGCGTCTGCGCGGTGGTGGAACGTCAGCCTGGCGCGCGGGTGTTGACCTTGGACGCGGTCGCCTCGTATCTGCGCGCCGAAGGACTGTCCGTGCACAAGCTGCCGGAGCGGCTCGAGGTGGTGGACGCCCTTCCGCGGAGCGACACCCTGCGGAAGGTGCTCAAGTACAGGCTGCGGGAGCGCTACTCCGGCACGGTGAAGTAGCGCGCGAACGCGGCCACGATCTCCGTCTCGCCGACGTGGCCGTCACTGTCCGCGTCGAGCGCCTCGGCGGCCGCCCGGGCGGTGTCCTCGCCCACCCCGAGCGCCCTGAGGACACGCGCGGTCTCCTGCACGGTGGCCCGGCCGTCGTGGTCACCGTCCGCGACGGCGAGCGCCGCGTGCAGGAAGGGGCGGGCGATCTCCGCGAACCGCTCGGGGTTGTCGCGCAGCCGCTTGACCGCGCTGCCCACGAACTCCTCACGGGTGATGCGCTGGTCGCCGTCCCGGTCCGCTATGCCGGCCATGCCCTGCCAGAACGCCTCGCCACCCGCGTACAGAGCCTGCCCCTGCTCGGATCTGGCCGCGGTGCCGAACTCGGTGAGGACGGACTTGGCCGCCGCACTGAAGTCCTCGCGGTCGATATAGCCGTTGCCGTCCTGGTCGAAGGTGGCGAACCGGGCGGCGATCCTGCGCTCGTACTCGGTGCTGACCATGATGTTCTCGGGCCGCCTTACGTGAGGTCGGTGGTGCGTCTGGCACGGAGCGTACGATGCCGGAGGTGCGCGGGGAGACGGAAAACGACGCTTGTACCAAGACCGCAGGAATTCTGCGACAACAGTGTGGCCGTCCTGCGACGTTCCGTTGACCGGCATGCGCCGGGCGCGCCGTCGCGCGTGGGCGCAAGGACTGGAGCCGGGGGGGCGCAAGGGCTCACACGGGGAGCGCAGGGCTTACGCGGAGAGAGGGCGTGACTCCTCGTCGGTGGCCGAGACGACATCCGCGTAGACCTCGAAGAGGCGGCGCACCCCGAGGGCGGCGAGGACGCGGTTGACGTGGGAGCCCTCCACCGCGCTGCGTCCGGGCAGGATCAGTCTGAGCCCGCCCCGGCAGGAGCGGATCAGCCGGCGGGTGGCGATGAGCACGCCGACACCGCTGGAGTCGCAGAAGACGACCTCCGACAGGTCGAGGACCACGCGATGGCGGCCGTCCGCCACGGCGTCGTGCACCCGCTGGCGCAGCACCGGGGAGGTCACCAGGTCCAATTCGCCCGCGACATGGAGCACGGCCCACTCACCGCGCTCCCCGTAGGTCACCTTGAGCGTCACCGCCACGCCTCCCGCTCGCTTGCGTCCCGACAAAAACGGAAGCCGTCCCTACGCTTCCATCAGCGTGGCTGCCCCAACGCCTCTCCATGAAACACCGAACTATCGATCGAAAGCGCGTGGTAGATGAGCCAATCCGGTCGGTAACGATCCGGTCCGTTCATTCCCGATCGGAGGCCGTGGATGGGAGTCGTCGTCCGCGACACCGGTCCCATGCGGCTGCTCCCCCTATCACCTGCGGCGCGCCGAGGGGCGCACATTGCCGCAAAGGGGCGTGCGCTGTCCGACGTGCCGACTACATTCGAGGAGGCAGGGGCCACAGGCTGGGCCGGACCGGGGCGCCGGGCAGGGAGGGGGGAGGAGGGGCCGCATGGCGAAGAAGGACGCACCACCCCGGTGGGACCGCAGGATGCAGCAGCGGCTCACCCGCGGCGAGGCGGCCGCGCTCGGCGAGTGCTACGACCGGTTCGCCTCGCTCGTGCACGGGCTCGCCCACCGTGTGCTCGGGGACGAGGAAGCGGCCGACGGCATCACGCGAGAGGTGTTCGCCCATGTCTGGCACAACCCCGAGGCCTACGACCCGAAGCAGGGTCCCCTGCGTTCCTGGGTCGCCATGCTGACCCACCGGCTCGCCGTCCAGCGGCTGCGCGCCACCGAGACCGCCGCGCTCGCCCGGTGCGGCCGGGGCACCCCCGAGGAGCTGGAGCACAAGGTGCGCCACGCCGCGGTCACGGCCCGCGCGGACTACATCGTCACCTCGATGCCGGCACCGCTGCGCGCCGCCCTGGAACGGGCCTACTTCCAGCGCCGGGACTACCGCCAGACGGCCACCGACCTCGGCATCACGGAGGACGAGGCCCGCCGCCGTCTCCGCCTCGGCCTCCAACTGCTGTCCACTGCCTACGAGACCGACCCCTCGGGACCCGACGCCGCCCCGGACGAACCGGGGGCCGCGTGACGTCCCAAGGACCGCCCGTGCTCGAGCACCGGGTGCTGAAGTCGCTGCTCGGGGCCTGGGCGCTCGCCGCCTGTTCGGCGGAGGAGACCGCGGCCGTGGAGGCGCACCTCGGCGGCTGCGGCCCGTGCGCGGACGAGGCGCGGCGGCTGCGCGAGGCCGTGGGGCTGTTGCAGCGCCCGGAGAGCCTCGACCTGGATCCGGGCCTGCGCACCCGGGTCCTGGAGAGCTGCCTGGACCGGCGCCCGCCCCGTATCCCGGTACCGGACTGGGCCGCTCCGTACGACGCGGAGGCCGCGCGCCTGGACGCCCTGCTCCAGGACATAGGCGAGGCCGAGTGGCACGCGCCCGTACGGCTGCGGTGGTTCGACGGGAACCGGCCGGCGAGTCGTCGTACGACCGTCGCGGGGGTGATCGCCCATCTGCTCTCCGTGGACGGGCTGGTGGCGGTGACGCTGGGGCTCGACGACCCGCTCGCGGGCGCGGCCGCCGGGTCCGCCACGCCACGCGGGCGCACGGAGGCGTACTGGCGCGACTCCCACTTCCCGCCGACCCGGTCCGTGCGGGTTCCCTGGCGCGAGCAGAGTCACCAACTGGTGCGGACGGTGTCGTTCACCGGCGGGACCGGGAAGCTCTCGGTGCCGTACGGCGGGTTCGAGCTGCCGCTGCGCGACGCGATGCTGGACCGGGCCTTCGAGTGCTGGGTGCACGCGGAGGACATCGCGGGCGCCGTCGACTATCCGTACGAGCCGCCGGCGCCGCGCCATCTGAACCGGATGATCGACCTGGCGGCGCGGATGCTGCCCGCCGTGCTTGCGGCACGGCGGCGAGCCGGGCTGGCCTCGCCCGCCCGCACCCGGCACCTGGTTCCGGCGGGGGAGCCCGGGCGCAGCCTGCGTCTGGAGATCGAGGGCTCGGGCGGCGGCGAGTGGCTGATCGCCCTCGAATCCCCCGGCGCGGTCGCCTCCGCCGAGCACGAGGTGGCGCATGTCGCACTGGACGGAGCGGAGTTCTGCCGGCTGGCCGCCGGCCATGTGCCGCCCGAGGAAGCGGCCGCGGGGCAGCTCGGCGACCGGGAGGCGATCAGGGACGTGCTGTTCGCGGCCGCGTCCCTGAGCCGGATGTAGACCGGGGCCCTACGCGAACACCACCGTGCGCCGGCCGTTCAGCAGGATCCGGCGTTCGGCGTGCCACTTGACCGCGCGCGCCAGCGCCTGGCACTCCACGTCGCGGCCGATCGCCACCAGCTGGTCCGGGGTCACTCCATGGCCGACCCGCTCGACCTCCTGCTCGATGATCGGGCCCTCGTCGAGGTCGGCCGTGACGTAGTGCGCGGTGGCACCGATCAGCTTGACCCCGCGCGCGTGGGCCTGGTGGTACGGCTTCGCGCCCTTGAAGCTCGGCAGGAACGAGTGGTGGATGTTGATGATCCGGCCGCTGAGCTGCTTGCACAGGTCGTCCGAGAGCACCTGCATATAGCGGGCCAGGACCACCAGCTCGACGTCGCACTCGCGGACCAGCTCGAGCATCCGCGCCTCGGCCTCGGGCTTGGTGTCCTTCGTCACAGCGATGTGGTGGAAGGGGATGTTGTACGAGCCCACCAGCTCGGCGAAGTCGGTGTGGTTGGACACGACGGCCGCTATCTCGACGGGCAGCGCGCCGGTCCGGGCGCGGAAGAGCAGGTCGTTCAGGCAGTGGCCGAACTTGCTGACCATCAGGATGACGCGCATCTTCTCGTCGGCCCGGTTGATCTGCCATTCCATCTGGAAGGAGTCGCCGATCGCCGCGAAGCTCGCCCGCAGTTTGTCCACGGTGACCGGAGCTTCCGCGGAGAAGTGGACCCGCATGAAGAACAGTCCTGTGTCGTGGTCTCCGAACTGCTGGCTGTCCACGATGTTGCAGCCGGTCATGAAGAGGTAGCTCGACACGGCGTGCACGATGCCCTGCTTGTCCGGGCACGAGAGGGTGAGGACGTACTGGTCGGCGGGGGCCGCGGCCCGGGAGGACTGCTCACTCATGCACGCCAGGGTCTCATGTCCGCGGGCCCGCAGGGGGCGCCGTCCCGCCACGCGGACGGCGCAGCGGGACGGCTACGCCGTCCGCGTGAGGATGCGCAGCACCTCGAGCGTCCGCGGGGGCGTGTCCGGGTCGTCGCCGTCGCTCACCGAGAGCCGCACATGCGCGTCGCGTGCCGCCCGCACCGCCTCCGGCCAGCCGTGGTGGTCGAGGTACGCCGCCACGGGCGCGTCCGGCCCGACCTGGTGCATGATCCGCAGCACGCGCAGGACGGCGGTGTCCACGAGGGCCGCCTCCTGCGAGTCGCGGAAGATCGTGCCGACGTACTTCTCGGCCGACCAGTTGTCCAGCCAGGTGTCCTCGACCAGGCGGTACACGGCGTCGGTGAAGTCGCCGTATCCGTCGATACCGGCCATCCAGACATCTCGCTGGAACACCGGGTCGGAGAGCATGTGCAGCGCGGAGCGCACATTGCTGCGCCAGCGCCACCACGGCATGTCGTTGAGTGGCATGCCGCCCATGGTGGAGGAGCGACGGCCGCGACGGGAAGAGTTCTCCGAACCTTGCACGGTCACCGATCGTACGTTCCCCGTTGAATACGCATCACCGGCCCCCGCAATTCACCTCTGAGTCACCTCGCGTTGACCGGAGGTCACTTCCGGGTTAGTGATGTGACGGAATCGTGAGTGTCCATGACCGGCAGGCGAGACACCAGCTCCTCCCCCACCCGCACCCCTGTGCAGGGCTCCGTCCGCAGAGCAGCGACTCCCCGTGTCAGGGCGGCCCTGTTCTCCGCGGGCGCGCTGGTGGCGGTCGCGTCGATCGCCGCCGCATGCGGTGTCGTCCCCGGGACCACGGGGGGATCCGGGGACAACACCGTGACCGTCATGACCTGGGCGCCGGAGAAGACCTCGGCGACCAACAAGCCGGGCATGCCGGCCATGGCCAGGGCGTACGCGCGCTACATCAACGCGCACGGCGGACTCGGCGGCCGCAAGCTCAACGTTCTGACCTGCAACGACCACAACGACTACGTGGGCGCGGCGAAATGCGCCCGCACCGCCGTCAAGGAGAACGTCGTCGCGGTCGTCGGCTCCTACAGCCAGTACGCGTCCTCCTTCCTCTCCCCGCTGGAGTCGGCGGGCATCCCCTACATCGGCGGCTACGGGCTCACCGACGACGAGTTCAAGAGCGTGCTCTCCTACCCCGTCAACGGCGGTCAGCCCGCACTGCTGGCCGGACTCGGCGAGGAGCTGGGCGCGAAGTGCGGTCCCGTCGCGCTGGTGCGGCCCGACACCATCGCCGGCGACCAGCTCCCGCTGCTGCTCAACGCCGGGCTGAAGGCGGGCGGCCACGACGCGGCCGCCGACGTGCGCGCCGCCGAGGACGCCACCGCCCTCGACGTCCAGGCGCAGGAGGCACTTCGGAAGGCGACCACGACCCCTCAGAGGAAGGGGTGCGTGGTGCCCTCCCTCGACGAGCGCACCGGCACCTTCATGGACTCCTTCCGCCGGCTGAGCGACGGGTACCCGGCGGTGGGCACGGCCTCCGTGCTCGGCAGCGTCGACCAGTCCGCCATCGACGCGTCGGGCGGCAAGTCGGGTCCGTACGAGGGCGCATACGTCACCAGCTGGTACCCGGAGGCCTCCGACGCGCGCTGGGACTCCATGAAGAAGGTGATCCGCGAGCAGGCCTTCGGCGACAACCGGATCGATCCGGCGGACGCCGGGGTGCAGACCACCTGGATCGCGTACACCGTCCTGGCGAAGGCCGTCGCCTCGCTCGGCAACGGCGAGGTCTCGGCGCGGACGATCCGCGCGGCCCTCGACAACGGCCTGCAAGTGGACACGGGCGGTCTCACGCCGACCCTGAGGTGGCGCTTCCAGGACCTGACCGCGGTCGTCGACTTCCCACGCCTGATCAACTCGGACGTGACCTTCCAGGTCGTCCGCGACGGGCAGCTGGTGGGGGCACGCAAGGGCTTTGTGAACGTGTCGAAGACCCTGGAGAACGCGACGAGCTCGTGATGCGCCCCCTCCCCGCAACCGGGTGATGCGCCCCCTCCCCGCAACCGGGTGAGGCGCCCCGCCGCGAGGACCGGGTGAGGCGCCCCGCGGCGGTCAGAGCTGGGTCGGCTGGCGCTGGGTCAGGCCGTACTTCTGCGCGATGGCGTTCCACAGGCCCGCGGCCTTGCTCTTCTGGGCGCTGGCGGTGACGCTGGCCCGGTTGCCGGCCGCGGTCTGGCCGGTGGTGCGCGCCTGGCCCTTCTTGCACGCCTTCTTGTTGCCCGAGACCTGGTCGGCCCAGGCGGCGTAGTGGGTGTCGGCGGCCGCGGACGCCTTCCAGGCGCTGGTGAGCGCGGCGGTCAGCTCGCCGTGACCGGGGAGCTTGTCCACCGCGAGCCCGGACAGCCGGGTGACCAGGTCGTTGCGCTGCTTAGCCGCGTCGCGCAGGGCGTTGGCGGCCTGGTCGAGGTTCTGGCAGCCCTTGACGTCGGCCACCGCCTTGATCACCGTGCCGCGGCTGTTGCCGCTGTCGGCGAGGAGCTTGTCGAGCGCGGCGGCCTGCGCCTGGGCGGGGTCGGCACCGTCCGGGGAGGAGGACGAGGAGTCCTTGGCCGGTCCGGTCGCCGCGACGGACGTGCTGTGGTTGTCCTTGCCGTCGCCGCCCCCACCGCCGAGCAGGGCGCCCGCCCCGATGCCGAGGACCACGATGCCCACGCCGACGGCCGCGAGGAGCGGGATGCGCGAGCGGATACCGCCGCCTCCCTCGTCGCCGCCGTCCCGGCCCGCGGGCATGCCCGGTGCGCCCGCCGCGTCGAACCGCGGCAGGTGCTGGGTGGACTCGGCTCCGCCCGAGCCGTCGCGGAAGAGGTTGTCGAACACGGCGGGCGGCTGACCGGCGGTCCCGGGCGCAGCCGGCGGCGCACCGTAGGGGGCCGGGCCCGGCTGCCCGGGTACGGGCGGGAGGTACTGCGTGGCCTGCGCATCGGGACCGGGGGCGGAAGGCACGGCCCCGGCACGCCCGAGGAACCGGGTCGCGTCGTCCGCCGGCATCTCCGGCGGCAGGGCTCCCGCGCCGACCGGCGGGAGGAACTGCGTCGCGCCCTCGTCGGGCGCGTTGGTCACCGGGGGGATGTACTGCGTGGCGCCCTCGTCCGCGGGTGGCAGGGGCGCGGAGTGCTGCGGGTGCGGTGCGGCCTGGGCGCCGGGCTGTCCGTGCATCCCGTACGGGGACGGCTGCGCGCTCTCGGGCGGCAGGGGTCCGGCCCCCTGCTGCGGTGCGGGACCGGTGCCCCAGGCGGTCCGTGGGTCGGCGGACTCCCAGGACGGCTGTGCGCCCCAGGACTGCCCCGCGTCGGCGCCGCCCCAGTTCTGGGCGGGCGGCGTCTGGGCGGACTGCCCCGGGCCCCACGGCTGGCCCCAGCTCTGTCCGCCTGCCGGGGCTGCCTGGCCGTCGCGACCACCCGTCGGGACGGTGGAACCGTTCGTTCCGCCCGCCGTGCCCGGCAGCAAGGGCTCGCCGCCGTCGGAGGGCAGCACGATGCCTTCGCGCGCGGGCCGCGCCGAGGGCTCCTCGCCCTGTCCACTCTGCGTCACCGGGACTCCTACGAATGGGGGAACCTACGGAATCGTCGGCTCACGCTACCGGGTCCCTGGAGCCGGGTGCCACGCAGCACGGGCGGAGCGTCCCGCCGAGGGGCGGGGGAACCGCGCGAGCAGCCACAAACCACCCGGCAGCGACGATGCTCCGCCGACGGGGATGCGTCCCGGGGGCCGGACGCGCCGCCCGGGCATACGCCGCCCCGGCCGGCACCAGGCCCGTCACCGGGACCAGCCCCGCCACCGCAGCCCGGGCCTCGCGCCGACAGCCCGACCCCGGGAACGGACCCCGCCCCTCAGCCTCAGCCTCAGCCTCAGCCCGCCAGGATGGCCGGGCCCCGGAACACGCCCCGCCACCGCGCCCCAAGCCAAGCCGCAAGCACAGCCCGACTGCGCGACCCCGCCCGGCCTACGCCGCCGCGGCCAGTTCCATTCGGGCCCCGAACTCCCGTACCACCGCCTCCTCCCGGTACGGCTCCAGCCGCTGCTGCAAGTCCTCCAGATACTCTGCGCCACGGTTGGAGCGCAGGGAGGCGAGCAGTTCCACCGCCTTCAGGCCGGTGTGGCAGGCCTGTTCCACCTCCCGCTGCTGCACCTGGGCGGTGGCGAGCAGCACATAGCCGATCGCCCGGCGCCTGGCCCGGGACTCGGGGTGCCCCTCGAGGGATTCCTCCGCGCGCCGCACGGCCGCCTCGGCCTGCCCCAGATCCCGGTGGCAGTGGGCCAGTTCGTCCGCCAGATACGCATGGTCGAAGTGGGCGATCCACGCCGGATCGTCCCCGGAGGCCGCATTGACCGCCTCCAGCGCCGTGACCGCGCGCCCCGCCGCGAGCTGCGTGGCACGCACATCTCCCATCAGCGCATGCCCCCGCGCCTCGGCCGCATGGAACATCGCCTCCGCGCGCGGTGTGACCCGCCCGCGCGCCCCCTCCTGGGCCGCGCGCGCCAACTGTGCGATCTCGCGTGGGTTTCCGAGCTGCGCGGCGAGGTGGCTCATGGAGGCCGCGAGCACATAGCCGCCGTAGCCCCGGTCCCCCGCCGCCTGGGCGAGCCGCAGCGCCTGGATGTAGTACCGCTGGGCGAGACCGGGCTGCCCGGTGTCGACGGCCATGTACCCGGCGAGCTCGGTCAACCGCGCGACCGCGGCGAACAGCTCACGCCCCACGGCCTCCCGGTAGGAGCCGGCCAGCAGTCCCGAGACGACACTGTTGAGGTAGTGCACGACGACCGGGCGCACATGCCCGCTGCCGTACTGGTGGTCCAGCTCCACCAGCGCCTGGGTGGTCGCGCGCACCGCGGCCACGTCCGACGGGCCCACCCGCGGCCCGGCCGACCGGGCGACCTGCGCGTCCGGCGCGGAGATCAGCCAGTCCCGGCTCGGCTCGACCAGAGCGGACGCGGCCACCGACGAGCCGGACAGGAAGTCCCGGCGGCCGACGTCGCTGCGCCACAGCTCGCAGACCTGCTCGATGGCGCCGAGCACCGTCGGCGAGAACTGCAGGCCCACGCCGGACGCGAGGTTCTTGCCGTTGGCCATGCCGATCTCGTCGATCGTGACCGTGCGGCCGAGCTTGCGGCCGAGCGCCTCGGCGATGATCGCCGGGGCCCGGCCCCTCGGCTGCTGTCCTCGCAGCCAACGGGCCACCGACGTCTTGTCGTAACGCAGATCGAGGCCGTGTTCCGCACCGCACATGTTGACCCGGCGGGCCAGCCCCGCGTTCGAGCAGCCCGCTTCCTGAATGAGTGCTTGCAGCCGTTCGTTCGGCTGTCGCGCGACGAGTGGCCTTGCGGCCATGGCGTACCCCCTGTGGCTGCGGTGCCTGCTCACGCACCGAGTTGACGTGTCTTCAGCGGCCGGACCGCCGGAGCACCTTCGTGTGCACCGAAAAGATCCGGCCTTGAAGATCGATGCCCAGCGGACATGCCTCTGATGCGAGACATGCGAGGATTGCCGGGGTAACGACTGTTGCCGAACCCCTCACCTGGTTACCCCACCCCCGCTGCCGTTCCTCTTGCGCGCCCCCACCCGTGCATCCATGCGCCCCGCCCGCGAAAACGATGCTCCTCCCCGGCGCATGTAGGACAAAAAGGACATGCCCAAAAACCGTTTCCGGAACGGGAGATGGCTCGCGGTAAGCGGCCGTAACCCCCGGTGACGGCTGGAGTTGAGTTCATCGTGGAAGAGACCATCGCGGGCCCTGAAGCTGCCCACATCCCGAAGCAGCGCGGCGACTCCCTCCTGGAAGCCGCGGTTCGTTACATCGAGGAACGCCACTGGGAGGTGTTTCCGGGGACGTGGCTGGAAGCCGTGGACGGGATGCACCGCTGCTCCTGTGGTCAGCCCACGTGCCCCACGCCCGGCGCCCATCCGGCACGCGACGACTGGACGACGCAGGCGACCGGCAGTGCGACGGTCGCACGCCGTCTGTGGTCCAAGCAGCCCAGGGCGTCCATCCTGCTGCCCACCGGACGCACCTTCGACGCCGTCGACGTCCCGGAGACGGCCGGCTTCCTCGCCCTCGCACGCATGGAGCGGATGGAGCTGACCCTCGGGCCGGTGACGCTGACGCCGGACCGGCGTATGCAGTTCTTCGTCCTCCCCGGCGCTTCGGCGAAGGTCACCGACCTGGTGCGGAACCTGGGCTGGTCGCCGTCCTCCCTCGACCTGGTCACCCTCGGCGAGGGCGGGTACGTGACAGTGCCGCCCACACGGTATGGATCTCGGGGGGCCGTGCAGTGGGCCTGCCGGCCGACGCCGGCGAACCGGTGGCTGCCGGACGCGGAGGAGTTGATCTCTCCGTTGGCGTACGCGTGCGGCAGGGACCGGTAGGCGGTATCCGGCCCGGTCCGCGGGATGCGGGTTCCCCGGCGGCTGCCGGCCCCCTTTGCGATCGCTCGCCCCCGCGCTGCGGAGCCGTATGACGGTCACGGTCCCGCGCCCCTGCCGGGGCACGCCTCCCCCTAAGGTGCTCCTATGAGCGAGGGAGCTGGGGCGGGTATGGCCGCCGTACGGGTGCAGGGGCTCTGGAAGAGGTACGGGGAGCAGGTCGCCGTCGCGGGCATCGATCTGGAGTTGCCCGCCGGACGGTTCATCGGGCTCGTCGGGCCGAACGGCGCCGGAAAGACCACCACCCTGTCCATGGTCACCGGGCTGCTGCGGCCCGACCAGGGAACCGTCGAGATCGCCGGGCACGACGTGTGGCGGGACCCGGTCGCGGTCAAGGCCCGTATCGGCGTACTGCCCGAGGGGCTGCGTCTCTTCGAACGCCTCTCCGGGCGCGAACTGCTCGCGTACACGGGCAGGCTGCGCGGACTGCCCGGCGCCGAGGTGGACAAGCGGGCCACCCAGCTCCTCGACGTCCTCGACCTGGCCGGGGCCCAGCACAAACTCGTCGTCGACTACTCGACCGGCATGCGCAAGAAGATCGGGCTGGCCGCCGCCCTCCTCCACAACCCGGAAGTCCTCTTCCTGGACGAGCCGTTCGAAGGCGTGGACCCCGTCTCCGCGCAGACCATCCGCGGCGTCCTGGAGCGGTACACCTCCTCGGGTGCCACCGTCGTCTTCTCCTCCCATGTCATGGAGCTGGTCGAGTCGCTGTGCGACTGGGTCGCGGTCATGGCCGCCGGGCGCATCCGCGCGCACGGCCCGCTCGCCGAGGTGCGCGGCGGCGCGCCCACGCTCCAGCAGGCGTTCCTCGAGCTCGTCGGTGCGCGCGCCCACAGCGCCGGCACCGACCTCGACTGGCTCGGCGGCGGCGCCCGATGAGCACCACCGGTCTCACCGCCACCGTCGTACGCCTCAAGCTGTCCCTGCTGCGCAACGGGCTGCGGCAGTCCGCCGGGCGGCGGGCCGTGTATCTCACGTCCGTCGTCGTCGTGATCCTGTTCGCCGCCCTCCAGCTGATCGGTCTGATCGCCCTGCGCGGCAGCGCGCACGCCACCACCATCGCCGTGCTGCTGGCCGAGATCCTGGCGCTGGGCTGGGCCGTCATGCCGCTGTTCTTCCCCAGCGGGGACGAGACGCTGGACCCGACCCGCCTGGTGATGCTGCCGCTGCGCCCGCAGCCGCTCATACGGGCCCTGCTGGCGGCCTCCCTGGTCGGCATCGGGCCCCTGTTCACGCTGTGTCTGCTCGCCGGTTCGGTGCTGGCCGTGGCGCACGGGGCGGCCGCCTACGCGACCGCCGTCGCCGCCGTGGTTCTCGCGCTGCTGGTGTGCGTGGCGCTCGCGCGGGCCGTCGCCGCCGCCAACGTCCGGCTGCTGACCAGCCGCAAGGGCCGCGATCTGGCCGTCCTGAGCGGGCTTGTCATCGCGGTCGGCACCCAGCTCGTGAACTTCGGCGCCCAGCGGCTGGGAACGGCCGGACTGGGACAGCTGGACCCGGTCGGGAACGTGCTGCGCTGGATCCCGCCCGCCTCCGCGATCGGCGCGGTGGACTCGGTGGGCAAGGGCTCCTACGGCACCGGGCTCGCCCAGCTCGCGCTGAGCGCCGCCGCCGTGGCGGGGCTGGGAGCCCTGTGGTCGCGCAGTCTGACGAAGTTGATGACCGCGCCGGACGAGTCCACGCTCCAGGCCGCCGAACCGGGCCCCCGGGAACGCGGCTCGGCGGGGCCCTCCCGGCTGCTGCCCCAGGGCCGCACCGGCACGGTGATGGAGCGCAGTCTGCGCTACGTGTGGCGCGACCCCAAGACCAAGGCGGCGTGGGTGACCTCGCTCGCGATCGGGCTGATCGTGCCGGTCTTCAACGCCCTCCAGGGCACCGGCTCCCTCTACTTCGCCTGCTTCGCGGCGGGGATGCTCGGCATCCAGATGTACAACCAGTTCGGCCAGGACACCTCCGCCTTCTGGATGGTCGCGATGGCGATCTCCTCGCCCCGTGACGCCTACGCCGAACTGCGCGGCCGTGCGCTGGCCCTGCTGCTGATCACACTGCCGTACGCCACTCTCGTCACCGTCGTCACCACCGCGCTGCTCGACGACTGGCCCAAGCTGCCCGAGGTGCTCGGGCTGTCCTTCGCCCTGCTCGGCGCCATGCTGGCCACCGGCGCCTGGTCCTCGGCCCGCTTCCCGTACTCGATCCCGCAGGAGGGCTACAAGAACGTGGCCCCCGGGCAGGCCGGGCTCGCCTGGATCTCCATCCTCGGCGGCATGGTCTCGGCCGCCCTGCTCTCCTCGCCCGTGATCGCGGCCACGATCTGGCTGAACGTCACGGCGGGCGGGGACCGCTGGAGCTGGCTGCTGCTGCCCGCCGGCGCCGCGTACGGGGCGCTGCTCCTCCTCCTCGGCCTACGCCTCGCGGCTCCCCGTACGGCGAAACGGCTGCCGGAGATCCTGGCGGCGGTCAGCAAGGGCTAGGGAACGTCCGGCGGCCGTCGTCGGTGGGCCGGCAGGTGCGATCGCCGGGCGGCCGGTCAGGACGGGGTGAGCAGGCCGTCCAGGAACGGTTCGATCGCGGCGCGCCATGCATCCGGCTGGTCGTAGTGGACGAGGTGGCCGGCATCGGGCACCTCCGCGTACCGGCCGTGCGGCAGGACGCGCACCATCTCCTGGGCCTCCGCCCGGCCCAGTTCGCCGTCCAGGCCGCGGACGACCAGGGCCGGGCACTGGACCTGTGCCAGTTCCTCCCAGTGCGCGTCGTACACCCACGTCTGGCGCGACTTGAGCATCTGCTCGGGTTCGAAGACGGGCCGCCAGCCGTCCGCGGACTCGGCCATCACCTCGGCGTAGAACGCGCCGCGGGCCGGATTGGGGCGCTCCACCCAGGGGTCGTCCTCACCGAACCACTTGCGGACGTCGGCGAGGGTGGCGAAGGGCAGGGGCCAGGACTTGAACCAGCCCTCCCACTCGCGCTGCGAGGCGGCGCCGAGCGCGGAGGCCCGCATATCGCAGATGACCAGGCCGCGGACCAGATCGGGGCGCTTGGCGGCGAGCTGCCAGGCGGTCAGGGCGCCCATGGCGTGGCCGATGAGGACGGCGGGGGCGAGGCCGAGCTGTTCGACGGCGGCCTCGGCGTCGTCGACGTAGTCCTCGCGGGTGTAGTCACCCTCGGGCGGTTTGCCGCTCCGGCCGTGACCGCGCTGGTCGAGCGCGACGGCGCGACGGCGCTCGGACAGCCAGCGGGCGGTGGAGGCCCAGTGCGAGGCCCGCCCCATGAGCCCGTGCAGTAACAGCACTCCGGGCACACGCTCGTTCTCCCCGGTCTTGGGAGGGTCGGCGAACTCCCATGCGGCGAGGCGTACGCCGTCCGCTCCCGTCACGTCGATGCGCCGCACCATCCTCCAGGCACCCCCCTGCTCCGCTCGGACCGCTCGCCCCGCTTCGCGCGGTCGGTCCACGCGCTCGTCCTGCTGCCGCTGTCGCCCTGCTGCTCCTGCTGTTTCCGCTGTTTCTGACGCACAATGCGCCGATTGGTACAGCGCACGGTCCGATGAGACCGTCACCCCCACGCTATCGAATGACTATTCGAAAATGCGGTTCCGGAGGGCAACACCCCTCCTTCGAGTGACCCCCCTCGATGATTGGCCGCCGTCTGCGCGGGGAGATCTTCTGCGGGAGGCGGACCGCTCGGGGAAAACCGGTCCGAGGGGGATGACCCTGAGAGCTCGGGGCTCCGGGTCAGAACAGGGGAGGACAGGCCCCGGCGCCCAAGGGCGCCG
The DNA here is from genome assembly GCF_040644655.1 of Streptomyces sp. NPDC046931. NCBI lineage: Bacteria > Bacillati > Actinomycetota > Actinomycetes > Kitasatosporales > Streptomycetaceae > Streptomyces > Streptomyces sp. NPDC046931. The sequence goes on from NZ_JBEYWX010000004.1 coordinate 341,530, forward strand.
GGGCTCACCCCATGCCCGTGGCACATCCGCCCGCTCCCTTCCTGACCAGGCGACATCGCCGTCATCCACCGGCCAAGAGCCCTCAGGTCATATGCCTTATGCGACAGCCTCGCACGCGAACGGCCGAAGCGCTGCGATTCCGCACACTGAATCTTGGTTCCGGCGGTAACGCAAGACCGCCACAACCGCCCCTGGAATCACGGGAGTTGACGGGCTCGGGATGAACGCCGCGTGCGTCGGGGGCGATTGAGGGCCGCCGGAGCGTACGGCTCTCGATGTGGAACCGCTCAGCGCTTGGCCACGAACACATGGGACGCGATGTCCGACGCCAGCTCGGCGGCCTCCCCGCCGCTGCCGACCAGGACGCCGCCCGCGGACTCCGTCACGCTGACCACCGAGCCGGGCTGCACGCCCGCCCGCCGCAGCGTGTACATCAGCTGCGCATCCGTCTGGATGGGCTCGCCGATGCGCCGCACGACGACGGTCTTGCCGTCCGTGCCCGGGTCGAGCTCGGCCAGCGAGACCATGCCCTCGTCCAGGAACGGGTCCGCGCCGTCCTTCTCGCCCAGCTCCTCCAGGCCCGGGATCGGGTTGCCGTAGGGCGACTCGGTGGGGTGGCGCAGCAGCTCCAGGACACGGCGCTCCACCGCCTCGCTCATCACGTGCTCCCAGCGACACGCCTCGGCGTGCACCTGCTCCCACTCCAGCCCGATCACGTCGACCAGCAGGCACTCGGCGAGGCGGTGCTTGCGCATCACGCGGGTGGCGAGGCGACGGCCCTCGTCCGTGAGCTGAAGGTGGCGGTCCGGCGCGACCGCCACCAGACCGTCACGCTCCATCCGCGCCACCGTCTGGCTGACCGTCGGACCACTCTGGTCCAGCCGCTCGGCGATGCGGGCGCGCATGGGGACCACGCCTTCCTCCTCGAGCTCGAGGATGGTGCGGAGATACATCTCCGTGGTGTCGATCAGTCCGGACATACGTGCCCCTCGATGAGATCTGCCGGAGGCTCCACGGCTCACCGGCGCGTGCGCTGGCCCTGGATTCAATTCTGACGCATCCCACTGACAACCGGGGCGCGGCGAAGCAACCAGGGGGTTACGGGGGTCCCGGCGGCGGGTATGGGAGCGCGTCCGAACGCGCGGGTGCCGTGTTGACATCCCACTGGTCCAGACCGCAACGTGATCCGCGACACGGGCCGTCACGGGCGCCGGTGCGTGGTCGGTGTGCCGTGTGGGCGCCGTCCGCCGGGATCGAGACACCGAGACTACGAAGGGGACGCCGCCGATGAGCGAGAGGCCGAGTGGCGGGGAGCCACGGGGCGGGGAGCGGCCGGGCGGGGAGCCGCGGCAGGCGAGCACGCCGGCCGAGCGGTTCTTCGACGCGGCGATCGGGCTGCTGCGGCGGGTTCGGGAGGAGGAGGCGGAGCCGGTCGCGGCGGCGGGCGCCCTGATCGCGGACACCGTCGCCTCGGGCGGCCGCCTGTTCGCCTTCGGCGCGGGGCACTCCTCGCTGGCCGCGCAGGACCTCGTCTACCGTGCGGGCGGCCTCGCCCTGATGAACCTGCTCGCGGTCCCCGGTGTCGTGGGCGTCGACGTCATGCCGGCCACCCTGGGCTCCGCGCTGGAGCGGGTCGACGGCCTGGCCAGCGCGGTGCTCGACTCCAGCCCGCTGCGGTCGGGCGACCTGCTGTTGATCATCTCCCTGTCCGGACGCAATGCGCTCCCGGTGGAGATGGCCGTGAACGCCCGCGCCCTCGGCGTCAAGGTCATCGGGGTGACCTCGGTGGCGTACGCCTCGGAGACGAAGTCGCGGCACGCCTCCGGCACGTACCTCAAGGACCACTGCGACCTCGTGCTCGACTCGAAGATCGCGGTGGGTGACGCCGAGCTGACCCTCGACACCATCCCCGCGCCCTTCGCCCCCGCCTCCACCGTCGTCACCACGGCCCTGCTCCAGGCGGTCATGGCAACGGCCGCTGCCGACCTCGCCGACCGCGGCATCGAGCCGCCGCTGCTCAGGTCGGGGAACGTCGACGGCGGCCACGATTGGAACAGGCGGGTGCTGCGGGAGTACGGCGACCGGATCTTCTACCGGCAGCAATAGCCGGCCGCGCCCCCGCGCCGGCTACCGCGCGTCCCGCGCCAGGTCGGCCAGGTCCAGGGCGGCGGCGATCCGTACCGCCACGTCCTCCCCGTAGACCGCGTCGGCGCGTTCGAACCGGCTGCGTCCGGCGCCCCGCAGAAACGTGACCACCCCCAGTGTCCGGCCCCGGCTGCGGAGCACCGCGCACAGCGCGTGGACCGCGTCCGGGGGCCACTGCCGGGCGAGCGCCCACTCCCGTGCCCGCTCCGGGTCCACCGAGCCCGCGCCGGCCCGCACGCATCCGGCGCGCTCCACGCACTGGAGGGCCGGGTGTCCCTCGCCGTACCGGACGGGCAGCCCGGCCTTTCCGGCGAGCAGGCTGGGGCCGGGTGCGCCGGCCGGTGTCTCGGCGGCCCGCACCAGGCGCACCGGGCCCTCCCCGTCCGCCACCGGACCGCCCGCCACCCGGTCGAGCACGGCGTGATCGGCGAATCCGGCGAGCGCGAAGTCCAGATGGACGGTGGCCGCCTCCGCCGGGTCCTCGCACTCGGCGGCCGCCCGCGCGGCGCGGTGCAGCTGGTTGGCGCGGAAGCGCAGCAGCGCCGCCTCCTGCTCGCTCTGTTTGGCCTCGGTGACGTCCTGGAACAGCCATCCCACACCCAGCGGGACCGGTTCCTCCGCGAGCGGGGTGGCCAGCCGTACGAATCCGCTGCGCCAGCACCGCCGCTTCTCGCCCTCCGCCGTGCGCAGGCTCACCCACATCTCGGCCGGTGCGGGCGGCGCGCCCTCGGCGAGCACATGCGTCAGCGCGCTCTCCAGCTCCTCGACCCCCTGCGCCAGCAGCTCCCCGAGCGGACGTCCGAGCACGGCCGTGCGGCCGATGCCGAGCGCCCGGGCGGCGTGGGCGTTGACGACGGCGGGCCGCAGGTCGGCGTCGACCAGCACCACGCCCCAGCTCGCGTCCTCGAACAGGGCCTCGCTGAGCGCGATGGAGCGCTCCAGGTCGATCTGCGCATGGACCTCGCTGAAGGCGCAGTAGACCCCGGCGGGCTTCCCGTCGGGTCCCCGCACGGCCGCGGACTGGGTGCGCACCAGCACCCGCCCGCCGTCCTTGGTGAGCAGCGCGAACTCGTGCACCTGGCGCCCGGGGGCCTGCATCGCGGACATCAGCCACGCCTCGACCTCGGCGGCGTCGGCGCTGCGCACGGCCCAGCCGGCGAATCCGTGCCGCCCCACGGCCTCGGCGGCGGCCCAGCCGAGAATCCGCTCGGCCTCGCGGTTCCAGTGGGTCACGACGCCCTCGGCGTCCAGGGCGCACAACGCCGCGTCCATCCCGTCGAGGAGCGCGGCCAGAAGATCGGAACCGTCCCGCTCGGGCTCGCCCGGCCCCAGCTCGTCCGTGGTCCCCCTACGCCGGGAAGCACTCACCTGGAACCCCCTGCAGGCTGCTGCGTCCGTACGTACGGCGCTCGTCCCCTCACTCCTTCTCATTCAACTCGAACGTGACCCAGCCCACATGCGCTTCCGGAAAGATTCTACGAAATCGTTGCACCGGCACCGGCCTCGCTCCCGGCGTGCCGGGGACCGCGCCAAACAGCGCCGCCGGTCTCCGGAAAAAGCTGTTGATCGGTGGCGAACCGGTTCTTAAGGTGGGGAGCACCGAAGAAAGGAGGTGGTTCGGAGCATGTACGCACACCGGACGTCGGAGGTGGCTGCGGGCTAGCGCCCGTCACCACACCCGTTGCGGTGCCGGACCAGCGCGTACGCGTTACGTGCAGCCGGCCTAATCCAACGCAGTCACCCGACCCGCGAGCTCGCCGGTACGTCCGGCCGGCTTCTCCGCCGCCAGGCGGGGGGACCAGAGCTCGCGGGTCGTCTGCGTTCGACGGCGGTTCGACGGCGGATTCAGGGGCTGAGCCGCTCCACCCGCCAGGTCCCGTCGGGTTCCGCGACATAGCGGAGTCGGTCGTGGAGGCGGTTCGCGCGGCCCTGCCAGAACTCGACGGTCTCCGGAACGACGCGGAAGCCGCCCCAGTGCGGCGGGAGGGGGACCTGGGAGTCCTCCGGGTAGCGGGCACTCAGCTCCTCGTAGGCGGCGTCGAGCTCGGCCCGGGTGCGGATGACCGAGGACTGCGTGCTGGCCCAGGCGCCGAGCTGGGAGCCGTGCGGGCGGGTGCGGAAGTAGGCGGCGGTCTCGTCGCGGCCGGTGCGGTACGCGGTGCCGGTGACGATGACCTGGCGGGCCATGGGGTGCCAGGGGAAGAGCAGCGAGATCCGGGCGTTGGCCGCGAGGTCCTGGGCCTTGCGCGAGTCGTAGTTGGTGTAGAAGACGAAGCCCTGGTCGTCGTACTGCTTCAGAAGGACCGTGCGCGAGCTGGGACGGCCGTCCGCGTCCGCGGTGCAGACCACCATCGCGTTCGGCTCGTAGATCATCCCGGCCACGGCGGCCTGCGCGGCCTGCTTGAACCAGAGGGCGAACTGGTCCATGGGGTGGGCGGCGAGCGAGGTCTCGTCGAGCCCCTCGGCGCGGTAGTGCGCCCGCATCTCGGCCGGGTTGTGGGTGAGTTCCTCGGCGGGGCCTTCGGCCGCGCGTTCGACGATGGGTTCGAGGACGGGTTCCGCGGCGGCCGAGGCCGCGGCCGCGGCGGCCTCGGCGGCGGAGAGGTCCTCGGCGGAGGGGACGGAGGACCGGGCGGGGTATGTGGATCCGGCTTCGGCTGCGGGTTCGGATGCCGGTTCGTCCGGGCGGCGGTCGGTCACGCCGTCATCTTGCCGCATTGTCCGCGGCTCCCGAGAGGGGTGCGGTTCACCACCGCGTGGCACCGAGTGCCGCTTGCTCTCCCCAAAGGTGACACCCGGGGATATCGTGCTGATGCCGTTCGGATGGGGTGACCGCCGACCGATCGGGGCATCACCGGAGTGACCGTTTTGGACCGCGAGTCTTCGAGAACGACCGTGAAGGACCGTGGAACCGGGACGGGCACTCCCCTTCCCGCAGCCGACGTCCACCGCCCGAGTCCGTCCCACCGGGCCGTGGACCGGGGCCGACGGGAATCCCATTGACCACATCCGCCGCACACATCACGAGGAGCCGCCTGATGTCCGACTTCGTACCCGGGCTCGAAGGAGTCGTCGCGTTCGAGACGGAGATCGCCGAACCGGACAAGGAGGGCGGTGCCCTGCGGTACCGGGGCGTCGACATCGAGGATCTGGTCGGCCACGTCTCGTTCGGCAATGTCTGGGGACTGCTGGTCGACGGGGCCTTCAACCCCGGACTGCCGCCCGCCGAGCCGTTCCCGATCCCGGTGCACTCCGGTGACATCCGGGTGGACGTGCAGTCGGCGCTCGCCATGCTCGCCCCCGTGTGGGGCCTGAAACCGCTCCTCGACATCGACGTGGAGCAGGCCCGCGAGGACCTCGCCCGCGCGGCCGTCATGGCGCTGTCGTACGTCGCCCAGTCGGCCCGTGGCCAGGGGCTGCCGATGGTGCCGCAGCGCGAGATCGACAAGGCGCACTCCATCGTCGAGCGCTTCATGATCCGCTGGCGGGGCGAGCCGGACCCCAAGCACGTCGCGGCCGTCGACGCCTACTGGACGTCGGCCGCCGAGCACGGCATGAACGCCTCGACGTTCACGGCCCGGGTGATCGCGTCCACGGGCGCGGACGTGGCGGCCGCGCTGTCCGGCGCCGTGGGCGCCATGTCCGGACCGCTGCACGGCGGCGCGCCCTCCCGTGTGCTCGGCATGATCGAGGAGATCGAGCGGACCGGTGACGCGGAGGCGTATGTGAGGCACGCCCTGGACCGGGGCGAGCGGCTTATGGGCTTCGGGCACCGCGTGTACCGCGCCGAGGACCCGCGGGCACGGGTGCTGCGCCGCACGGCCCGGGAGCTGGGCGCTCCCCGCTTCGAGATCGCGGAGGCGCTGGAGAAGGCGGCCCTGGAGGAGCTGCACAACCGCCGCCCCGACCGGGTCCTCGCCACGAACGTGGAGTTCTGGGCGGCGATCATCCTGGACTTCGCCGAGGTCCCCGCGCACATGTTCACATCGATGTTCACCTGCGCCCGGACGGCCGGCTGGTCGGCGCACATCCTGGAGCAGAAGCGCACGGGCCGCCTGGTGCGCCCGTCGGCCCGCTATGTGGGCCCCGGCCCCCGCAGCCCTCAGGAGATCGAGGGCTATGCGGACATGACCCGCTGAGGCCGCTCAAGGCCTGCGGGAATCACCTCCCCGGCCGCCGGCGCCCCCCGGCGGCCGGGGTCACGCCGGGGTGAGCAGGGCCGCGTGGTGGCGTTCGGCGGTACGGGGGTGGGCCCGGAGCTTGCCCTTGAGCTCGTTGTAGCCGTACTCGGCGAACAGCGGGTTGGCCGGGTCGGCGGTGATGCCGGGTGCGGTGGAGGCGCCCGGGAAGGCCAGCGGCTCGATACGGGCGTCCAGGCGCGGGTTGAAGAAGAACGGCACGGAGAACCGCTCGGTGGCGCCGAGCGGGCTGACGACCCGGTGGTTGGTGGCCAGCAGACAGCCGTTGGTGGCCACCTCCAGCAGTTCGCCCAGGTTCACCACGAACGCCCCGTCCAGCGGCGGCACGTCGTGGAACCGCCCGTCCTCGCGCTGCACCTGGAGCCCGCCGACCCGGTCCTGGAGCAGCAGCGTCAGGAAGCCGTAGTCCTTGTGGGCGCCGACGCCCTGGTCGGCGCCGTCGTCCGCGCTGCCCGGATAGCGGACCAGCTTGAGGTGGGGGTGGGCGCGGTCGCCGAAGACCGGGTCGTAGAAGTCGGGGGCCGCGCCGATCGCGGCGAGCAGCTCGTGCAGCAGCCGCTCGGCGACCCCGCTGAGCCGGTCGATCCAGGCGAGCGCGGCGGTGCGCAGCTCGGGGAGGGCCGCGGGCCACTGGTTGGGCCCCTGGAGCCACCAGTAGGGGGCCTCACCGGGGCCGGGGGCACGGACGGGCCGTTCCGCGCCTATGTCGAGCTGGTCGCGCCAGTCGCGGGCGCCGGCGGTGCGTTCGTCGCCGATGCGCGTGTAGCCCCGGAAGTGGGGCGAGTTCGCGTTGTCCAGGGCTAGACGGTCCGCTTCGGGCAGGGCGAAGAAGGCCCACATGGCGCCGAGCAGGGCCTCGGTCTCGGCCCGGCTGACACCGTGCCCGACGAGCTGGAAGAAGCCCACGTCGTGGGCGGCGCTGTGGAGCTGCGCGTGGAACAGCGCCCGGTCCTCGGGGCCGCGGTCGGCGGCGGAGAGATCGATGATCGGGAGTTGGTCGTACGACGGGTTCGTCATGGGTGCGTCCGCAGGGTGTACGGGGGCACGGGGCGGCCGCCGGGGGTGGGGCGGAGCCCCTGGGTGCCACGGAAGGGCGAAGAGGGGGCTGGGTCAGGCGGAAAGCCGACAGCCCATGCTCGTGACGCGCACGTAGTCCACGTGTCGGCGTCGAACGAGCATCGGAAGCATGGGCCAAGGGTAACGCTCCCCGGCCACGCTCCCGGTGCCTCTTCGGTCACACCCGCCGGCTCAGCCCAGTGCCTCCTCCAGCAGGGCCCCCCACTGCGCGACCACCCGTTCCCGGCGGGCGGCGTCGTCCGTGAGAAGGTTCGCGAGGCCCAGCCCGCGGGCCATGTCCATCAGCCCCTGCACCGTCTCCCGCACGCCGGGCCGGGACTCGTCGGCGCCCAGCAGATCGACCGCGATCCGGTGCGTCTCACGGCCGACGCGGGCCTCCAGTTCCGTCACACGCGGGCGCAGCTGTTCCTCGTCGGAGGCGGCGACCCACAGATGCAGAGCGGCGCGGAACAGCGGCCCGGTGTAGAGGTCGACGAGGGCCGCGACCACCGCACGGCGGTCGGCGGCACCCCCCGGGAACAGCGCCCTCAGCGCCGTGGAGCGCTCCTCGGCCACGTACTCCACGGCCGCCGTGAACAGGTCCTCGCGGGTCGGGAAGTGGTGCTGGGCGGCGCCGCGGGAGACGCCCGCGCGTTCGGCGACGGCGGAGACCGTGGAGCCCGCCCAGCCGTGTTCGGCGAGGCACGCCACCGCGGCTTCGAGCAGCCGTTGCCTGGTGACCCTGCTGCGGTCCTGCTTCGGAACGCGTTCGGCCGTGCTCACACCACCCATACGGGATCCCGTCTCTCGAGGAAGGCCGTCATCCCCTCGCGGGCCTGCGGGGAGGCGAACAGCCGGGCCGAGAGCGCGGTCAGATCGGCCGCGTCCCGGTCGAAGGTCTCCAGCACAGTAGCCGTGAGCAGCCGCTTGGTCTCGGCCAGGCCCTGGGGCGAGGCCCGGCGCAGTCCGTCGAGCACGGGGGCGAGGACCTCGTCGACATCGGTGCCCGAGACCGTGAGCAGTCCGGTGCGCACGGCCTCGGCGGCGTCGAAGCGCTCACCGGTGAGGTAGTGGCGGGCGAGGGCACGGGGGTTAGTGCGGGGCAGCAGGGGCAGGGAGATCACGGCGGGGGCCACCCCGATGCGGACCTCGGTGAAGGCGAAGGTGGCGCCGGTGGAGGCGGCCGCGATGTCGCAGGCGCCGAGCAGGCCGAGGCCGCCCGCCCGTACGTGCCCGGTGACCCGGGCGACGACGGGTGTGCGCAGCTCGACGATCCGCCGCAGCAGCCCGACCATCGCGTCGGGGTGCGGGGGGTCGCGCAGATCGGCGCCCGCACAGAAGGTGGTGCCGGTGTGGGTGAGGACCACGGCGCGTACGTCGTCGTCCTCACCGCAGCGGATGAGCGCGTCCGTCAGGTCCCCGGCCAGCGCGGCCGAGAGGGCGTTGCGGTTGCCGGGCGAGTCGAGGGTGAGGGTGGTGATGCCACGGTGGTGCGTGGCATGGACGAGTTCGGTCACGGCTGCTCCCCGGGTGCCGGCGGACGGTCTTTCTAGTACGACTTCGGAAGGCCGAGGCTCTGGTGGGAGACGTAGTTGAGCACCATCTCCCGGCTCACGGGCGCGATGCGGGCCACGCGCGCGGCCGTGACGAGCGAGGCGAGCCCGTACTCGCGGGTGAGGCCGTTGCCGCCGAGGGTGTGCACGGCCTGGTCGACGGCCCGCACACAGGCCTCGCCGGCGGCGTACTTGGCCATGTTGGCGGCCTCCCCGGCGGCGATGTCGTCCCCGGAGTCGTACAGGAAGGCGGCCTTCTGCATCATCAGCCGGGCCAGTTCGAGGTCGATGTGCGCCTGCGCGAGGGGATGGGCGATCGCCTGGTGGGCGCCGATGGGCTGCTTCCAGACGGTGCGGTCGCGCGCGTACTCGACTGCTCTGCCGAGCGCGTACCGGCCCATCCCGATGGCGAAGGCCGCCGTCATGATGCGCTCGGGGTTGAGTCCGGCGAACAGCTGGAGCAGCCCGGCGTCCTCGTCGCCGACGAGCGCGTCGGCGGGCAGTCGTACGTCGTCCAGGACCAGCTCGAACTGCTTCTCGGCCGCGTTGAGTTCCATGTCGATCGGCCGCTTCCGGAAGCCCTCGGCGTCCGTCGGGACGATGAACAGGCAGGGCTTGAGCCGTCCGGTACGGGCGTCCTCGGTGCGGCCGACGATCAGCACCGCGTCGGCCATGTCCACACCGGAGATGAAGACCTTGCGGCCGGTGAGCAGCCAGTCAGCGCCGTCGCGCCGGGCCGTGGTGGTGATGCGGTGGCTGTTGGAGCCGGCGTCGGGTTCGGTGATGCCGAAGGCCATGAGCCGGGTGCCGTCGGCGAGTCCGGGGAGCCAGGCGTGTTTCTGCGCCTCGGTACCGAAGCGGGAGATCACTGTGCCGCAGATGGCCGGGGAGACGACGAGCATGAGGAGAGGCGAGCCTGCGGCGCCGAGTTCTTCGAGGACGATGGAGAGTTCCGTGATGCCGCCGCCTCCGCCGCCGTACTCCTCGGGCAGGTTGACGCCGAGGTAGCCGAGCTTTCCGGCATCGGACCAGAGTTCGGTGAGGGGCTTGCCTTCGGCGACGGTGCGGGTGAGGTATTCACGGCCGTAGCGCTTGCCGAGGGCGGCTACCGCGGTTCGCAGTGCCCTGTGCTCTTCGGACTCGATGAGGGTGGTCATGCGATTCCTCCGGGTGCGGCTTGTCGTGTGGTTGCTCGCGCTCACGCGGCGGTGGCCGCGTGTCGAAACAGCCCCGCGCCCCTAGCGCGGGTCGCTCTCGACCACGGCCAAGAGCGTGCCCGGCTCCACCTGCTGTCCAGGGGTCACCGGGAGGGCGGTCAGGGTGCCTGCCGCCGGGGCCGTGATCTTGTGCTCCATCTTCATCGCCTCCAGCCAGAACAAGGGCTCCCCGGCCCGTACGGCCGATCCGACGGCCAGGCCCTCGGCGACGCGTACGACCGTTCCCGGCATCGGCGCGAGCAGGGAGCCGGGGGCGTGGTGGGCGGTCGGTTCCCGGAAGCGGGGCAGGGCGGTGAGGGCGGTCGGTCCGGCGTACACCTGGTCGCCGTATCGGGCCATCTCGAACTTCCGCCGCACCCCGTCCACTTCGAGGACCACGAGCCGGGCGTCCGCGTGCACGACCCGGACCCCGTCCGCCGCCAGGCCCTCGCGGGTGTGCCGGTAGCGCACCTCGTGCTCCTCGCCCGCCACGAGGTACCGCTTGACCTGCTCCTGGGACGGCAGATTGCGCCAGCCGCCGAACCGTGAGCGGCCGTGCGCGTCGGCGAGGGCGGCGGCCAAGGGTGCGTACGGGTCGGGGGCGGGCTCGGTCAGCCCCGCCAGATGGCGGTCGTAGAAACCGGTGTCCATGCCGGCGGCCGTGAAGTCCTCGTGGCGCAGGGAGCGTACGAGCAGGTCCCGGTTGGTCACCGGGCCATGGATCTCGGCCCGCTCCAGGGCGCCCGCGAGCCGTCGGACGGCCTCCGCGCGCGTGGGGGCGTGGACGACGGCCTTGGCGAGCATCGGGTCGTAGTGGACGCCGATCGTGTCGCCGTCCGCGTAGCCCGTGTCCAGGCGGACGCCCGGCACTGCCAGGCGGTGCAGGGTCCCCGTCTGCGGGGCCCAGCCTCGCGCCGGGTCCTCGGCGTAGAGGCGGGCCTCGATCGCGTGGCCACGCGCGCGTGGAGGCTCCGGGTCGAGGGCGGCGCCTTCCGCGATCCGTATCTGAAGCGCCACCAGGTCGATCCCGAACACCTCCTCGGTGACGGGGTGTTCCACCTGGAGCCGGGTGTTCATCTCCAGGAAGTGCGCGCGGCCGTCGGCGACCAGGAACTCCACGGTGCCCGCGCCCACGTAGTCGACGGCACGGGCGGCCCGTACGGCCATCGCGCACAGGGCGCCGGCGAGTTCGGGCGCGAGGCCGGGCGCCGGGGCCTCCTCGATCACCTTCTGGTGGCGCCGCTGAAGGGTGCAGTCGCGGGTGCCGAGCGTCCACACCGTTCCGTGGGTGTCGGCGAGGACCTGCACCTCCACATGGCGTCCGCCCTCCACGTACGGCTCGACGAAGACCTCGTCGTCGCCGAAGGCGCCGAGGGCCTCGGCGCGCGCGGCGGTCAGCTCCGCGTCCAGGTCGGCGAGGTCCCGTACGACCCGCATGCCGCGTCCGCCGCCGCCGGCCGCCGCCTTGACCAGGACGGGCAGGTCGGCGGCCGTGACCGTGGCCAGGGGTTCCAGGCCCATCAGCTTCTTCGCCCGCGTCTTGGAGGCCATCGCCTCGATCGCCTGCGGGGGCGGCCCGATCCACTTCAGGCCCGCGTCCAGCACCGCGCGCGCGAAGCCGGCGTTCTCGGACAGGAAGCCGTACCCGGGGTGCACCGCGTCGGCGCCCGCCGCGCGGGCCGCCCGCACGATCAGGTCGCCGCGCAGATACGTGTCCGCGGGCGCCGCGCCCGGCAGCCGTACCGCCGCGTCGGCCACGCGCGCGTGCAGGGCGTGCGCGTCGGCGTCCGAATGCACGGCGACCGTACGGATGCCCAGCTCGCGGCAGGTACGGACGATACGGCAGGCGATCTCGCCGCGGTTCGCCACCAGAACGGAATCAATCACGGGGCCTCACATCCGGAAGACGCCGAATCCGCCACGCGCGCCCTCGTAGGGCGCCGTGTGGATCGCGGACAGGCACAGGCCGAGGACGGTGCGGGTGTCGCGGGGGTCGATGACCCCGTCGTCGTACAGCCGCCCGGACAGGAACATCGGCAGGGACTCGGTCTCGATCTGCTGCTCCACCATCGCGCGCAGGGCGGCGTCCGCGTCCTCGTCGTAGGGCCGGCCTCTGGCGGCCGCGGACTGGCGGGCGACGATCGACAGGACGCCGGCGAGCTGCTGGGGGCCCATGACGGCGGACTTGGCGCTGGGCCAGGCGAACAGGAAGCGCGGATCGTACGCCCGCCCGCACATGCCGTAGTGCCCCGCCCCGTACGAGGCGCCCATGAGCACGGACAGGTGCGGGACCCGGCTGTTGGACACCGCGTTGATCATCATCGCGCCGTGCTTGATGATGCCGCCCTGCTCGTACTCCCTGCCGACCATGTAGCCGGTGGTGTTGTGCAGGAAGACCAGCGGGATGTCCCGCTGGTTGGCCAGCTGGATGAACTGGGCGGCCTTCTGGGACTCCTCGCTGAAGAGCACCCCCTGGGCGTTGGCCAGTACCCCGACCGGGTAGCCGTGCAGGGTGGCCCACCCGGTGCACAGGCTGGTCCCGTACAGCGGTTTGAACTCGTCGAAGTCCGAGCCGTCGACGACACGGGCGATGACCTCGCGCGGGTCGAAGGGCACCTTCAGCTCGCCGGGCACGATGCCGAGGAGTTCCTCCTCGTCGTACAGGGGAGGGAGCGCGGGGACGGGATCGGGGTACGCCTTGCGGTGGTTGAGGCGGGCGACCACGCGACGGGCCTGGCGCAGGGCGTCCCGCTCGTCGACGGCGTAGTAGTCCGCGAGGCCCGACACGCGCGCGTGCATCTCGGCGCCGCCCAGGGACTCGTCGTCGCTCTCCTCGCCGGTGGCCATCTTCACGAGCGGAGGTCCGCCGAGGAAGACCTTGGCCCGCTCCTTCACCATGATCACGTGGTCGGACATGCCGGGGACGTAGGCCCCGCCGGCGGTGGAGTTGCCGAAGACGACGGCGACGGTGGGGATCCCGGCGGCGGACAGACGGGTCAGATCCCTGAAGATCGCGCCGCCGGGAATGAAGATCTCCTTCTGGGAGGGCAGGTCCGCGCCCCCGGACTCCACCAGGCTGATGCAGGGCAGCCGGTTGGCGAGCGCGATGTCGTTGGCCCGCAGCGCCTTCTTCAGGCTCCACGGGTTGCTGGCGCCGCCCCGCACGGTGGGATCGTTGGCGGTGATCAGGCACTCGACACCCTCGACGACACCGATGCCGGTGACGAGCGAGGCGCCCACCGCGTGGTCGCTTCCCCAGGCGGCCAGGGGCGACAGCTCCAGAAAGGGGGTGTCGGGATCGAGAAGCAGTTCGATCCGTTCACGGGCGAGGAGCTTGCCACGCCCGCGGTGCCGCTCGACGTACTTCTCGCCGCCTCCCGCCAGTGCCTTGGCGTGTTCGGCGTCCAGCTCGGCGAGCTTGGCGAGCATGGCCTCGCGGTTGGCCCGGTACTCCGGGCCACCCGTGTCCAGGGCCGAGGCAAGGACGGTCACAACAGGTCCTCCGGTATGTCCAGGTGGCGGGCGCGCAGCCATTCGCCCAGGCCCTTGGCCTGCGGGTCGAAGCGGTGCTGCGCGGCGACGCCCTCGCCGAGGAGTCCCTCGACGACGAAGTTCACGGCGCGCAGGTTCGGCAGGACGTGGCGTACGACGGGCAGGCCGGCCGTCTCCGGCAGGAGTGCGCGGAAGCGGTCGACGGTGAGCGTGTGGGCGAGCCAGCGCCAGGCCGGGTCGGTGCGCGCCCACACTCCGACATTGGCGTCGCCGCCCTTGTCCCCGCTGCGGGCCCCCGCGACCAGACCGAGGGGTGCCCGGCGGACCGGGCCCGGCGGCAGCGGTTCGGGCAGGGGCGGCTCCGGCACGTCCTCGAGGTCGCGGGTGTCCCGGGCGGGGGTCACGGGGATCCGCCGCCCGTCGTGGAGCACCGCCACATGGCCGACGGTGTCGCGGTCCACATGGGCCGCCTCGAAGACCCCGTAGGGGGAGCCCTTGCCCGGTGGGGCGACCACGTGGAAGCCGGGGTAACTGCCGAGCGCCAGTTCGATCGCAGCGCCGCCGACCGCCCGGCCCACGGCCTCCTGTTCGGGGGAGCGCACGACCATCCGCAGCAGGGCGCTCGCCGTCTCCTCGGTCGGGGCGTCGGGGTGGTCGGTGCGGGCGAGGTCCCAGCGCACCTCGGCGGGCCGGGCCTTGGCCGCCGCCAGGGCCTCCTCCATCTGGGTCCTGACGTACGCGGCCTTGGCCTCGATGTCGAGCCCCGTCAGCACGAAGGCGACCTCGTTGCGGAAGCCGCCGAGCCGGTTCAGGCCGACCTTGAGCGTCGGGGGCGGCGCCTCTCCGCGCACGCCCTCGACGCGCACCCGGTCGGCCCCCTCCCGGGTGAGCCGGACGGTGTCGAGGCGGGCGGTGACGTCCGGGCCCGCGTACCGGGCGCCGGTCGTCTCGTACAGCAGCTGCGCGGTGACCGTGCCGACGTCGACGACACCACCGGTGCCGTCGTGCTTGGTGATCACGCTGCTGCCGTCCTCGTGGATCTCGGCGAGCGGGAAGCCGGGGCGGCGCAGAGTCGCGGGCGGGTGCTCGGTGAAGAAGGCGTAGTTGCCGCCGGTGGCCTGCGTCCCGCACTCCAGGATGTGGCCGGCGACCACGGCGCCGGCCAGCCGGTCGTACTGGTGCGGCGTCCAGCCGAAGTGGGCGACGGCGGGCCCGGTGACCAGTGCGGCGTCCGTGACGCGCCCGGTGACCACGATGTCGGCGCCCTCGCGCAGGCAGGCGGCGATGCCATGGCCGCCGAGGTAGGCGTGGGCGGCGAGGGTGCCGGGGTGGGAGGCGGTGAGGTCGTCGCCCGCGACGTGCGCCACCCGGACGGGGATGCCGAGGCGGTCGGCGAGCTCCCGTACGGCGTCGGCGAGCCCGGCGGGGTTGAGGCCGCCCGCGTTCGTCACGATCCGCACACCCCGCTCCTGGGCGAGGCCCAGGCACTCCTCCAACTGGCCCAGGAAGGTGCGTGCGTAGCCCCCGGTGGGGTTCTTGAGGCGGTCCCGGCCGAGGATCAGCATCGTCAGCTCGGCGAGGTAGTCGCCGGTGACGACGTCGAGCGGGCCGCCGGTGAGCATCTCGCGCAGGGCGTCGAAGCGGTCGCCGTAGAAGCCGGAGGCGTTGCCGATGCGCAGCGGCCTCACGCGGTGGCCCCCTTCGGCGGGCGTCCGGCGCCCGCCGGGCCCGCGAAGGCCTGCGCGATGTCCAGCCAGCGGTCGGCGTCCGGGCCCTCGGCGCGCAGGCCGAGGTCGGCCCGGTGTGCGCGCTGGGTGACCAGGAGGCAGAAGTCGAGGGCCGGACCGGTGACACGTTGCTGGGCGTCATCGGGGCCGTACGCCCACACGTCTCCGGACGGGCCGACGAGTTCCACACGGAACGGATCGGCGGGGGCGGGCAGTTCGTTGACCGCGTAGGCGAAGTCACGGGTACGGAAGCCCAGTCTGGCGATGTGCCGGAGCCGGTCGCTCGAGGTGGGCGGAACACCGAGCGCGTCCGCCACGTCCAGGCCGTGGGCCCAGGTCTCCATGAGACGGGCGGTGGCCATGGAGGCGGTGGACATCGGCGGGCCGTACCAGGGGTGACGGGCGCCGTGCGGTGCCTCGCGCAGGGCCCGGTCGAGCGCCGCACGGCTCTCGCGCCACTCGGCGAGCAGTCGCGCGGGCGGCAGCGCGGCTCCCTCGCGCGCGGCCTCGTCGACCCAGGTACCGGGCGACCGGAGCGCCTTCTCGACCTCCGCCGCGAACGCCTCCGGCTCCGTGACGGCCACCAGGGCGGCCCGGTCCGTCCAGGCGAGATGCGCGATCTGATGGGCGACGGTCCAGCCCGGGGCGGGCGTGGCGAGCGCCCAGCGCTCCTCACCCGACTCGGCGACCAGCCGGTCGAGTTCCTCGCCCTCCCGGCTCAGATCGTCGATCACTGACGACACGTCGGACACGATGCGCTCCCCTCGGGGCACGACGGTGTGCGTGGCGGTGCGCTGAGGAGCATGGCAGCGGGCCAGGAAACAATCAAGCATGCTTGCACGGATTTTGTTTCCACATCCCGCCACCCCTGTGTGCGGATATGGCTACTCTGCGTGATGGGAGGTGGTCGGCATGCGAAGCCGTGAACTCGACCCGAGCGCGTCGCCGTTGGACTACTACGGCTATGAGCTGCGCAGGGCGCGGGAGGCAGCGGGTCTCACGTTGGCACAGCTCGGGTCGGTCGTCTTCCGCACCGGGTCACTGATCGGCCAGATCGAGACGGCCGCGAAGGTGCCCCAGCGGGACTTCTCGGAGCGGCTGGATGCGGCGCTGGGGACGGACGGGTTGTTCTCGCGGTTGGTGGGGCAATGAACCCGGGCGGGGCTCCGGATGCCACGGTCTGACAGGCCTCTCGGACGGATTCGTCAAGGGTTCACACACCCGGTCGAGTGCACTACCCTGGACCGTTAGGTACAGCATGCTGCACAATCCCCGACTCGAATCCCCCGGAAGGCCCCGTGAACCCCGCCGGCACCGCCCCCTCCTCCCCGGCCCCGGCCGCGACCGCGCCGAAGTCCGCGCCGTCGTCGCCTCGCGGGCCGGGCCGTCGCGGTTCTCTCGGGCCCGTGGGGCTGGTGCTCGCGGGAGGCGTCTCCGTGCAGTTCGGCGGGGCGCTCGCGGTGAGTCTGATGCCGCGGGCCGGCGCGCTCGGCGTGGTCACCCTGCGGCTCGTCGTGGCGGCCGGGGTGCTGCTCCTGGTCTGCCGGCCCCGGTTGCGCGGGCACTCGCGCGCCGACTGGGGCACGGTGGTCGTCTTCGGCATCACCATGGCCGCGATGAACGGCCTCTTCTACCAGGCCGTCGACCGCATTCCACTGGGCCTCGCCGTGACGATGGAGGTCCTCGGCCCGCTGGCCCTGTCGGTGCTCGCCTCCCGCCGGGTGGTGAACCTGGTCTGGGCGGGCCTCGCCCTGGCCGGAGTCTTCCTCCTGGGCGGCGGAGGCTTCGGCGACCTGAACACGGCGGGTGTCGCCTTCGCCCTGTCGGCGGGCGCGATGTGGGCGGCGTACATCGTCTTCAGCGCCCGTACCGGACGGCGTTTCCCGCAGGCCGACGGGCTGGCGCTGGCGATGGGGGTCGCCGCGTTGCTGTTCATGCCGCTGGGGATCGCCGAGTCGGGCACCAAGCTGCTCGTACCGACGACGCTCGGGCTGGGCGCGGGCGTGGCGATGCTCTCCTCCGTGCTGCCCTACACCCTCGAACTCCTCGCCTTGCGCCGGCTGCCCGCCTCCACGTTCGCGATCCTGATGAGCCTGGAACCGGCGCTCGCGGCGACCGCCGGATTCCTGGTCCTCGGCCAGTCCCTGACCACGACCCAGGCGGTGGCGATCGCCCTGGTCATCGCGGCGAGCATGGGCGCGGTCCGGACCCAGACCCGCCGGGCCGCGCCTCTGGCCCAGCCCGAAGCCTGATCCGGCCCGCCTCGGCCTGACCCGGCCTCACCGGCGGGACATGTACAGGTTCAGTGCCTTGTGCAGCAGCCGGTTGAGCGGGAAGTCCCACTCGCCCAGGTACTCCGCCGCATGCCCGCCCGTGCCGACCTTGAAGCGGAGGAGGCCGAGAAGGTGGTCGGTGTCCTCCAGGGTGTCGGTGATGCCGCGCATGTCGTAGACGGCGGCGCCCAGCGCGTGGGCGTCGCTCAGCATCCGCCACTGGATCGCGTTGCTCGGCTGCACCTCGCGTCTGCGGACGGTGGAGGCGCCGTACGAGTACCAGACGTGTGTGCCGACCCTCAGCATCGTCGCGGCGGCCAGCACCTCCCCGTCGTGATGGGCGAGGTAGAGCCGCATGCGGTCCGGGTGCTCCGCCGTCAGCGCGGTCCACATCCGCCGGAAGTACGGCAGCGGGCGCGGGATGAAACGGTCGCGTTCGGCGGTCTCCGTGTAGAGGGCGTAAAAGGCGGGCAGATCGCCGTAGCCGCCCTGGACCACCTTCACGCCCGCCTTCTCGGCCTTCTTCACATTGCGGCGCCACTGCTGGTTGAGGCCGCGGTGGACCTCGTCCAGCGTCCGTCCCGCGAGCGGCACCTGGAAGACGTACCGGGGCTGTCCGGCCGCGAAGCCGTCCTCACCGCCCGGTTCCGCCTGCCGCCAGCCCATGCGGCGCAGCCGGTCGGCCACCTGAGACGCGCCGGGTTCCTCCTCGGTCGACGGGACGTCCCCCAGCCGCCGCGCCGCCGGGTCGGCGATCGCCGCCTTGACAGCCTCGGCGCTCCAGCGGCGCACCAGCACGGGCGGGCCCATCTTCACCGAGAAGGCGCCGCGGCTCCTCAGACAGTCGAGCAGTGGCGCCAGCCACCGGTCCAGGTCCGGTGCGTGCCAGTCGATCACCGGGCCCTCGGGCAGATACGCCAGGTAGCGCCTGAGCTTCGGCAGCGGGCGCAGCAGGACCAGGCCCGCACCGACCGGCCGCCCGCCGCCCTCCTCGAACCAGCCGAGGCTCTCCGCCCGCCAGTCCGGCTTCACCTCGCCCCACGACGGCACCTGCATATGGCTGACCGACGGGCGCGCGGTGACGAAGTCCAGGTGTTCCTCGCGGGAGATCGGGCGGACGCGAAGGGTCATGCGGGGCTCCTCGGTGAGTGACACGGTGACACCGGCACGGCCCCCCGCTCCTCGATCGTGCCGGACACCCGCCGACCCTTCATCCCGGCCAGGGGGATTTCACCGCGCTGGCCGTCACCCGCCGGTTGCCCTCCCGGTGCCTTTCCCGGTTCCCCCCAAGCCGGCCCCGGTCCTTCCCAGCCCTTCCGGGCCGGTCCCGGTCCTCTCCAGCCCCTCCGCCAGCACCTCCGCCAGGTGCCGTGCCCTGCGGCCCGCGAGCTGGTCCAGCTGGGTGCGGCAGGAGAAGCCGTCCGCCAGGACCACCGCGTTCCCCGGCGCCGACCGCACCGCCGGGAGCAACTGCTCCTCCGCGCATGCCGTCGAGACCTCGTAGTGGCCCTTCTCGAACCCGAAGTCGCCGGCCAGCCCGCAGCAGCCGCCGCTCAGCTCTCCCGTCAGACCCGCCGCCGCGCGCAGCCGCCGGTCGGCCGCGTCACCCAGGACGGCATGCTGGTGGCAGTGCGTCTGGCCGACCACCGGGGCGTCCACCGCCGGGGGTGTCCAGTCGGAGGCGTACCGTTCCAGGGCTTCCGCGAACGTCACCACCCCCGCCGCCAGCCGGGCGGCGCGCGGATCGTCGTGCAGCAGCTCCGGAAGGTCCGTGCGGAGGGCGGCCGCACAGCTCGGTTCGAGGACGACCACCGGGAGGCCGGCCGCCAGGACGGGTTCCATCAGATCGAGGCTGCGGCGCATGACGGCGCGGGCTCGGTCGAGCTGGCCCGTGGAGACATAGGTCAGGCCGCAGCAGACCCGGCCGTGGCGCGAGGTCGGCCGGGCGGGCCGGCTCCGTACCGCCGGCGGCAGCAGTACCCGCAGGCCCGCCGCCTCCAGCACCCGTACGGCCGCCATGCCGACGGACGGTGACAGATGCTCGGTGAACGTGTCCGGCCACAGAACGACCCGGGCGGCGGCGGGCGCCCCGGCGCCCGCCCAGTCCCGGCGCGCCGCCCGGCGGCGCCACCACCGGGTGAACGTCTCCCGCGCCAGAGGCGGTATCCGCCGCTCGGGGGCGATGCCCGCCATCCGCTTGGCGAGTGCGGCGGCCGGGCCCAGGGACGCGAGCGCGTTGACCGCCGGCGCCGTGCGGGTGCGGGCGACGGCCCGCAGCCACAGCGGCAGCCACCCCATCGCGTAGTGCGCGGCCGGTCTGCGCCGCCCGGCGTAGTGGTGGTGCAGGAACTCCGCCTTGTAGGTGGCCATGTCGACGCCGACCGGACAGTCCGTGCGGCAGCCCTTGCAGGACAGACACAGGTCCAGGGCGTCCCGTACCTCCGTCGACCGCCAGCCGTCGGTGACGACCTCGCCCGCCAGCATCTCGTGCAGCAGCCGGGCCCGTCCGCGCGTGGAGTGCTCCTCCTCGCCGGTCGCCCGGAACGAAGGGCACATGACGCCCGCGCCGGACACCGTCGTGGTACGGCACTTGGCGACGCCCACGCAGCGCCGGACCGCCGCCGAGAAGTCGCCGCCGTCCGCCGGATAACCGAAGGAGACGTCCACCGGTTCACGGGGCAGCACCGCGAACCGGAGGCCCGCATCCAGCGGGGCCGGGCGGACCAGCATCCCGGGGTTGAGCAGGTCGTCCGGGTCCCAGACGCCCTTCGCCCGCTCGAACAGGGCGACCAGGTCCGGTCCGTACATCGCCGGCAGCAGCTCGGCCCGGGCCTGCCCGTCGCCGTGCTCCCCGGAGAGCGAGCCGCCGTGGGAGACGACCAGGGCGGCGAGTTCCTCGGAGAAGCGGCGGAAGCGGGCGACGCCCGCCGGTGACAGCAGGTCGAAGTCGATGCGGACGTGGATGCAGCCGTCCCCGAAGTGCCCGTACGGCGCCCCGTGCAGGCCGTGCTTCGCCAGCAGGCCTCTGAAGTCCCGGAGGTACTCCCCGAGGCGGGCCGGGGGAACCGCGCAGTCCTCCCAGCCCGGCCATGCCTCCCGGCCGTCCGGCCTGCGGGTCGCCGCACCGCTCGCGTCCTCGCGCAGCCGCCACAGGGCGCGCTGCGCGACCGGGTCCGTGACCACCACGGCGTCCGTGACATCCGCGGCCCGGACGATCGCCTCGGCACGCGCGCGTGCCTCGGCCGCGCTCGCGCCGCCCGTCTCCACGAACAGCCAGGCACCGCCGCGCGGCAGCCCCGCCGAGGCCGGTACGAGGTCGGCGGCCATGCCCTCCACGGTCAGCGGGCCCCACGGCAGCAGTCCGGCCGCCGCCTGGGCCGCCGCGCTCTCGTCCGCGTACGCCAGCACGGCCAGGGCCTGGGCGCGCGGAGCCTCGACGAGGCCCACGACCGCCTCCGTCAGCACGCCCAGGGTTCCCTCGGAGCCGCAGAACGAGCGGGCCACGTCCGCTCCGTTCTCGGGGAGCAGCGCGTCCAGCGCGTACCCGGAGATACGGCGCGGGAGGACCGGATATCCCGTGCGCAGCAGCGCCAACTCGCCCTGCACCAAGGGGAGCAGGCCCTCGGGCGCGCCCTGCCCGCCACGGCCCGGCGTGAGCGCCTCGCCCCGCGCGGTGAGCACCGACAGCTCGCGCACGCTGTCCGCCGTGGTGCCCCAGGCCACGGAGTGGGAGCCGCACGCGTTGTTGCCGATCATTCCGCCGAGGGTGCAGCGGGCGTGGGTGGAGGGGTCCGGGCCGAAGCGCAGCCCGTGCGGGGCGGCGGCCTCCTGAAGACGGTCAAGGACCAGACCGGGCTGGACCACCGCCGTGCGTGCCTCGGGGTCGAGGGACACGACCCGGTTCATGAACCGGGTGAAGTCGAGCACCACGCCCGTCCCCGTGGCCTGCCCGGCGATCGACGTGCCGCCGCCGCGGGCTACCACCGGCGCGGCGTGCGCCCGGCACACGCTCAGCACGGCCGCCACGTCGTCCGCGTCCCGGGGGGCGACCACGCCGAGCGGCACGCGCCGGTAGTTGGAGGCGTCCATGGTGTGCAGTGCCCGCGCCGTCGTACGGAAGTCGACGGTGCCGCGCACCACGGCGCTCAGGTCCGCGCACAGCGCGGCGGCGTCCACACCCGTGGCCGCAGGCCGCCGTTCCTCGGGATCCGTCATGGTCCCCAGCATGCCTCCCCACGACGGACCGTGACCGCCCACACCGTCGGGCGAACCCACACCGTCGGGCGAACCTGGAAGCCGGGACGGGGCTGCCCGCGCTCCATGTCCTCGCCGTCCCCGTCGCCCTGCCGGTGCGGCTGACCTGGTAGGTCCTCACAAGTCCACGGGCCGGAGGGCCTCGTCTCATCGAACGGACACGTTTCCGCCCGGTTTCGCCGAGGGGATACGCTCCGGCTCGTGGCTGACATCCAGATTCCTGCTGACCTCAAGCCCGCGGACGGCCGTTTCGGCGCGGGTCCCTCCAAGGTGCGGGTGGAGGCGCTGGACGCGCTCGCCGCCACGGGCAGCTCCCTGCTCGGCACCTCTCACCGCCAGGCCCCGGTCAAGAACCTGGTCGGCAAGGTACGCGAGGGCGTCCGCGAGCTGTTCCAGCTTCCCGACGGCTACGAGGTCATCCTCGGCAACGGCGGCTCCACCGCGTTCTGGGACATCGCGACCCACGGTCTGATCGAGAACAAGTCGCAGCACCTCAGCTTCGGCGAGTTCTCCTCCAAGTTCGCCAAGGCCGCGAAGCTCGCCCCCTGGCTCGCCGAGCCCACGGTCATCTCCGCCGCCCCCGGCACGCACCCCGAGGCCGAAGCGGAGCAGGGCGTCGACGTCTACGCCTTCACGCACAACGAGACGTCCACGGGCGTCGCGATGCCGATCAAGCGCGTCGGGGGCGCGGACCCCGGGTCCCTGGTCCTCGTGGACGCCACCTCCGGCGCGGGCGGCCTCCCGGTCGACATCGCCGAGACGGACGTCTACTACTTCGCCCCCCAGAAGTCCTTCGCCTCCGACGGCGGCCTGTGGATCGGCGTCTTCTCCCCGGCCGCGATCGAGCGCGCCGAGCGGATCCACGCCTCCGGCCGCCACGTTCCGGAGTTCTTCAGCCTTCCCACGGCGATCGACAACTCCCGCAAGAACCAGACGTACAACACCCCGGCCCTCGCCACCCTGTTCCTGCTCAACGAGCAGCTGGAGTGGCTGAACGGCCAGGGCGGCCTGGACTTCGCGGTCCGCCGCACGGCCACCTCCGCCCGGACGCTGTACGGCTGGGCCGAGGACGTGAAGTTCGCGACCCCGTTCGTCGCCGATCCGGCCAAGCGCTCCCAGGTCATCGGCACGATCGACTTCTTCGACGAGGTCGACGCGTCGGCGGTCGCCAAGGTGCTGCGCGCCAACGGCATCGTGGACACCGAGCCGTACCGCAAGCTCGGCCGCAACCAGCTGCGCGTGGCGATGTTCCCGGCGATCGACCCGGCGGACGTCGAGGCGCTGACCCGCTGCATCGACTACGTGATCGAGAAGCTCTGACCTTCCCGGCTCACGACGTGCCGCGCGTACGTCGGCGAGGGGCGCCCGGTGAGCACCGGGCGCCCCTCGGCCGTCTCTACGACTTCCTGCCCAGCAGCCGTTTGAGCCCGAACACCAGCGCAAGGCCCACGGCCAGGACCACGGCACCGACCTTGTAGTCGGCGTTCAGAGGCGTGCCGCCGTCCGAGCCGGCCCGTGAAGTCCCCTTCTGCGAAGGCGATGCGGAACCGCCGGATCCGTGGGCTCCGGGCACGCTCCCGGGCTGCACCGGGCTGTCGGAGCCCTCGCTCCCGTACAGGAGCCTCAAGCCGTCGACGGTGTAGGTGACCGACTCGCCCTGCCGCTGAAGGGGCACCTCGAGGCGGGCCTGCCGCTTGATGCGCCCGCCGTTCCACGCGTAGGCGATACCGCCGAAGTAGCCGCGGACCGCGAACTGTTCACCGTCGGGCGAGAAGGCCGCGTCGGTGGCCCACAGGTCGACGGCGGCGACGGGCCGGAAGACGTTCGTCCCGGTGGACGACAGCCGGGCCGGGCCCTCGTACAGGTGCCCGCCGTCCTCCTTCTTGTCGATGATGTAGACCCGTCCGGTCCTGGGGTGCACCATCAGGGACTCGGCGTCCCGGGGGCCGTTCGCGTACTTCACCACGTACTGGGTGGCGCGGACCGTCTGGTCCTTCAGCACCCTGGGCTCGGGCAGCTGGTAGATCCACACATAGGGCCACCGGCCGCCGAAGTTGTCGCCGATGTCGCCGACGTAGATCTCGTTGCCCGGGCCGATGGAGATCGCCTCGACGTCGCGGGGCCTGCCGACGCCGCGGAGGGTGACGGTGGCGACGGTCTTCCCGGTGCGGCCGTCCACCGCGTACAGGTACGGGCCGTCGTCGCTGTCGTTGTGGGTCCAGTAGATCCCCGGGTGCAGACGCGAGGCGGCGAGCCCGCTGGACTCGGTGATCCGGGGGTCCTTGATGGTGAAGCCGCCGTCCGAGTCGGCGGAGGCGGGTGCGGCGCAGGCACCGGCGAGAAGGGCCCCGGCAAGGAACGCGAGCGATCGACGCATGCCCCAAGCCTGCCATCCGGCGCCCCTGTTCAGCGGCCGGGCGGGTCCGCCCGCCGGTGCCGGGCAGGCGTGTCGATCCTCACACCGGCCCGCCCCATACGTCCCTCCTGTGGCCCACCGTGATCGTCCATGATGAGCGGATGCTCCGGTTCATGCCCGTAGGCGACTCCATGACGATCGGCAGCGCGGGCGAGCACACGTGGCGCTACCGGCTGTGGCGGCACCTGTGCGAAACGTACGACGGCCCGTTCTCGCTCGTCGGCCCGCGCGAGACTCTCCACGACAAGGCCACGGACACGCCGACGTCGTACGCCTACGCCGACCCCGGCTTCCCCCGCGCCCATCTCGCGGGCTGGGGCGAGGGCTGGGTCCATATGGCGCCGCTGATCGGCGGGGCCGTGCGGGAGTCACGGGCGGACGTGCTGCTGGTCTCCCTCGGCCTGATCGACCTCGGCTTCTACACGAACGCCGAGCAGACGGCGGAGAACGCACGGAAGTTCGTGGCGGAGGCACGGCGGGCCAACCCGCGCATCCGTATGGTGCTGCTGCCGGTGATCCCGAACATCCGGGCCGAGGCGGACGCCACGTTCGGGGCCGAGGTCGCGCTCTTCAACGACCTTCTGGCGAAGTCGGTGGCGGACCTCGACGAGCCCCGGTCGCCGGTCCTGCTGGCGTCTCCCCCGCCGTCGTACGACATCCACCGGGACACCTACGACGGCACGCACCCGAACGCGAGAGGCGAGCACAGGATCGCGGAGGCCTTCGTGGATGCGATGTACCAGGGGTGGGGGATCGCCGGGCCTTACTCGGCCTGAACGTATCGACCGAATACGGGCGTGCCTCGGTCACTGTGCGTATCGTTGTACTGCGCGGCCGCACTCGTGCGGAGGGGCGGCCGGGCACGAGCGCCATGACCGTCCTTGACGACAGGATCGAGATGGCCGACGCCAACACCAAGCGTTTGGACGAGTGGTTCGAACGCCTCGAGCGCATGCCCGTCCCCGAAGGCTTCAGGGTCGAGATCGTCGGGGGCAACGTCCACATGACACCGCAGCGTGACACCCACTGGCTGATCATCCGCCACATTGTGCGGGCGCTGGAGGACAGGTTCGGCAGGAACGTCACCGTGTTCTCGGACGTCCGGATCGACTTCCCGGGGCATGAGAACGGCTTCTGTCCTGACGTGGCCAAGCTCGGCGACTCCGCCGAGAAGGACGACGAGGGCCGCTGGCGCTACCAGGATGTCGAGTTCGTCGCCGAAGTCATCTCCGAGGGCACCGCCGCCAACGACTACGGCCCCAAGAAGCGTGCGTACGCCCTCGCCGAGGTCCCCCTCTACGTCATCGCCGACCCGTACCAGGGCAGGTGCCGCATCTACAGGCACCCCAAGGGCGGCGACTACATCACCGAGACGACGGTCCCCTTCGGAGAGGATCTGGACCTCACCGACACCGTTGTCGGCCTCACCCTCGAGACAGCCGGCTTCCCCCGCGACTGACCCGGGCCGCCGCCCAAAACCCCCTTGCCTAGAGCGCACTCCACGCCTTTGGGTAGGCATTCATGAAGTACACGCAGCTCGGACGTACGGGACTCAAGGTCAGCCGGCTCGTCCTCGGGACCATGAACTTCGGTCCGCAGACCGACGAGGCCGACAGCCACGCGATCATGGACGCGGCGCTGGACGCGGGCATCAACTTCTTCGACACCGCCAATGTCTACGGCTGGGGCGAGAACAAGGGCCGTACCGAGAGGATCATCGGCAGCTGGTTCGCCAAGGGCGGCGAGCGGCGCGACAAGGTCGTGCTCGCCACCAAGGCGTACGGCAACATGGCGCCGGACGGCGACGCCTGGCCCAACCACGACAAGCTCTCCGCACTCAACATCCGGCGGTCGGTTGACGCCAGCCTCAGGCGGCTGGGGACCGACTACATCGACCTCTACCAGTTCCACCACATCGACCGCGCCACTCCCTTCGAGGAGATCTGGCAGGCCATCGACGTCCTGGTGCAGCAGGGGAAGATCCTCTACGCCGGATCCAGCAACTTCCCCGGGTACAAGATCGCCCAGGCCAACGAGATCGCCGCCCGCCGGCACGGCACGATCGGCCTCGTCAGCGAACAGTGCCTGTACAACCTCTACGAGCGCCGCGCCGAGATGGAGGTCATCCCGGCGGCGCAGGACTACGGGCTCGGGGTCATCCCGTGGTCGCCGCTGCACGGCGGGCTGCTGGGGGGCGTCATCAAGAAGGAGGTCGAGGGTGGCCGCCGGGCCGGTGGCCGGACCGCCGAGGCGCTCGCCGATCCCGCCGTACGGACGCGGATCCAGGCCTACGAGGACCTGCTCGACAAGCACGGCATCGAGCCAGGCGAGGCGGGCCTCGCCTGGCTGCTGACCCGCCCCGCCGTCACCGGCCCCATCGTCGGCCCCCGCACCGCCGGGCAGCTGGAGTCGGCGCTGCGGGCGGTCGAGCTGGAACTCCCGGAGGAGCTTCTGGCCGGGCTCGACGAGATCTTCCCGGGCCCGGGGCCGTCCCCGGAGGCGTTCGCCTGGTGAGCCGGCACGGCTCCCGGCAGGACGGGCCGGCCGCGCTCCGCATCACCTGCCGAGCGCGGCCGCCACGGCTACGAGGGCGAACATCAGCACAAGCGCACCGGCCATGATCCGGTTCCGGGTTTTCGGGTCCACGTCTTCGAGACTAACCGGCCCGTCCTAGGACCCGTCCGCCGGACCGTGCTCCGCCGGCCGGAGCGGCCAGCGGGCGACCTCCTCATAGCGGGGCTGCTCGCCGGGCACTCCGGACTTCGGCAGATGGCTGCGGACCAGACTCAGCCCGTCCACCGTCCACATGCGGCTGCCGAAGCCGCGCAGGGCATCGACGTAAGGGCGTACGTCCACCGCGTCCCGGCTGCGCGCCACCGTCAGGTGGGCCTTGTAGCGGCGGTGCTCCCCCATCGGTACGCCCGCCTTCCGCGCCGCCGCCTCCGAGCGCTCGGCCAGCAGCCGCAGGGTCGGCAGGTCGCCCTCGGCGCCCGTCCACAGCGCCCGCCCGTGCCCGAACTGTCCGCCGCCCCGCAGCGCGAGCCGGAAGGACGGCGTGCGGCGGGCCGCGCGCTCCAGGTGCGCGGAGAGGTCCGGTACGACCTCCTCGTCGACCTCCCCGTAGAAGGCGAGGGTGAAGTGCCAGCCGGGGCGGCCGGTCCAGCGCAGTCCGTCCGCTCCGGGCAGCCGCTTCAACTCGGCGACTTCTCGGCCCAGTGCCCGGGTGACGTCCTCCGGTGGCAGAAGCGCGGCGAAGAGTCTCATGGCACCAGTCTCCCCGGGGCGACCCCGAACGTCCGGGCGTGTCCTGGTCACCGTGCGTATCGTTGTACCGCGCGGCTGCATGCGACCAGGCAGCAGCGGGGAGGAGCGGCACAGTGACTGTTCTCGCAGACAGGATCGAGATGGCCGACCAGGGCGAGGAGCTCAGCCTCGACACTATGTTCGAGTGGCTGGAGCGGATGCACATCCCCGAGGGTTTCAAGACCGAGATCGTCGAGGGGGGCATCTTCGTGACGCCGCAGCGGGACACCCACTGGGAAATCATCCTGGACATCGTCGAGCAACTGCGCACCAAGTACCCGCGCAAGCACGTGAAGTCCGATGTCCGCATCGACTACCCGGGGCATCTCAACGGCTTCGCGTCCGACGTCGTGGGGCTCACGAAGGATGCCCGGCCGGACGACAAGGGCCACTGGCGTCACCAGGACGTCGAGTTCGTCGCCGAGGTGATCTCCAGGGACACCGCCCGCAACGACTACGGGCCGAAGAAGGCCGCGTACGCCGCCGCCGAGGTGCCGGTGTACCTGATCGTGGATCCGTACACCGGAACGTGGCACCTGCACACTCTGCCGCAGGACGGCGAGTACCGAGGCAAGCTCACCCTCGACTTCGGCGAGGAGATCGACCTGACCGGGACCGTGGTGGGCCTCGTCCTCAAGACGGACGAGTTCCCCCGGGGCTGACCCCGGACCCCGGGGTCCGGGGCCTGGATCCCCGGGATCCAGGGTCCGGTCTACGCCGCCGTCGCCAGCTCCTCCCGCCGTTCGCGCGGCACGAACCGGACCTTCGGATGGCCGTGGCTCCAGGCGACCGACAGGCGCAGGCCGCCGGCCCGGGCCAGAAACAGGCCGATGGTCACGGCCGCCGCCAGCGAGATCAGACCGCCCACGGCGAAGCCGATCCGGGCGCCGTACACGTCCGTGATCCAGCCGACCACGGGCGCCCCGAGGGGCGTACCGCCCATGAAGACCATCATGAACAGGGCCATGACGCGGCCGCGCATCGCCGGATCGGTGCCCATCTGGACGGCCGTGTTCGCCGTGACGTTGACCGTCAGCCCGAAGATGCCGATCGGGACCATCAGCAGCGCGAACAGCCACAGCGACGGGGCCCCGGCCGTCACGATCTCCAGCCCGCCGAACAGCGCCGCCGCCGCGATCAGCACCCGCAGCCGGGCCGTGCCGCGGCGGGCGGCGAGCAGCGCGCCGGTCAGCGAGCCGAGCGCTATCAGCGTGTTGAACAGGCTGTAGGCCCCGGCACCCGCGTGGAAGACGTCGTCCGCGTAGGCCGACAGCCACACCGGGAAGTTGAAGCCGAAGGTGCCGATGAAACCGACCAGGACGATCGGCCAGATCAGCTCCGGGTGCCCGGCGACATAGCGCAGCCCCTCGCGGAGCTGGCCCTTGCCGCGCGGGGCGCGCTCCACGACGTGCAGCTCGCGGGCGCGCATCAGCAGCAGTCCGGCGATGGGGGCGAGAAAGGACAGGCCGTTGAACAGGAAGGCCCAGCCCGTGCCGACGCCGGTGATCAGGATGCCCGCGACCGCCGGGCCGACCAGGCGGGCGGACTGGAAGTTCGCCGAGTTGAGGCTGACCGCGTTCTGAAGCTGCCGGGGGCCGACCATCTCCGAGACGAAGGACTGACGGGCGGGGTTGTCCAGGACCGTGGCGAGTCCGACGGCGAAGGCGGCGACGTACACATGCCAGACGTGGACGTGGCCGGAGAGGGTCAGCAGGGCGAGGACGAGGCCCGTGGCACCCATCGCGGACTGTGTGACCAGGAGGGTCGGGCGCTTGGGGAGCCGGTCGACGAGCACTCCGCCGTACAGCCCGAAGAGCAGCATCGGCAGGAACTGGAGTGCCGTGGTGACACCGACGGCGGTGGAGGAACCGGTCAGGCTCAGCACGAGCCAGTCCTGTGCGATGCGCTGCATCCAGGTGCCGGTGTTGGAGACGGCCTGGCCCAGGAAGAAGAGCCGGTAGTTGCGGACCCGCAGGGAGCTGAACATCGAGGACGTGCGGGTCCCGGCGCGTTCGGCGGAGTCGGAGCCACCGGAATCCGTGGGGGGCTTGGGGTGCTCCGGGCGTTCGGGGTACTCAGGGCGCTCCGGGTACTCCGGGTACTCGGGGCTTTGGGGGCTTTGGGGGAGAGTGGACAGGGAGTCGTGGGTGGCTGGTGCGGGGGCGGAAGCTGCTCCGGTTCCCGTACTCAAAGGGGTTCGCCTCCTTGCGATGACGGCTTCGTACGTACGCGGGTGGGGGCCGCGTCCGGCGGGGACGCCCGCCGTCACAGATGTGCGAGCTTTTCCAGGACGGGGGCGGCCGCGCGGAGCTTCGCCCACTCGTCGTCGTCCAGGCCCTCGACCAGGCCGGCCAGGAACGCGTTCCGCTTGCGGCGGCTCTCCTCGAGCATCGCCTCGGCCCGCTCGGTCTGGGTGACCACCTTCTGGCGCCGGTCTTCGGGGTGCGGCTCCAGCCTGACCAGGCCCTTGCTCTCCAGCAGTGCCACGATGCGGGTCATCGACGGCGGCTGGACGTGCTCCTTGCGGGCAAGCTCGCCGGGCGTGGCGGAGCCGCAGCGGGACAGGGTGCCGAGCACCGACATCTCGGTGGGGCTCAGCGACTCGTCGACCCGCTGGTGCTTGAGTCGGCGCGAGAGGCGCATCACAGCGGAGCGGAGAGCGTTCACGGCGGCAGCGTCGTCGCCATGGGTCAGGTCAGCCATGCTCTTTAGGGTAACTCATTACTTTCCCTAAAGACCACCCCGAGACCCCGGCTCCGGGGTGACTCCGGCCACTGCCGGCCGTACGGTTCCGGGACCTCCCGGGAAACCGCTGAGCAGCACAGACCACCCGAACGAGTGATCCCGCGGGGGAACGCGGCGCACCGGCCGCAGGGATCCGGCGACCCTCGTACGCATGGGAACCAGCGTGCTCAGCGTGCGGATAGACGGGGAGCTGCTCGAGCGGCTCCGCCGGCACGCCGCCAGAAGAGGAATGAGCGTCCAGGACTATGTCGTCCGGACGCTCATTCGGAGTGACTTCGACGAGCGGTTCCGGGCCGCCGTCGAGGAGACGGAGAGGTTCTACGGGGTCACCTGACCCCGCCCCGCGGGGAGCGGGTCAGGTCAGGCCCAGCGCCGGCATCAGGTAGTAGAAGGCGAACACCGCCGACACCACGTACATCGCGACGGGGATCTCGCGGGCGCGGCCCGCGGCCAGGCGCAGGACCACGAAGGTGATGAAGCCCATGCCGATGCCATTGGTGATCGAGTACGTGAAGGGCATCATCAGCATCGTCACGAAGGCCGGGACGGCGATCGTGTAGTCCGCCCAGTCGATCTCCTTGACCGAGTGGGACAGGATCAGGAAGCCGACCGCGACCAGGGCCGGGGTGGCCGCCTGGGACGGGACCATCGTGGCGACCGGGGTGAGGAAGAGGGCCGCGGCGAAGAGGGCACCCGTGACGACGTTCGCGAAGCCCGTGCGCGCACCCTCGCCGACGCCTGCCGTGGACTCCACGAAGCAGGTGGTGGCCGAGGAGGAGCTGGCACCGCCCGCCGCGACCGCGATGCCGTCGACGAAGAGCACCTTGTTCATGCCCGGCATATAGCCCTCGGCGTCGGTCAGCTTGGCCTCGTCGCCGATGCCCATGATCGTGCCCATCGCGTCGAAGAAACACGACAGCAGGACCGTGAAGACGAAGAGGATTCCGGTCAGGACCCCGACCTTGCCGAAGCCGCCGAACAGGCTGACCTTGCCGATCAGGCCGAAGTCGGGGGTGGCGACCGGGTTGCCGGGCCACTTCGGGACGGTCAGACCCCAGGAGGGGATCCTGGCGACCGCGTTGAGCACCACCGCGAGGACCGTCATCGCGACGATCGAGATCAGGATCGCACCCGGCACCTTGCGCACCATCAGTGCGAAGGTGAGCAGCGTACCGAGGACGAAGAGCAGGACCGGCCAGCCGGTGAGGTGTCCGCCGGTGCCGAGCTGGAGCGGGACCGTGGTCTGCGCGGCGTCCGGTATACGGGTGACGAAGCCGGAGTCCACGAGGCCGATCAGCATGATGAACAGGCCGATGCCGATCGCGATGCCCTTGCGCAGACCGAGCGGCACCGCGTTCATCACCCGCTCGCGCAGACCGGTGGCGACCAGCAGCATCACCAGGAAGCCGGCGAGGACGACCATGCCCATCGCGTCCGGCCATGACATACGCGGGGCGAGCTGGAGAGCGACGACCGTGTTCACGCCGAGACCGGCCGCGAGCGCGATCGGGACATTGCCGATCACCCCCATGAGCAGCGTGGTGAAGGCGGCGGTCAGGGCGGTCGCGGTGACCAGCTGGCCGTGGTCCAGGTGGTGCCCGTACATGTCCTTCGCGCTGCCGAGGATGATCGGGTTCAGCACGATGATGTACGCCATCGCGAAGAAGGTGGCGAAACCGCCCCGGATCTCGCGCGAGAGCGTGCTGCCCCGTTCGGAGATCTTGAAGTAGCGGTCGAGGGCACCGGACGGGGGCCGGGTGCCCGGCTGCTGCGGAGCGGCCTTGGCGGGGGCCGAGGTGGACATGCGGGACCTCAGGGATGTGGGGGACTGCGGATGGACGCTGACAAACGTGATCGAGTCTCGCCCTCGCGTGATCGCCAGCAGGTCTCCCCCATGACGCTGTTGGCATTTCATACGAACATAAGCGGCCAGACTCGAACTGTTTCAGTATGAACATATAAGGCGCAGATCGCTATCTCCGCGCGTAGACCCTTCAGCGGCAAGGCTCCCGGGGTCCGCCCCGGCCGCCTTGCCCGGCCCTCGTAAGCTGTGCGCATGGCGAAGTGGACCCCCAGACACGAGGCGCCGGAGCCCCTGGAGGGCCCCGTGGTCGCCACCATCACCGGCGGCACGATCCTCTGGTTCGTCCTCTTCCTGGTCCAGCTGCCGTTCTACGGCTGGTTCGCCGACCACGGGCACACCTGGTGGCTGTGGACGTGCCTGGCGGGCGCCGGGCTCGGCTGCATCGGCATCTGGTACGTGCGCAGGCGGGACGCGGCGATCAAAAGGGCTGCGGCCGAGCGGTAGTTCAGGGGCCGTCTCGTACAACCACCGCAGGAGAGCCGTCCTCCCCCGGTCGGATCTTCGAGGCGCTCGAGGGGTGAGGGCGCACATCCGCACGTAACGTCGAATGCATGACCCACATCGACGCGGGCGCCGAACTCGATCCCGTGCACCCCGCCCCCGTACCCGGGCGGACACGAGGACTGTCCGCCGCCGAGGTGGCCGGGCGGGTCGCCCGCGGTGACGTCAACGACATCCCCGTCCGCAGCAGCCGCTCCCTGGGCGAGATCGTCCGCGCCAACGTCTTCACCCGCTTCAACGCGATCATCGGCGTTCTCTGGCTGGTCATGCTGTTCGTGGCGCCGTTCCAGGACAGCCTCTTCGGCTACGTGATCATCGCCAACACCGGTATCGGCATCATCCAGGAGTGGCGGGCCAAGAAGACCCTGGACTCGCTCGCGGTGATCGGCGAGGCGAGGCCCACGGTACGCCGGGACGGGGTGGCCGCCGAGATCGGCACCTCCGAGATCGTGCTCGACGACATCATCGAGATCGGACCCGGTGACAAGATCGTGGTCGACGGCATCTGCGTCGAGACCGACGGACTGGAGATCGACGAGTCACTGCTGACCGGTGAGGCCGACCCCGTCGTCAAACGGGCCGGGGACCCCGTCTTGTCCGGAAGCTTCGTCGTCGCCGGTGGCGGCGCCTTCCGGGTGACCAAGGTGGGACGCGCGGCGTACGCCGCCCAGCTCGCCGAGGAGGCCACCCGGTTCACGCTCGTCCACTCCGAGCTGCGCAGCGGCATCTCCACGATCCTCAAGTACGTGACGTGGATGATGGTCCCGACGGCGATCGGCCTCGTCATCAGCCAGCTCGTGGTCAAACAGCACGGGTTCAAGGACTCCGTCGCGCGCACGGTCGGCGGCATCGTGCCCATGGTCCCCGAGGGACTCGTCCTGCTGACCTCCGTGGCCTTCGCCATCGGCGTCATCCGGCTGGGGCGCAAACAGGTCCTCGTCCAGGAACTGCCCGCCATCGAGGGCCTCGCCCGCGTCGACACGGTCTGCCTGGACAAGACGGGGACGCTCACCGAGGGCGGCATGGACGTCACCGAGCTCCGGCCGCTCCAGGGCGCCGACGAGACGTACATACGCAAGGTCCTCGGCGCGCTCGGCGAGTCCGACCCGCGCCCGAACGCCTCCCTCCAGGCGATCATCGACGCCTACCCGGACAGCGAGGACTGGCGTTGCACCGAGGCCCTGCCCTTCTCCTCCGCCCGCAAGTACAGCGGCGCGTCCTTCAGCGAGGGCAACGGCGAGGCCAGCACCTGGCTCCTGGGCGCCCCCGACATCCTGCTGGACCCCGACGACCCGGCCCTGGCCGAGACCGAGCGCCTGAACGAGCAGGGGCTGCGCGTGCTGCTGCTGGCCCGCACCTCCCGGGACCTCGACGACCACCGGGTCAAGGACGGCACCCGTCCCACCGCCCTGGTCGTCCTGGAGCAGCGGCTGCGCCCGGACGCCGCGGACACCCTGCGGTACTTCGGCGACCAGAACGTCCGCGCCAAGGTGATCTCCGGCGACAACGCGGTGTCCGTGGGCGCGGTGGCCGGAAAGCTGGGCATCGCCGGCCGGGTCGTGGACGCCCGCCGCCTTCCCCCCAACCAGGCGGAGATGGCCAAGTCGCTGGACAAGGGCACGGTGTTCGGACGGGTCACCCCACAGCAGAAGCGGGACATGGTGGGCGCCCTCCAGTCGCGCGGGCACACGGTGGCGATGACGGGCGACGGGGTGAACGACGTGCTCGCTCTCAAGGACGCGGACATCGGCGTCTCGATGGGTTCGGGCTCGGAGGCGACACGGGCCGTGGCACAGATCGTGCTGCTCGACAACAGCTTCGCGACACTGCCGTCGGTGGTCGGTGAGGGCCGGCGGGTGATCGGGAACATCACCCGGGTCGCCACCCTCTTCCTGGTGAAGACGGTCTACTCGGTGCTACTGGCGGTACTGGTGGTGTGCTCGCAGGTGGAGTACCCGTTTCTGCCCCGGCACCTGACCCTGCTGTCGACCCTGACGATCGGCGTGCCGGCCTTCTTCCTGGCGCTGGCCCCCAACACGGAGCGGGCCAGGCCCCACTTCGTCCGGCGGGTCATGCGGTACTCGATCCCGGGCGGGGTCATGGCGGCCGTCGCGACCTTCGTGACCTATCTGGTCGCCCGTCACCACTACACGGGCCCGGGCTCGCTGGAAGCGGAGACCAGCGCGGCGACCCTCACGCTCTTCCTGATCACGATGTGGGTGCTGGCCATCGTCGCGCGGCCCTACACCTGGTGGCGGATCTCCCTGGTGGCCGCGATGGGCCTGGCATTCCTGTTCGTCCTGGCCGTGCCCGCGCTCCAGCACTTCTTCGCACTGAAGCTGGTGGGCGTGACGGTCCCCTGGATCGCGGTGGGGATCGCGGCGATCGCGGCGGCCGCCCTGGAATCCGTCTGGAAGTGGGTCGACCGCCGCGTGCCCGCCTAGACGGGACCGTCTGGAGGGGACCGCCTGGCAGAGGCGTCCTGCCGAGTACTACACGGTGGGCCACATGCTCTTGCCGGCCGCCACCTTGCCCTTGCCGTCACCCGCGTACCAGCGCAGGTCGCCGTTGGACCACAGGGCGGCCAGGTCCGCCTTGCCGTCTCCGTCGAAGTCGCCGCCCAGCACGGCCCGCATGCTGCCCCAGCTCTTGTCGGGGTACATGGAGCGGGCCTTGTCGAAGGTTCCGTCGGCCTTGCCCGGGTAGAGGTTCAAGGAGCCGTCGGCCCCGACGGCGGCGATGTCGTCGCGGCCGTCTTCGTTGAAGTCACCGGTGGCGATGCGCTTCGCCTTCCAGGTCTTGTCCGGCCACATGGCCTTCTTCTGGTTGACCAGGTTGCCGCTCGCGTCCCTCTTGTACGTGTAGAGGGAGCCGTCGGGCCACTGGAACAGCAGGGTGTCGCGTCCCGGGGTCTTGCTGTGGAGGGTGGCGACGGGCAGGCCGTCCTTCCAGGCCGAGTCGGACCACATCTTGGGCCGCGTCCACAGGTTCTGGGCCCAGGAGCGCCGCTCGCCCATGAAGAGGTCGCCGTCGTCCTCGACGGTGACCACCTCGAGCCCCGCGCCCTCCTTGAAGTCACCGGCGATGATCTGCTTCTGGTTGGGGCGGCCGAGGCCGGGCAGGAATGCGCCGTATTCCAGCTTGCCGTCGGGGCGGCCGTAGAAGACGTGCGCGGGGCCGCGCATCAGGACGGCCGCGATGTCCGTGCGTCCGTCGCCGTTGAAGTCGGCTGCCGTGACGGCGTCGGTGAGGTAGTCCTTGCTGGACATGAGCCGGACCTGCTGCACCCAGCCCGCGATGTCGTCGACGCGAGAGGCGATGGCCCCGGTACGGGTCTCCTCGGTGCCGAAGCAACCGCCGTTCCAGGAGGCCTTGACCACGCCGATCACGTG
The DNA here is from genome assembly GCF_040644655.1 of Streptomyces sp. NPDC046931. Taxonomy (NCBI): domain Bacteria; kingdom Bacillati; phylum Actinomycetota; class Actinomycetes; order Kitasatosporales; family Streptomycetaceae; genus Streptomyces; species Streptomyces sp. NPDC046931. Next base: position 377,646 of record NZ_JBEYWX010000004.1, read on the forward strand.
GCCCCTGGCGTTGAGGACCGGGCCGCCCGCGTCGCCCTGGCACAGGGCGCCACCGCCGTTGCTCGGGGAGATCGCGAGGGTCGAGGCGTTCACGGTGTCCACGGTGAAGGAACCGGTGTGCGCCCGGCCGGGGACCCACTCGTCCTTGGTGCGTCCGTACCCGACGGCCCTGAGCTGGTCGCCCTGGACCGGTGCGGTGGTGTCGAGCTTGGCCTCGTCGATGTCCGGGAACGGGCCGTCCAGGGGGTTGTCGAACGTGACCGGGTTGTTGATGCGCGCCATGACCAGGTCGCGGTCGGGGTGCGGGACCAGCTCGATGACCTTCTGCTTCAGCAGCGCCTCCGGGCCGGGCCGGTTGCCGTCGGTGGTCACCACGGTGGTGTACGGAGGGTCGCCGGCCTTGAGCTTGGAGGCCTGCTGGGGATCGGCGGCGAAGCAGCTGGCGGCGGTGAGCACCCACTGGGGGTCGACCAGGGTGCCGGAGCAGCCGCGTTCGTTGTCCTTGTCGTAGGCGATGTGCAGCTTCACCGCGAACTGGTCGGTGCCGTCCTGGACCTGGTCACCGTTGACGGACTGGGCCGGGGGCGCCATCAGCAGTCCGGTCGCGAGACCGGCCGTCAGAACACCGGCCGTCCAGACCGTGCGCTTCCCGCGCGGGCGGGGATGAGTCACGTTTTCCTCGAATCACAGGGCTTGCTCTGCGTGTGCAGAAGGCGTGTCGGATCCATGCGCCGTGTGGCGCACGGAAGTTGGGGGGCGCGGCGCGGGGGCAGCCGGTCAGCCGGTGACGCGGAGCTCCACGAGCACCGACCTGGCACCTCCGTGATGGCGCCTTTGGCGGTGAGGTCCGTGCTGGCCGGGTGGTCGGCGGCCGGAACGAAAAAGCCTGCGGATACGCCGAAGAAGGTCAGACGAGTGCCCGGCGATGACAGGCCGGTCCGCACTGCTGAAGACGCCTCAAAATGAACCCCCGTGACTGCGTCAGAACTCAAGGCGCCGGCGACTTGACAGCCGAAAAGGCGCGAGTGGTGAAATCCCCTTGGCCGAAAGCCACCGCTGGTCAGACGGGGCAAAGGCGGGTCATACGCTAGCCAAAGCCTCACTATTCGTCAACACAACACCTCCACGCACAACTTGACAAGCCATCACAAGCCCGCGGTCGATACCCCGCCAAGAGGGATTAAAGGGACATTGTTCCGGCTGGCCTCCGCCACCGCCGCCCCACGGCACCGTAAATCGGATTGAATTGCGCGCATCACCGGCGGCGCGCTGCCCATTCCCCGAATCCGAAGGCTCGCATTCATGAATAACGGCCGCTTCGCCGGGATCCCGGCGAAGCGGCCGTGGTGCGGCAGAGATTTACTTCACATCGACGAAGTCACCCGCGGCGTTGACCGCCGGGGTCGTCGTAGTGCCCGCGAAGGAGTAACGGAAATAGCCGTCGGTGGAGGCCGTGACGGTGGTCTTCAGGTTGCCGTAGGTGTCCGTCTTGATGGTCTTCAGCGTGGTGTAGGTGCTGGAGCCCTTCTTGCGGAACTGCAGCTTCACCGACTGGCCGCTGTACCCGGCGTACTTGTTGGTCTCCCAGTTGGCGCGCGACAGCTTGCCCTTGACCGTGAGCGTCTTGCCCTTCGTCACCGGCTCCGGGGAGGCGTCGGTCGTCAGCGTGGAGTTGCGCTGGATCAGGGTCTTGCCGAGTCCGCCCTGCTCGGCGACGCCGACCTTGGAGATGTCCGGGTCGGCCGTGTCCAGCTGGCCGTTCCAGTCGATGGCCCCGGCGGCGGCGCCCCAGGTGCCGGCGTTCGCGTTCTCCAGGTCCCCGTAGGCCGGGTAGATGTCGATCGTGCCCTTGCAGGTCGCGGCGGTCGACGAGGTGGCGGTGCAGGTGGCCGACCTGTCCCCGATGAGGATGTTGTCCGGGCTGTCGTAGGAGCCCTTGTAGAGGTAGGGGTCCGTCTCGAAGTCCGACGAGGTGATGTCGACGTCGGCGCCGTGGGTCAGGGTGTACGAGACCGGGACGGAGACGTGGGCGGTGGTGCCCACCTTGTACGCCTTGCCGATCTTGAAGTTGGAGAAGGTGACGTTCAGGTCGTACGGCGCGCCGTCGGTGCCGGTGCGGGCGGTGAACGCCTGCTTGCCGGAGGTCGCGTGGGCGGACTGCAGGACCTTCGCGACGGCCGCGCGGTGGGAAGGGGCGGCGTCGGCGGCCTGCGCGGCCGGAACGGCGAAGGCGGAAAGGGCCAGGGCGCCGGATACGGCGGCCGCAGTGGCACGAATGCGCATGGCGTTCTCCAGGTGGAGAAAGGGCCCGCGGTTGACTCACGCGGGACCCGAGTGTCTGGGGAGTCTGTTGACTCGCATGATCAGATCCACGGCCGGATCAGAAGGTTGTATACGGCCGGATGATTTCCTCGGGCAACCCGTCCGGCCGCCGGTCCCGGAAAAGGGCCGGTCCCCGCGCCCTGCCGGGGCGCGGGGACCGGGCGGTGCCTCTCAGGTCACTGCACGTCGACGTAGTCACCCGTGGCGCTGACCGCCGGGGTCGTCGTGGTGCCCGCGAAGGAGTAGCGGAAGTAGCCGTCGGTGGAGGCCGTGACGGTGGTCTTCAGGTTGCCGTAGGTGTCCGTCTTGATGGTCTTCAGCGTGGTGTAGGTGCTGGAGCCCTTCTTGCGGAACTGCAGCTTCACCGACTGGCCGCTGTACCCGGCGTACTTGTTGGTCTCCCAGTTGGCGCGGGCGAGCTTGCCCTTGACCGTGAGCGTCTTGCCCTTCGTCACCGGCTCCGGGGAGGCGTCGGCCGTCAGTTTCGACAGGCGCTGCACCTTGGTGTAGCCGAGGTCGCCCTGCCAGGTGATGTGGTTGCTCTTGTCCACGGCGACGCCGCCGACCTTCCACGTACCGGCGTCGGCGTTGAACAGGTCGCCCTCGGTCGGGCGGATCTCGATGGTCCCGGTGCAGTGCAGCACCGTCGAGGAGGCGGCCGTGCAGGTGCCGGGCTCGTCCCCGGCCTCCAGAGCGGTCGGCGAGGTGATCTTGTCGCCGCGGTAGATGACCGGGCCGGTGGCGAAGCTGCTCGGGCTGAGGCTCGCGGGGTGCGTCACGGTGTAGGTGACGGGGACGGAGACCTTGGCCGTGGTGCCGACGACGATGTTCTTTGCCTTGTTCACCTTGACGTTCGAGAAGGTGACGGCAGGGCCGGCCGTACCGGCGGCGTGCGCGGCCGGTACGGCGAAGGCGGAGAGGGCCAGGGCGCCGGAGACGGCGGCCACGGTGGCACGAATGCGCATGGGTTCCCCAACTGGAGAAAAGGGCCCGCGGGTTGGCTCACGCGGGACCCGAGTGTCTGGGGAGTCTGTTGACTCGCATGATCAGATCCACGGCCGAAACTCATGGTTGTACGCGGCTGGATCTTTTTGTCACCGCATTACCCGGCCTCAGTCGAACCAGCGGTCCCGGGCCAGCTCCTCCGTGCGTGAGGGGTCCTCCAGGAGCGCGGCGACCTCGAAGCGGCGCGGCCACTGGCCCGCCGCCCAGGCGAGACCCGCGGCGACGCCCTCCAGGGTGGCGGCGTGCAGCACACCGTCCGAGGTCAGCCGCCAGTCGATGTCCACGCCGTCGACGACCAGCTCCTCGTGCTCGACGTACGACGCCGGGGTGGACGGGCCGAGCAGCACCCGTACGGAATCCGGAACGTCGTGCTCGGCGCCCTCGGAGGTCACCTCGCCCGTCACCGACTCGCTCAGGCGCCGCACCTGGAACAGCTCCGCGAGATCGGCGGCCCGCGTCGGGCGCACCGGCAGCAGCGGGACGCCCTCGGTGAAGGGCAGCAGGTCCGGCGAGTCGACGACCACCGCGTCGGCGGCGTCCACGACGGTCACCCGGCCGTCGACGACCGCGCGCAGTTCGTCCGGCAGGGTCACCTGGTCCGGGTCGAGGTCGGCCAGCGCCGTGTAGAGGGCGTGCAGCTGGGCGGCGGACACGGGCCGCTCGGGGCCGGCGAGCCGGTCGAGCAGTTCGGCGGCACCGCCGGGCTCGTCGAGCAGGGCGGCCACGGACGTGCGTACGCCGAGCGCCCGCAGCACCTGCTCGTCGTCGAAGCCGGTGGCGTCGGCCTCGTCGTACAGTCCGCGCAGCAGCGGGTCGCCGCCCGCAGCGCGCAGGCCCGCGGGGCGGCGGCCGTCGAGCACCGGGTGGCCGCGCAGCCACCAGGCGGTGTACGGCCGTACGACCTCATGGGTGCCGTCGGGCAGCAGAATGCGCACCGGCTGGGTGAGCGCGTCCCGCAGCGGCGGCTCGGACAGCAGGGCGAGGGCCGCCGGCCAGCGGCCGTCGTCGACGAGGTCGAGGTCGCGCACGGCGACGATCTCGGTCGCCACCGGCGGCACCGGGGTGTCGGGCAGCCGGTCCAGGACGTCCTCGCACCACACGTCGACGGCGTCGAGCAGCCCGGCGTCGTCCGGCTCGGCGAAGTCCGAGTCGCGGGGCTCCAGTTCGTCGGGGTCCAGGACCACGTCGGTGGCGCGGACCAGGGCGAAGTTCGCCAGCACCCCGCAGGCGGTCAGCGGCTGTTCGCCCCAGCGCTCGGCCAGCTCCTGGTCGACCAGCGCGAGTTCGCCCTCCCGCAGCACGCTCGCGAAGGGGCTTCCGGGCAGCACGAGTTCCCCGGCGGGCGCGAGTTCGCCGTCCTCGTCGGGCAGGGCGAGGGCACCGAGCCAGGGCTCGTCACCGGGGTCGAGCGCGGCCTCCCGGACCAGGGCGAGCACGGTGTCGGCGAGTTCCTCGGCGTCCAGGCCCTCCTGGTCCCAGCCGGGCCCCTCGTCGTCGAGGGAGGCGGCGACGGCGGCCCGCACCTGCGGAGTGGTGAGCACGGCACGCGGGGTGGCCGGCAGCGCGCCCAGCTTCTCCAGGAGCGGATGGGAGGCGTCCGGGTGGGCGACCTTCAAGCCCAGTCGCGCCAGGACCTCGGGCGTCACCGGCGGCCCGTCGACGGTCGGCAGCAGCACCTGCCGGGGGCCGATGGTCGTACGGGCTCCCCCCGTGCCGAAGCCCTGGGAGATGTCCCCGGCGAGCGGCACCGGAAGCCCCGTCAGCCGGTCCGGGTCGACCCCGGCCAGACTGTCGTACAGCCGCCACCACCAGTCGGGCTCCTTCTCCAGGCCCGCCAGCCGGTCGGCCGCCTCGGTCAGCTGCACCCGGGCGACGCCCAGCGTCCGCAGCTCCGCGCGTCGTTCGAGACCCGCGGGCAGCAGGCTGGGCAGCACCTCGGCGAGGACCCGCACGGTCTCGGCACCGGCCCCCTCGACGATCTCGGCGTCCCGCGGCCGCAGCGCCTCGGGCAGCTCGGGGTCCTCACCCGGGTCATGGGCGGGCGGCAGGAAGGCGGTGCGCGGCAGCCGCTCCAGGACGGCCCGGCGCAGGGCGCCGTCCAGCTCGCCCTTGCCCAGCGGACCCGGCACCAGGTCGATCAGGCCGGCGGTCACCGGGCGCCAGTCGGCGAGGAGTTCGGCGTACGCGTCGGCCGCGCGCTCCACCAGGAAGCCGGTGAGCGGGCCGGGCGCGGCGCGGCGGCGGGTGGTGTCCAGCGGGAACGAGGCGATGAGCAGCGCGGGCACGCCGAGCGGCTCGTCGCTGGGCGTGGGAGCGTGCACGACCGGTGCGGTACGGGGCCGCACGGGGGTGCCGTCGTCGGCGGCGGGGACGGCCCAGGTGACGGACCAGTGGGGACGCAGCCGCTCCTCGACCGGGCGGTCGGCGAGGAGGTCCGGCGTGAGGGGGCCGTGCCGGGAGACGGTGCGCCAGCGGGTGGTGCCCTCGCGGGAGTCCTCGATCACGGTGTCGGTGCCCTCGGCGCGGCGGCGCAGGGTGCGTACCTCCTGGTCGCCGATCTCGACGACGACTTCCTGAAGACCGGGCAGGGCGAGCAGGAGGGCGTCGTCGACGGTGTGCAGCAGCCGCTCGGCCAGGTCGGTGGCGGCCGCGTCGCGCAGCGGGAGGATGACGACGGTGTCGTACGGGTCGGGAGCGCTGCCCTCGGCGGCGTACGGCAACCGCAGCAGCGGCACATGCCCGTCGCGGCGGCGGATCTCGTCCCCGAGGCCGGGGCTGTGCCGGGCGGTCTCCCCGGCCAGCTCCCGGGCCTCGGCCAGGGACCAGCGGACTCCGCCGTGCCGGCCGACGACGGCGGGCTCGTCGCTGACGGCGAGGACGGACGCGAAGCCGACGCCGAAGCGGCCGACGGCCTGCTCGTGGGTGTCGCGCTTGGCGGAGGCGCGGAGGGTGGACAGCGACTCCACGCCGGCCGCGTCCAGGGGGGCACCGGTGTTGGCGGCGACCAGCACACCGTCGCGGAGGGTGAGCCGCAGCCGGCCGGGGACCTTCGCCCTGCCCGCCGCGTCGGCGGCGTTCTGCGCGAGCTCGACGACCAGGCGGTCGCGGTACCCGCCGAGTACCAGGTCCTCCTCGGCGTTGGCGTCCTCGCGGAACCGGGCCGGGCTGGTGGCCCAGGCGTCCAGCACCCCGCGCCGCAGCCGGGCCGTTCCGAACGGGTCCGCGCCCTCGGCCGCAGGCCGCACGAATACGCTCACGCTTTCACTCTCCCTCTCGCGGCGTGCCCGTGCCTGCCGCGGGACGAAAGTACCGTCTGCCGGGGCGGCCGGTGCCGGGGGCTGCGCCCGGGGATCCCCGCCGCGGCCCGGACGGGCATGCCCCCGGCGGCCGGGCCGACCGGATCGTGCGGGAGCGGGACCGCCTTGTGCCTGGACAGGGGCGTGCGGGGGTGACGGCTAGGAGTGCCCCAGCTCGGCCGCCGACTCGTCCGCCACCGCCGGTACCGAACCCGAGTCCGGGGAGGGACGCAGCGGGAACGGCTCCACCTTCGTCTCGTCGACCACCGGCGGGGGCGGCTGCGGAGCCTTCGGCATGACCGCCGCCTCCGAGTGGGCGCCGCAGCCGTACGCCAGGGAGACCACATGGCCGTCGGCCGGGGAGAACTCGTTCGCGCACACGCCGAAGGCCTGCCCGAGCGAGCCCCCGATCGGCACCAGGAAGCCGCAGCTGACACAGGAGGCCGGAGCCGCCTGCGCCATCGGCGTCTTCGGGCCGAAGGCCTCGTCCCAGCGGTCGGCGGCGGTGTACAGGCCGTAGCGGGACAGGACCCGGGCGCGGCGCATGCCCAGCTCCTCCGCGACCGCCGAGATCGAACCGCGCGAGGGCGCCATCGGCAGGTTCGCGGGAGCGCCCGCGGTCACCTCCACGTCCTCCGCCTCGACCAGCTCCGCCATCTCGCCGGAGACCGGGGAGTTCGGCGCGGGCTCCGCCTCGCCCGAGAAGCCGGGCTCCAGGCGCAGGTCCTCGGCGTCCGTCGGCAGCAGGTCGCCGGGGCCGAGGTCGCCGGGACGCAGCCGCTCGCTCCAAGGCACCCACTCCGGCGCGAGCAGCGCGTCGGAGCCGGGCAGGAGCACCGTCTCGTCGAGCGTGACGATCTTCGCGCGGGACGCCCGCGCGACCGTCACCGCCCAGCGCCAGCCCCGGTACCCCGGCTCCTTGCACTCGAAGAAGTGCGTGACAACGCGGTCGCCCTCGGACACCATCCCGACGTGCTCGCCGACGACGCCGGGCGCGGCGGCCTCCTCGGCGGCGGCGCGGGCGAGGTCGACGGCCTCGGCGCACAGGCGGTCGGGGGTGCGGCTTCGCGGTGTCGCTGCGCTCACAGGTATCGCTTCTCTCCTACGCCGTCTCACGGGTGCGCCCTTCCCGGCTGGGGGAGCGGACGGAGCGGACCGGCGGACCGCGTCGACGTCCGCGCCCGATTGCGCTCGGGCGCACCTACCCCACCCATTCTGCGGGATGGATGAGAGGCGCGCGGCCGAGAACAATCGCCACGGCGCGCTACGCACGCTACCCTCTCCGCGCCCCGGGGCCCACACCGAGTGCCGCGCTCTGTCTGACGCGGGCTCTCCGTGCGCCGGGCCGGTACGCCGTCGGCATGGTTTCCGGACCGTCCGGCACGGCTCGCGGCCATCCGGCACGATGGCCGGTTCCGCACCCCGGCCGCTCGCTCCCACGCGCCCCCATCCGTGCGGTAACCGCACTACCCCCGGCCTTCTCGGGGCACTATGACGGGGTGGCAGCCGCGAGGTCGTCCCACGAAGCCGCCGGGGTGGGCGGAGTCGAAGGGCGCAGCCGGGAGAGCGGTTCGGGCCGGTTCGCAGGGTCCGTCCGCGCGGTCGGCCGTGCCCTGCACTTCCCCGTCACCGGCGCCGCGCGCGGCATCCGCAAGATCACCCACGCACACGGCGCAGGGGAGTCCGGCCTCGGCAGGCTGATCGAGCTGCACGCCGTGAACGGCGCCGGTGACGTCATGGTCACCGTCGCTCTCGCCTCCACCGTCTTCTTCTCCGTGCCGACCGACGAGGCCCGCGGACGTGTCGCCCTCTACCTCGCCATCACCATGGCCCCGTTCACGGTCCTGGCGCCCGTGATCGGCCCGCTCCTCGACCGGCTGCCGCACGGCCGCAGGGCCGCGATGGCGGGCGCGATGCTCGCCCGGGCCCTGCTCGCACTGATCATCTCCGGGGCGGTCGCGAGCGGCAGCCTGGAGCTGTACCCGGCCGCGCTCGGCGTACTCGTGGCCTCCAAGGCGTACGGCGTCGTCCGCAGCGCTGTGGTGCCCCGGCTGCTGCCGCCCGGCTTCTCCCTGGTGAAGGCCAATTCCCGGGTGACCCTCGGCGGTCTCCTCGCCACCGGCATGGCCGCCCCCGTCGCTGCGGGCCTGCACACCATCGGACCGGCCTGGCCGCTGTACGGAGCATTCGTGATTTTCGTCGCGGGGACGTTCCTGTCGTTCTCGCTGCACCCGAAGGTCGACTCCGCCAAGGGCGAGGACATCGCGCTGCTCGCCGCGGACGCCGAACACCTGCACGGGCCGCACCGCAGGACGACCCTGCGCCGCCCCGGGCTGCGCACGGTCGGCCCGGCCGTCACCCATGCCCTGGCCGCCAACGCCTCGCTGCGCTGCCTGTCCGGCTTCCTGATCTTCTTCCTCGCCTTTCTGCTGCGCGAACAGCCGCTCGCCGGCGAGAGCGCCGCGGTGTCGCTGGGGATCGTGGGTGTCGCGGCGGGCGCGGGCAACGCGCTGGGAACGGCCGTCGGCGCCTGGCTGAAATCACGCGCACCGGAAGTGATCATTGTGACGGTCGTGGCGGTCGTGCTGGCCACGGCGATCACCACGGCGGTCTTCTTCGGCGCGTTCCTGGTGGCCTGCCTGGCGGCGGTCGCCGGGTGCGCGCAGGCCCTCGCCAAGCTGTCGCTGGACGCGCTGATCCAGCGGGACGTGCCGGAGCCGGTGCGGACCTCGGCGTTCGCGCGCTCGGAGACGCTGCTCCAGATGGCCTGGGTGCTGGGCGGCGCGATCGGCATCGTGCTGCCGCTGAACGGGGTGCTGGGGCTCGCGGTGGGCGCCGCGCTGGTCGCCGCCGGCTGGCTGACGACCGTACGGGGCCTGCTCGGCTCGGCCGGGCGCGGCGGGCGCGCGGGCACCTGATCGCACGAGCGCGCGGCACGTCGCACACCCCACGTGGGGAGGGGACTGGACGTGCCCGATAGCCTTCGGCCATGACCGCACTGCGTTCCCGTCGCGCCGTAGCCGCCCTCGGCGCCGCTTCCGCCGGACTTCTCCTGCTGTCCGCCTGTAACAAGCCGACACCGATGGCGACCGTCACGGTCGGCACGGACTCGGTGAGCTCCCAGACCGACTGCTACAACGACGGCAAGGAAGTCGCGGCGGCGGAGCTGGCGAAGTGCCTCAAGTCCAAGGACGTCAAGTCGATCACCGTCGACCCCGATGAGACGGTCCGCTTCGGCGTCGACCCGGCCATCGCGGACAACGGCTGGACGATCCTGATGAACGGTCAGCCGCTGACCGACTCCAGCAAGAAGACGTACCGCACCATCCCGGGCAGCGTGTTCTTCAACGCGCAGTACGGCGCGAGCGGCAACTCCACGCTCGTCTCCATCAAGGAGGGCGAGAACAAGGTGCTGGGCCTGTGGTCCTTCAAGCTCAAGAAGGAATCCTGACCACGTCCTCCGCCCGATACCTGGTGGCCACCGCTGTCCCGGCCGAACGGGACGCGGTGGCCGGGGCGTTCCCGGGACCCGCCGCCGAGGTGCCGCTGCCGACCGCGGTCCTGCACCGGACCGGGGGCTTCGACCTCCTCGCCGTCGGCGTCGGCCCCGCGCTCGCCGCCGCCTCCACCGCCTCCGCGCTGACCGCCGCCGCCCTCCGGGGCGCCCCCTACGACCTCGTCGTCTGCGCAGGCATCGCGGGGGGCTTCGCACCGGACGCACCCGTCGGCTCGCTCGTCGTCGCCGACGCCATCGTGGCCGCCGACCTCGGTGCCGAGACCCCGGACGGTTTTCTTCCGGTCACCGACCTCGGCTTCGGAACCGTCAGCCACCGGCCGCCGGCATCACTCGTACGAGAACTCGCAGCCGCCTCCGGCGCCGTCACCGGCACCGTTCTCACCGTCTCGACCGTGACCGGGACCGCCCGGCGCGCCGCCGAGCTGCGCGCCCGGCATCCGGGGGCGCTCGCCGAGGCGATGGAGGGGTTCGGCGTCGCGGAGGCGGCCGCCGCGCACGGCACGCCCGTCGTGGAGATCCGGGCCGTCTCCAACCCCGTCGGCCCGCGCGACCGCGCCGCCTGGCGCATCGGCGACGCCCTCGGGGCCCTCACCGAGGGCGTCGGGAAGCTCGCGACCGCCCTCGAGAGTTGGACACAGCATGACCGCACCCAATGAGCCCCAGCCCCTGAAGATCGCCTACTCCCCCTGCCCGAACGACACGTTCGTCTTCGAGGCATGGGCCCACGGCCGTGTCCCCGGCGCACCGGCGCTCGACGTCACCTTCGCCGACATCGACATCACCAACGGCATGGCCGAGCGCGGCGAGTTCGACGTGCTGAAGGTGTCGTACGCGGTACTGCCCTACGTCCTGGACGAGTACGCGCTGCTGCCGTGCGGCGGCGCGCTGGGCCGGGGCTGCGGGCCGCTGGTGCTCACCCGGGAGCCGGGGGCCCGGCTCACCGGCCGGACGGTCGCCGTGCCGAGCGAGACGTCGACGGCCTATCTGCTGTTCCGGCTGTGGGCCGCGGACACGGTGCCCGGCGGGGTCGGCGAGATCGTCGTCATGCCGTTCCACGAGATCATGCCGGCCGTGCGGGACGGCAGGGTCGACGCGGGGCTCGTGATCCACGAGGCGCGGTTCACCTATCAGAACTACGGGCTGCACAAGCTCGCCGACATGGGCGAGCACTGGGAGGCCACGACCGGCCTGCCGATCCCGCTGGGCGCGATCATCGCCAGGCGCTCCCTGGGCGCGGACACGCTGAAGCTGCTCGCCGAGTCCGCCCGGGCCTCCGTGCGGGCGGCCTGGGACGACCCCGAGGCCTCCCGCGCGTATGTCATGGAGCACGCGCAGGAGATGGACCCCGCAGTGGCGAACGCCCACATCGGGCTGTACGTCAACGAGTTCACGGCGGACCTGGGCGAGGACGGCTACGCCGCGGTCCGGGGGCTGCTCACGCGCGCGGCGGCCGAGGGGCTGCTGCCGCCCCTCGGCCCGAACGCGCTCGCGTTCCCCTGACGGACGTCCCGGACCGGACCGCGCGCGGTCGGACGCCGCCCGGGTCAGACGTCCAACTGGTCGGCGACCGCGCGCAGCAGGCCCGCGATCTTCTTGCCGGAGGCCTTGTCGGGGTAGCGGCCCTTCTCCAGCATCGGGGTGATGTTCTCCAGGAGCGTCGTCAGATCCTGGACGATGGAGGCCAGTTCGTCCGGCTTCTTCCGCTGGGCGGCCGCGACCGAGGGGGCCGGCTCCAGAAGGGTGACGGAGAGCGCCTGGTCGCCGCGCTGGCCGGCGACGACTCCGAACTCCACGCGCTGTCCCGGTTTCAGGGAATCGACTCCGGCGGGGAGAACCGAGGAGTGAACGAAGACGTCGCCGCCGTCGTCGCGGGAGAGAAAGCCGAAGCCCTTCTCGCTGTTGAACCACTTGACCTTGCCGGTAGGCACGTCTGTCCTCGTCCTCGTACTCGTCGGAAACTGCGTCTGCAAAGTATTTCGGGAAAGTGCTTCGAAGAGCACCGCAGCGGGCCGCCCGGACCCGCCGGTACCAAGGCTAATGGTCCGGGGGCCGGTGACAAGACGTCGCCGAGTCGTTCCTCGCGACGGGAACTACCCTGGTCCGGTGCGTGACGAAACCCAAGCGAATTCCGCCTCGGCCGGCGACCGGCTGATCCGTGCCGGTGCGATCGTCTTCTTCATCGGGGCGGTGGCCACTTTGGTCACCGTGGCCCCGTTCCTGCTCGGCACCAAGCCTTTCCCGACGTTCATGTTCGGCCTGAGCATGCTCATGGGCGTCGGGTTCCTGATCGCCGGCGCGGGTGTCCTCCAGTCGATCGCGGAGGGCCGCCGAAGGGCCCGCGGGGCGCGGACCTAAGCGGCCCCGAGCCGCCCGAGCAGCCCTGCGGCGTCGCCCTCAGGAGTGGGCGTGCGCCGTCAGCCAGCCGGGGAACTCGGTGAGGTCGGCGAGGACCACGTCCGCACCCGCCGCCCGCAGCTCCTCGGCGGGGCAGGGGCCGGTGGCCACGGCGACGGAGTGCGCCTCGGCGGTACGGGCACCACGGACGTCCCCGACATGGTCGCCGACGTAGACGTCCGCGCCGTGCTCGAGGAGCGCCTCCGCCTTCTGCTCCGCCCACAGGTCGCCGATCACCGCGTCGGGCTCCATCCCGAGGTGCTCCAGATGCAGCTTGGCGTTGGGCTCGTACTTGGCCGTGACGACGATCGCCCGCCCGCCCGCCGCCCGCACGGCCCGGATCGCCTCACGGGCGCCGGGCAGAGCGGGCGTCGCGGCGATCGCGATGGTGGGGTACATCTCGCGGTACAGGTCGGCCATCGCGTCGACCCGCTCCGCCGGGAACCAGTTGACCAGCTCGTCCACCAGTGGGGGACCGAGCCGGGTGATGGCGAGATCGGCGTCGATGTACGTCCCCGAACGCGCGGAAAGCGCCCGGTAGCAGGCATGGATCCCGGGCCGGGAGTCGATCAGCGTCATATCGAGGTCGAAGCCGACGGTGAGGGCGCGAGACGTCATGGCGGCCATTGTCCCAGGGCCGGGGGCCGGCCCGACGACACCGAAGTGGCACGGACGACTGCCGGAGTGTGACAGGCCGGGGCCTCCGCCCCGGGACGTCGGCCACCACCCGCGCGGCGGCGCCTCACCGCTGCCGCCGCGACCGCCACACCAGATACAGGGCCGAGGCGACGGCCGCTCCCCGTACCACCCAGGGCCAGGTCTGGGCGACGGCGTCGTTCATGTGCCCCTGGGCGATCGGATCGCCCCAGCGGCCGCTCGTGCGGCCCCACAGCCAGACGATCCCCGCGGCCGCGGCCAGACCGGGCAGGCCCATGACGGCCCACTTGGACTCGGCGGGGGTCAGCCGGCGGGACGCCCAGGCGAGGAACCAGCCGAGACCGAGGGCGAGCCAGCTGCCGATCACGGCCCCGGCGACGAGGAGTCCGGCCGCCAGGAGCAGCAGGGGGTTGCTCCGGCCGGTGAGGCGGGGAAGGCGGCGGCGCGCGGAGGCGGGCTCCCCGGCGGCGGGGGCGGCCTCGGCCGCCGGCTCCACGGCGGCCGGCTTCTCGACGGCGGCCTCCGGCTTCGACGGGCTGCCGGGCGCGGGCGGCGGCTTCAGCAGTTCGGGGATCTCCACGCCGCCCACGAACCCCGGTACGGCGTCGCCGAGCTCGAAACCGCCTGCGGACCCGCCGTCCACACGCCACCAGTCGGGCCGGGTCGCACTGTCGCCCAGTTCGTGCGCACCGGCCAGATGCGGCGGCGAGGGGGCGCCGCGGGAGGGGCCCGCGGGACCGGGTTCGGCGGGGCGGGGACGGGGCACGACCCGGCGCAGGCCCTTGGGGCGGTCGTGGTCCCCGAAGCCGTTGGTCCGCTGCGGGGGAACGGCTGCGGGAAGGCTCGGGGCGGCGCCGCCGGAGGTGCCCCCGGACGCGGCGGCCACCACCTCGTCGGGGGTGCCCAGCCGGGAGAGGATGCGCCGCACGGCGGCCGGGCTGTCGACCGGGGACTTCGCCCGCCGCCGGTCGATCTCCTCGCGCAGCTCGGACACGAGCCGCATACGCGCGGCCGACGGCAGCTGACGCTGCTGGGCCACGTCCCCGACCCGGCTCAGATAGTCGAAGACAAGCTGATCGCTCTCGATCCCCACGAAGCCCCTCCGGGGTGGGCCGCTGTCGTTCCGTACCGTATCCCGCGCATGCCCTCCCCGGGGGCCGCGTCCCCGGACCCCGGCCTCGGCCTGCACCAGGTCATCGCCGGACCGTGGCCGCTTCGACACCCCTTCCGTGGGTGTCACCCGCTACCGTTGACCGGATGACCCCCGAGGAGCGCTCACGCAAGGAGGCCGCGGGCAAAGGCGCCGCCGCGCCCCGCTCGCTGGCCGAATCCCTGCGTGCGCGGGACGACGCCTCCCTGTCCGCCCTGCTGCGCGCCCGCCCGGACCTCATCACCCCCGTCCCCACCGACCTCACCCAGCTGGCCACCCGAGCCGCGACCCGCGCGAGCGTCGTCCGCGCGCTGGAGCGCCTCGACCGGTTCGCCCTCCAGACGGCGGAGGCTCTGGCCGTGGCCCCGGACCCGGCGTCGTACGACGAACTGCTCGGACTGATGGCCGGTGACGGCGGCGCGGAGGCCGACCCGGTCGTCGCCGAGTCCCTCCCCCGCGCCCTCGCCACCCTGCGCGAGCAGGCCCTCGCCTGGGGCCCCGACGACCGCCTCCGCCTCGTGCGCACGGCCCGGGAGCTGCTCGCCCCCTCCCCCCAGCACCCCTCCCCCACCGGTCTCGGCCCCACCGTCGCCGAGGCCGGCTCGGGCATGTCGCCGGGCCGGATCCAGGAGATCCTGACCGCCACCGGGCTGCCGACCACCCATGACGCCGTCTCCGCGGTGGCCTCCCTCACCGCCCTGTTCACCGACCGCGCCCGAATGGCCGCGCTCCTCGCCACCGCCCCCGCCGAGTCCCTGGAGGTGCTGTCGCGCCTGGTATGGGGACCGCCGTACGGCCAGGTCACCGCTGATCCGGCGCCGCGGCTGCGCTGGCTCCTGGACCACGGACTGCTGCTGCCGACCGCCCCGGGGACCGTCGTCCTCCCCCGTGAGGTGGCGCTGCACCTGCGCTCCGGGCGGGCGCACCGGCACACCGAGCCGCTGCCGCCCGCCCTCGCCACCGCCGCGAGCCACCGGCCGCAGATGGTGGACGCCACGGCGGCCGGCCAGGCGTACACCGCGCTCGCGACCGTCGAGGAGCTGCTGAAGGACTGGGACGAGGGAGGGCCGTCGGTGATGCGCGCGGGCGGTCTGAGCGTGCGGGACCTGAAGCGGACGGCGGTGGCGCTCGACGTGCCCGAGCCGTTGGCCGCCTTCTGGGTCGAACTCGCCTACGCGGCGGGGCTGCTGGCCTCGGACGGCGAGGCCGACGAGCGGTACGCGGCGACCCCCGCGTACGACGAGTGGCGGGAGCTGCCGGCGGCCGAGCGCTGGAGCCGGCTGGCCACGGCCTGGCTGCCGGCGACACGCACCCCTGGCCTGGTCGGCGGCCGGGACGCGAAGGACCGCGCGCTCTCGGCGCTCGGCCCCGGCCTGGACCGCTCGGCCGCTCCCGAGGTCCGCCACCGGGTGCTGACGCTGCTCGCCGGACTGCCCGAGGGCGCCTCGCCCGCCCCCGACTCGGTGCTGGCCCGGCTGCGCTGGGAACGCCCCCTGCGCGGAGCCCAGCCCGCGGCCGACGATCTGCGCGGGCACCTCGCGGAGTGGACGCTGTCCGAGGCGGAGCTGCTGGGCGTCACCGGCCGCGGCGCCCTGTCCGCGCACGGCCGCGCCCTGCTCGGCGAGAGCCCGGAGCACGCGCCGGCCGCCGAGCCGGCCGGCCCCGGCGACAAGCTTCCCGTCCACCACCGGCACCACCCTCCCGCGCTCCGCGAGCCCCTCACGGCGGCCGAGCAGGCGGCGGCCGCCTCCCACGCCGCACGGCTGCTCGCCCCGCTGCTGCCCGAGCCCCTGGACCACGTGCTGCTCCAGGCGGATCTGACGGCGGTGGCGCCCGGCCCGCTGGAGCGGCCCCTGGCCGACATGCTCGGGGTGCTCGCGGACGTCGAGTCGAAAGGCGGCGCGACGGTCTACCGGTTCACGCCCGCCTCCGTGCGCCGCGCCCTGGACGCGGGGCGCAGCGCGACGGATCTGCACGCGTTCCTCGCCGCGCACTCCCGTACCCCGGTCCCCCAGCCGCTCACCTATCTGATCGACGACATGGCGCGCAGGCACGGGCACCTGCGCGTCGGGGCGGCCTCGGCGTACGTGCGCTGCGACGACGACACGGTGCTGAACGAGATCCTCGCCGACAAGCGCTCGGCCTCACTCCGTCTGCGCCGGCTGGCCCCGACGGTGCTGGCCGCGGGCGCCGACCCGGCGACGCTCCTGGAGGGACTGCGCGCCCTGGGCTTCGCCCCTGCCGCGGAGTCCGCGGAAGGCGATGTCCTGATCACCCGGGCCCACGCCCACCGGACCGGGCCCCGCACTCCGCCGGAGCCGGTCCCGGAGGGCCCTCCGGTCCCCGACGCGACGCTGCTGACCGCGGCCCTGCGCGCCGTCCGGGCCGGCGACCTGGCCTCGACGACTCCCCGCAAACCCGGCCCGGCCCCCGCCGCCGACGGCGACCCGCCGCGCACCACCTCCGCCGAGACCCTCGCCACCATGCAGGCCGCCGTTCTCACCGGCAGCGCCCTGTGGATCGGCTACGTCAACGCCGAGGGCACCGCGTCCCAGCGGGTCATCGCCCCGCTCCGGGTGGAGGGCGGGTTCGTCACGGCGTACGACCACACGGCGGACGAGGTCCGCACCTATCCGCTGCACCGGGTCACGGGAGTGGCCGAGCTCGCGGACGACCAGCCCTGA
This sequence comes from Streptomyces sp. NPDC046931, assembly GCF_040644655.1. Classification (NCBI taxonomy): domain Bacteria; kingdom Bacillati; phylum Actinomycetota; class Actinomycetes; order Kitasatosporales; family Streptomycetaceae; genus Streptomyces; species Streptomyces sp. NPDC046931. The sequence continues at coordinate 394,671 of NZ_JBEYWX010000004.1, forward strand.
TCGCCTCCGGATGAGGCACACTGGACGTTTGACCGTGCAGAGCCGTGCAGAAAGGCAGCCGCGCGTGAGTGGTCCGCTCATCGTTCAGTCCGACAAGACCCTGCTCCTGGAAGTCGACCACGAGCAGGCCGACGACTGCCGTCGGGCCATCGCGCCGTTCGCCGAGCTGGAACGGGCGCCCGAGCACATCCACACCTATCGGGTGACCCCGCTCGGGCTGTGGAACGCGCGGGCCGCGGGGCACGACGCCGAGCAGGTCGTGGACGCCCTGGTGCAGTACAGCCGCTATCCGGTGCCGCACGCGCTGCTCGTCGACATCGCCGAGACCATGGACCGGTACGGGCGGCTGACCCTCAGCAAGCACCCGGCCCACGGTCTGGTCCTGACGACCACCGACCGGCCCGTCCTGGAGGAGGTGCTGCGGTCCAAGCGGATCATCCCGCTGGTCGGGGCCCGGATCGACCAGGACACCGTGGCCGTGCATCCCTCCGAGCGCGGGCAGATCAAGCAGGTGCTGCTCAAGCTGGGCTGGCCCGCCGAGGACCTCGCGGGGTACGTCGACGGCGAGGCGCACCCCATCGAGCTGGCCGAGGACGGCTGGGCGCTGCGGCCCTACCAGAAGCAGGCCGTGGAGAACTTCTGGCACGGCGGCAGCGGCGTCGTCGTGCTGCCCTGCGGTGCCGGCAAGACCCTGGTCGGCGCCGGGTCCATGGCCCAGGCGAAGGCGACCACCCTCATCCTGGTCACCAACACCGTCTCCGCCCGGCAGTGGAAGCACGAGCTGGTGAAGCGGACCTCGCTCACCGAGGACGAGATCGGCGAGTACTCCGGTACGCGCAAAGAGATCCGCCCGGTCACCATCGCCACGTACCAGGTGCTCACCACCAAGCGGAAGGGCATCTACCCGCATCTGGAGCTGTTCGACTCCCGGGACTGGGGTCTCATCGTCTACGACGAGGTGCACCTGCTGCCCGCGCCCGTCTTCAAGTTCACGGCGGACCTCCAGGCGCGCCGGCGGCTCGGGCTGACCGCGACGCTGGTGCGGGAGGACGGCCGCGAGTCTGACGTCTTCTCCCTGATCGGGCCCAAGCGGTTCGACGCGCCCTGGAAGGAGATCGAGGCCCAGGGCTACATCGCGCCCGCCGACTGCGTGGAGGTGCGGGTGAACCTCACCGACTCCGAGCGGCTCGCGTACGCCACCGCCGAGCCGGAGGAGAAGTACCGTTTCTGCGCGACCACCGACACCAAGCGGAAGGTGACCGAGGCGCTGGTGCGGCGCTTCGAGGGGCAGCAGATCCTGGTCATCGGCCAGTACATCGACCAGCTGGACGAGCTGGGTGAACACCTGGGCGCGCCGGTCATCAAGGGCGAGACCTCCAACCTGCAGCGGGAGAAGCTCTTCGGCGCCTTCCGCGAGGGCGAGATCAACGTGCTCGTCGTCTCCAAGGTCGCGAACTTCTCCATCGACCTGCCGGAGGCGACCGTCGCCATCCAGGTGTCGGGCACGTTCGGATCACGGCAGGAGGAGGCCCAGCGGCTGGGGCGGGTGCTGCGGCCCAAGGCCGACGGCCACCAGGCGCACTTCTACTCGGTGGTCGCCCGCGACACCATCGACCAGGACTTCGCCGCCCACCGCCAGCGCTTCCTCGCGGAACAGGGCTATGCCTACCGGATCGTGGACGCGGACGAACTGCTGACAGGGAACTGACGGCGAGGTCGAGGGAGCGGGCGAGGCGGCGCTCGGCGAACCGTCGTCAGCGACGGCTGCGAACGCCCGCCTCCTCGCCGTACTCGCCGAGGACGACCACGTCGATCGCGGCGCCCAGGAACACCTTGACGGCGCGCAGGGCATCGCCGACGACATGGCGGCGGTGCTGCTCGTCGAGGGCGGTCGCGCCGGACGGCGGGCCGTGCCGGGCGGGGGTGAAGGTTACTGCGCTCATGTCTCCATGGTGGAACCGCCGGCCCCGAATGGCGTCGGTCCAAGGACGTAACCTGCGGGGCGGTTCCGTACCCCTTCCGGCAGCCCCCGTCGTACTCCGGAGGGACCTCGTCCCCTAGGGGTGGCCGACAATTCCCACCGGGCCCGCGACCTGAGGCGCCGGGAAAACCGTTGGGCGCCACGGGCGCCCGTCGCCTAAAATCTCCTGTCTTGCCCGCCTCCCTTCACGGAGAGCCGTCGTCCGGACGGAAACCGGACGGCACCATCGCAACCGTCACCGCGCCGGCCCACCGCACCGGAGGCAGCTTTCCGTGTCCACCCCGTCAGCCCCGGACTCCACGTCCGCTCCGTCCGAGACCGGCCCCCTCTCCCGCGAACGCGCGCATCTCGCCGCCTCCCGGGCCGCGCTGCGCGCGATGCGCGAGGACGTGGAGAACCTCGACATCAGCGACGTCACCGCGAACTGGGTCAACGCCGAGGTACTGGCCCGCCAGATCGACGAGCGCATCAAGGCCCTCGCCGACCTCAGCCACACTCCGCTGTTCTTCGGCCGCCTCGACTACCTGCACGCCCCGGGGGCCGACCGTGCGGAGGGTGCCGAGGGCGAACGGTTCTACATCGGGCGGCGGCACGTCCACGACGCCGACGGGGACCCGATGGTGATCGACTGGCGCGCGCCCGTCTCGCAGCCGTTCTACCGGGCCTCGCAGAAGGACCCGATGGACGTCGGGCTGCGCCGCCGCTTCGGCTACACCGGCGGCGAGCTGACCGCGTACGAGGACGAGCACCTGTCCGACCCCGCGGAGGCCGCCACCACCAGCAAGCTGCTCCAGCAGGAGATCGAGCGCCCGCGTGTCGGCCCGATGCGCGACATCGTGGCCACCATCCAGCCCGAGCAGGACGAGATCGTGCGGTCCGGGCTGTCGGGAACCGTCTGTGTGCAGGGCGGTCCCGGCACCGGTAAGACGGCCGTCGGCCTGCACCGGGTCGCCTACCTCCTCTACGCGCACCGCGAGCGGCTCGCCCGTACCGGCACCCTCGTCATCGGTCCGAACGCATCCTTCCTGCACTACATCGAGCAGGTGCTGCCCGCGCTCGGCGAGCTGGAGGTGAGGCAGGCGACGGTCGACGACCTCGTCGCGCACGTCGAGGTACGCGGCACGGACAGCGCGGCGGCCGCCGTCGTCAAGGGCGACGCGCGCATGGCGGAGGTGCTCCGGCGCGCCGTGCGCGCGCAGGTGACGATGCCCACCGAGCCCGTCGTGGTGGTGCGGGGCTCCCGGCGCTGGCGCGTGCCCGCGTACGAAGTGGAGGAGATCGTACGGGAGTTGCTCGACCGGGACATCCGCTACGGCGCCGCCCGCGAGGCCCTGCCGCAGCGGATCGCGCACGCCGTGCTCGTCCAGATGGAGCGGGCCGGGGAGGCACCGGACGACCGGGTGCAGGACGCCGTGGCCCGCAGCACCGCCGTGAAGGCGGCGGTCAAGGCGATCTGGCCGCCGGTCGACCCGGCGAAGCTGGTCCTGCGGCTGCTCACCGACGCCGACTTCCTCGCCGAGCACGCGGCGGGACTCCTCGACGAGGACGAGCGGAAGGAGATGCTCTGGACGAAGCCGGTGCGCTCGGTGAAGTCCGCCCGGTGGTCGCCCGCCGACGCCGTACTGATCGACGAGGCCACCGACCTGGTGCAGCGCACGCACTCGCTCGGGCATGTGGTGCTCGACGAAGCGCAGGACCTCTCCCCCATGCAGTACCGGGCGGTCGGCCGGCGCTGCACCACCGGTTCGGCGACCGTCCTCGGCGACCTCGCCCAGGGCACCACTCCCTGGGCGACGCGCAGTTGGCAGGAGGCACTCGCACACCTGGGCAAGGCGGACGCGCTGATCGAGGAGCTGACGGCCGGTTTCCGCGTGCCGACGGACGTGATCACCTACGCCTCCCGGCTGCTGCCGCACATCGCGCCGGGACTCACACCGGTGGCGTCGGTGCGCGAGAACCCGGGCTTCTTCGAATTGCGTACGGTCACGGACGCCGCCGATGTGGTCGCCGCCTGTGCGGAGTCGCTTGGCCACGAGGGCTCGACCGGCCTGATCGCGGCCGACGCCCGGATCCCCGTGCTCGCCGAGGCGCTCGCCGCCGCGGGCATCGGCTACCTGGGCCCCGGCGAGGAGACGACCCCTGAGACCCGGCTGACCCTGGTCCCGGCGTCGCTGGCCAAGGGTCTGGAGTACGACTACGTGGTCCTCGACGAGCCTCAGGCGGTCGTCGACGGCGAACCCGACGAACGGACGGGCCTGCGCCGCCTGTATGTGGCCCTCACCCGTGCCGTCTCGGGCCTGATCGTGACCCATGCGGCCCCGCTGCCGCCTCAGCTGGGCTGAGGGAACCGGGGTTACGGCCGGCCGTCGAGGGCGGTGCGCCACTGCCGTACCGCCTGCGCGGAGACGGGTGCGGTCCAGCCGTCCGGGCGGGCCGCGCCGCCGATGTGGAAGGCGTCCACGCCGGCGGCGCGCAGCGGCGGAACGTGCTCGAGGCGGAGGCCGCCGCCGACCATGAGCCGCTGGGTGTAGCCGGGTTCGCCGCGCCGGGCGGCCTCGGCGACGAGGGTGGGCAGGCCGTCGTCCACGCCGTCCGCCGAGCCCGCGGTGAGATAGGTGTCCAGGCCCGGCAGATCGGCGAGCTGCTTGCGCAGGGCCTCCCGGTCGGCGGCGTGGTCGATCGCACGGTGGAAGGTCCAGCGGCAGCCGTCCAGCTCCGCCAGCAGCCGCTCCACGGTCTCCAGATCGGGCCCGCCGTCCTCGCCGAGGAACCCGAGCACGAAGGCGTCGGCACCGGCCGCGCGCAGCTCGCCCGCGGCACGGACCAGCGCCCCGGTGTCACCGGCCGCGAACCCGTCCCGCTTCCGGAGCATCACACGCAGCGGGATGTCGACGGCGGCGCGGATTCCGGCGAAGACCGCCACCGGCGGGGTGAGCCCGTCGGCGGCCATGTCGGTGACCAGCTCGAGGCGGTCCGCGCCTCCGGCCTGGGCGGCGACCGCGTCCTCGGGCCCGAGGGCGATCACCTCCAGGACTGCACGCGTGCTCATAGGACCCCTTCCGTCGGTGTTCCCTGGAGCGACTATAGGTCTAGTCCAATCCAAGGGTACGCCGCCCGGGGAAGCCGCTGCAGCGTCAGCTCGACCTCATCCGGACGCCGGACCGCCGCCGGGCCCCCGACCCGGCGCGAGGACGGTGGTCCGGACGCGTTCGCCACCGAGGCGTCACTGAGCTGGGCAGCCGCACACCGTCTCCACGCAGGACCCGGGGGAGAATGACGGCATGGCCGATCCAGACGACCTGCGCGCCCGTTTCGCCCGTGCCCTGGAAGGAGCCCGCGGCCCCGGCGCCGGCCCCGACCCGGCGCCGTACGCGGAGAACCTGCTCTCCCGCTGGCGGGAGCCGCAGCGCCGGTACCACACGCTTGCGCATCTCACCGCGGTCCTCGACCACATCGATGTGCTGGAGGAGTACGCGCACGATCCGGACGTGGTGCGGCTGGCCGCCTGGTTCCACGACGCCGTCTATCTGCCCGACCGCTCCGAGAACGAGGAGCGGTCCGCCCGCCTCGCCGAACGCGCTCTTTTCGAGGCCGGAGTCGCCGGGGACCGGACCGCCGAGGTCGCCCGGCTGGTCCGGCTCACCGTCACGCACGACCCGGCCGACGACGACCGCGACGGCCAGGTCCTGTGCGACGCCGACCTCGCGATCCTCGGCTCGCCCCCGGCCGCTTACGCCGCCTACACCGCCGCCGTCCGCGAGGAGTACGGCTTCGTGCCGGGCGACGCCTTCCGCGAGGGCCGCGCCGCGGTCCTGCGCGAACTCCTCGCCCTGCCCCGGCTGTTCCGCACTCCCTACGGGCAGGGCCGGTGGGAGGCGACGGCGCGGTACAACATCGGCTCGGAGCTGGAAATGCTGTCGACCCCGGGACCGGCGACCTCCTAGCCTGCTCACCATGCGCATCATGGGCGGGGAACGAGTGGAAGAGGCCGTCGCGAGCTGCACGGGCCTGCTGCGGACGGCGACGGACCTGGACTGGGAGGGGGTGAAGGCCGGGCGTCTGGAGTGGAGCTGCCGCCGGACCGCGGAGCACATCGCGAGCGATCTCCTCGCCTACGCGGGGCAGTTGGCGGGGCGGCCCCAGGACGCGTACGTCCCCTTCGACCTCACCCTCGACGAGGGCACCGGCCACGCGGGTGTCCTGGACGTGATCGAGACGACCGGCGCCCTGCTCGCCGCGGCCGTCCGGACCACCCCGCGCGAGGTGCGCGCCTTCCACCCGTATCCGTTCCGCAGCGTGAACCGTGAGGGCTTCGCCGCGATGGGCGTCGCCGAAGTCCTGCTGCACACCCATGACATCGCCGAGGGCCTGGGCCTCGCCTACGAGCCGCCCGCCGACCTGTGCGAGGACGTCTTGAACCGGATCTTCCCGCAGGTCCGGCCGGGTCCGGACGCCTGGCCCACCCTGCTGTGGGCCACCGGGCGCGGTGACCTGCCCGGCCGTGCCCCGGTCACGGAGTGGCGCTGGCACAACACCCCGGTGGTCCCGGCGGAACGCCTGACGCTCGAGGGTGTCACGCCCGCGGCCGCCCGCGATCTGTCCCTGGGCGGCGACGGGGGGTTCGCATGGATCGAGGGCGGGCCCTTCCAGGGCACCCGGGAGGCCGCCGGGATGGTGACCGCCGCGTACGAGGACGGGGCGTACCGGCCGGAATGGGGCCTCTACGTCCTCGTACGGAAGGAGGACGGGCGCGCGGTGGGCGGAATGGGCTTCCACGGCGCCCCGGACGGGGAGGGACGCGCGGAGGTCGGGTACGACCTGGCGCCGGCCGCCCGGGGTCACGGCTACGCGACCGAGGCCCTGCGCGCGCTGGCGGCCCGCGCCCTGGCCCGGGAGGACGTCCACACCCTGCTCGCGGTCGTGGACGGGGACAACCTCGCCTCGCACGGGGTGGTGGCGCGCGCCGGGTTCCGGCGGACGGGTGCGGCCGGCGAGGACGGCACCCAAGTGGCGTACGAGCTACGGGGCTGACCGGCGCGCCGCGGTGTGCGTCCGGCGCTTGCGCCGGCGCAGACCGGAGGCGTGCAGCAGACGCACCACCTCGCGGCTGTCCACCTCCACCGCCCCCGCCCGGACGGCCTCCGGGTACCGGTGGGCGGGCAGATCGTAGTGGTCGCGTTCGAAGGCCCGGCGGGGCACGTCCAGCCGCTCGGCGAACCGGTGCAGTTCGTCGTAGGAGACGTCGCTGATCAGGTGGGACCACAGACGGCCGTGGCCCGGCCAGGTGGGCGGGTCGATATAGACCGTCACGAGGACGCCATTCCGCCCGTCGCCCTCCCCAGCGAACCCACCGCCGCGACCTTCACGCCCGCCTTCGGGCACACCCAGTGCGGGTCGGGGCCGAGTTCGGGCTCGACGTCCAGGGCGTGCGGGTCGCCGGAGCCGCAGACGGGGCACAGCGGCCAGCGGCCGTACCGCTCCAGCAGCGCGTCCTGGACGTCCTGGGCGATCAGCCCGGCCACATAGGCAGCGCCGTCCGGCCACTGCTCGACCCACCAGCGGCGCTGGACGACGGAGTCCTCGACGAGCGAGACGACGTCCGCCTCGGCGACCTCTCCCGCGACCAGGTCGGCGAGCACCAGGGCACGGGCCGCATGCAGGGACTGCTCCAGGGGGCTGATGGGATCCATGTCCCCATTGTGCGCACTCTTGACCGGACGTCCGAACGGAAAATATCTTTCATAGTGTGGCCAATCGCGTGAAGGGAATTTTCTCGGGTTCGCCGGGGCCGGGTGTGGCGGGCCGGGACGCGCCGCCCGCCCCGGCCGCGCTCGCCGCCAAAGTGCGCACTCTGGCGCCCTCCATGACCCGGTCCATGCAGCGCGTCGCGGAGGCCGTCGCGGGCGACCCGGCCGGGTGCGCGGCGCTCACGGTCACCGGGCTCGCCGAGCTGACCGGCACCAGCGAGGCCACCGTCGTGCGCACGGCCCGACTCCTGGGCTACCCCGGCTACCGCGACCTGCGGCTCGCCCTCGCCGGCCTCGCCGCCCAGCAGCAGTCGGGCCGCGCCCCGTCCGTCACCGCCGACATCGCCGTCGACGACCCGATCGCGGACGTCGTCGCGAAACTCGCCTACGACGAGCAGCAGACCCTCGCTGACACGGCGGCCGGTCTCGACACCGTGCAGCTCGGCGCCGCCGTCGCCGCGCTCGCCGCCGCCCGCCGTATCGACGTGTACGGCATCGGCGCGTCCGGGCTCGTCGCCCAGGACCTCGTCCAGAAGCTGCTGCGGATAGGGCTCATAGCCCATGCGCCCGGCGACCCGCATCTCGCCGTCACCAACGCCGTACAGCTGCGCGCCAAGGACGTGGCGATCGCGATCACGCACTCCGGTTCCACCGGCGACGTCATCGAACCGCTGCGTGTGGCCTTCGAGCACGGGGCGACGACCGTCGCCGTCACCGGCCGCCCGGACGGGCCCGTCACGCAGTACGCCGACCATGTCCTGACCACCTCCACGGCGCGGGAGAGCGAGCTGAGGCCGGCCGCGATGTCGTCCCGCACGAGCCAACTCCTGGTGGTCGACTGCCTGTTCGTCGGTGTGGCGCAGCGGACGTACGAGACCGCCGCACCGGCGCTGTCCGCCTCGTACGAGGCCCTGGCGCACCGTCACCACCCGCGGGGCGGAAGGAAGCGCTAGCCCCTGCCCGTCCTCCCTCCAGAGCAGTGCCGTACCGGAAAGAGCCACACCCGATGACCTCCTCGCCCCACCCGCGTGATCTGCGAGCCGAGCTGGAGACACTGACCACCGAGGCGTTCCGCCCCGAGCTGGCCGCCATCGACCAGCTTCCGACGCTCGAGATCGCGAAGATCATGAACGGTGAGGACGCGACCGTTCCGGCCGCGGTCGCCGCGCGGCTGCCGCAGATCGCCGCCGCGATCGACGCCGTCGCCGAGCGGATGGCCCGGGGCGGCCGGCTGGTGTACGCGGGCGCGGGCACGGCCGGGCGGCTCGGGGTCCTCGACGCCTCCGAGTGCCCGCCCACCTTCAACACCGACCCCTCCCAGGTCGTGGGCGTCATCGCGGGTGGGCCCGGCGCGATGGTGACATCGGTGGAAGGCGCGGAGGACTCCCGGGAGCTGGCGGCCGAGGACCTCGACGCGCTGCGGCTGACGGCCCGTGACACGGTGGTCGGCGTCTCGGCCTCGGGTCGGACCCCCTACGCGGTGGGCGCGGTGGAGCACGCCCGGGCGTGCGGAGCGCTGACGGTCGGCCTGTCCTGCAACGCGGACAGCCCTCTCGCGGCGGCCGCCGACCACGGCATCGAGATCGTGGTCGGCCCCGAACTGCTGACCGGCTCGACGCGGCTGAAGGCGGGCACGGCGCAGAAGCTGGTCCTCAACATGCTCTCGACGATCACGATGATCCGGCTGGGCAAGACGTACGGGAACCTGATGGTCGACGTCCGCGCCTCCAACGAGAAACTGCGCGCCCGCTCCCACCGCATCGTGGCGCTGGCGACGGGAGCGGGCGACGAGGAGATCGAACGCGCTCTCGCGGCCACGGACGGCGAGGTCAAGAACGCGATCCTCACCATCATCGGCGGAGTGGACGGCCCCTCGGCGGCCCGGCTCCTCGCCGAGAGCGACGGCCACCTGCGCACGGCCCTGGAGAAGGCGGCGGGCTGACCCGCGGACCGTCGGACTGTCCCCGGCGGCGCCCCAGACGGGCGGGTCGTCACGCCTGTCCCCCGTTCCGGCGCCCGGCCGTGCCCTTGCGACGGCGGTGCAGATGGCGGGCGACGAGGAGCACGACGAGCACGGCCAGGGCGAGGAGCACATACAGCTCGTAGCGGCGGGCCGCCGGGTACAGCGTCTCCAGGTGCGCTCCGGCGAGGGCGCCGAATGTGACCCAGACGCCGACCCACAGGGCGGCGCCGAGGACGTTGAAGAGGAGGAAGCGCCGCCAGGACATCCCGGCCAGCCCGGCGATGATGCCGTTCGCCTGGCGCAGCCCTTCGATGAACCTCGCCACGCTGACGATCTTGCCTCCGTGCCGGGTGAAGAAGGCCTCCGCCTTGGCGACCCGTGCCGGGGTGAGCAGCACATGGCGGCCGTAGCGCTCCACCACCCGGTGGCCGCCGAAGCGGCCGATCGCATAGCCGACGTTGTCGCCGAGGACCGCGGCGAGGAAGGCGACGACGGCCACCAGGACGATGTTCAACCGGCCCGCGCCCGCGTACACGGCGGCGACGATCAGGGTGGTCTCGCCGGGCGCGGGTACGCCGAAGTCCTCGACGAACACCAGGGCGGCCACGGCCGGATAGCCCCAGTGGTCCAGGATCGGCGCCACATCGGCGAGAACTCCGGGGAGCGGGGGCTCGGTCATCGGCGATCTCCCGTGCGGCTGGACTTCGGCGGTCGGCACCGTTCTTCATGGTCCAGCACACGAGTGCCCTCGAGGGAATTCCCGCGCGCAGGCGCCCTTCGTCACCGGCCCCGCCCTCCTTCGGTCCGGAGCCTTACGGCCCCACGCCCCTCGGGGCGCGGGGACCGCCCGGCCCGGATCAGTGCAGGGTCTTCAGCGCCGCCGCGTCGTACGGCGTCAGGTCGTCGAAGCGGCCCGCCAGGACCTTCGCCGCCCACTCGGGGTCCTGGAGCAGGGCGCGGCCGACGGCGACCAGGTCGAACTCGTCCGCCTCCAGGCGGTCCAGGAGGTTGTCGATGCCCTTGACCGGGGCACCCTCGCCCGCGAAGCCGCGGATGAAGTCGCCGTCCAGGCCCACCGAGCCGACCGTGATGGCCGGCTTGCCCGTGAGCTTCTTGGTCCAGCCCGCCAGGTTGAGGTCCGAGCCGTCGAACTCCGGCAGCCAGTAGCGGCGCGTGGAGGCGTGGAAGGCGTCCACCCCGGCCGCGGTGAGCGGGGCGAGGATCGCCTCCAGCTCCTCGGGCGTCTCGGCGAGCCGGGCGTCGTAGGCCTCCTGCTTCCACTGCGAGTAGCGGAAGAGAACGGGGAACTCCGGCGAGACCGCCTCCCGCACGGCGGCCACGATCTCCGCCGCGAACTGAGTACGGGCCACCCGGTCGCCGCCGTAGGCGTCGGTGCGGCGGTTGGTGCCCGCCCACAGGAACTGGTCGACGAGGTAGCCGTGGGCGCCGTGGATCTCCACGCCGTCGAAGCCGATGCGCTCGGCGTCGGCCGCGGCCTGGGCGAACGCGCCGATGACGGCGTCCAGATCGGCCCGGTCCATGGCCTTGCCGGTGACCTCGGTGCCGCCGATGCGCAGACCGGAGGGGCCTACAGCGGGGGCCTCGGCGAACGGGGGCTGACCCTGCTCGCGGACCATGCCGATGTGCCACAGCTGCGGGACGATCGTGCCGCCCACCGCGTGCACCGCCTCGGCGACCTTCGCCCATCCCGCCAGCTGCTCCTCGCCGTGGAAGCGGGGCACGCGGTCGCTCTGACCCGCCGAGTCGTGGCCCACGTATGTGCCCTCGGTGACGATCAGACCGACACCGGCGGCGGCCCGGCGGGCGTAGTACGACAGCACGTCCTCACCGGGAACGCCGCCCGGGGAGAACATGCGGGTCATCGGGGCCATGACGATCCGGTTCGGGACGGTGAGGCCGTTGAGGGCCATCGGCCGGGACAGGATCCGGGCCGCGCGGGAGGCGGGGGGCGTGGTGACGGTCACGTGGGGACTCCTCGGGGGTGGGCTCTGGCGACCAGCGGGTATGTGCACGCGCATTGTTGCACCTGCTCAAACAAACGCCCGCGCGGTGTCGCGCATTCCACACACCGGGCGGCCGCCGCGTGACCCCGGACACGCCCGAGGGCGGCACCCTCTGTGGGAACAGGGGGTGCCGCCCTCGGCAAGGACGTTGATCAACCTTCAGGTCGATCAGAAGTCCATGTCACCGCCCGGCATGCCGCCACCGGCGGGCGCGGCGGCCTTCTCCGGCTTGTCGGCGATGACGGCCTCGGTGGTGAGGAACAGCGCGGCGATGGAGGCGGCGTTCTGCAGAGCGGAACGGGTCACCTTCGCCGGGTCGATGATGCCTTCCTTGACCAGGTCGACGTACTCGCCGGTCGCGGCGTTCAGGCCGTGACCCGGGGTCAGGTTGCGCACCTTCTCCACCACGACGCCGCCCTCGAGGCCGGCGTTGACGGCGATCTGCTTCAGCGGGGCCTCGAGCGCCAGCTTGACGGCGGCGGCACCGGTGGCCTCGTCGCCCTGGAGCTCCAGCTTCTCGAAGACCTGGGAGGCCTGGAGCAGGGCCACGCCACCACCGGCGACGATGCCCTCCTCGACGGCCGCCTTCGCGTTACGGACGGCGTCCTCGATGCGGTGCTTGCGCTCCTTGAGCTCGACCTCGGTGGCGGCACCGGCCTTGATGACGGCCACGCCGCCGGCCAGCTTCGCCAGGCGCTCCTGGAGCTTCTCGCGGTCGTAGTCGGAGTCGCTGTTCTCGATCTCGGCGCGGATCTGGTTCACGCGGCCCTGCACCTGCTCCGGGGAGCCGGCGCCGTCGACGATCGTGGTCTCGTCCTTGGTGATGACGACCTTGCGGGCGCGGCCCAGGAGGTCCAGGGTCGCGTTCTCCAGCTTGAGGCCGACCTCCTCGGAGATGACCTCGCCGCCCGTGAGGATGGCGATGTCGCCGAGCATGGCCTTGCGGCGGTCGCCGAAGCCCGGGGCCTTGACGGCCACGGACTTGAAGGTGCCGCGGATCTTGTTGACGACCAGGGTCGACAGGGCCTCGCCCTCGACGTCCTCGGCGATGATCAGCAGCGGCTTGCCCGACTGCATGACCTTCTCGAGGAGCGGGAGCAGGTCCTTGACCGAGGAGATCTTGGAGTTGGCGATCAGGATGTACGGGTCGTCGAGGACGGCCTCCATACGCTCCATGTCGGTGGCGAAGTACGCCGAGATGTAGCCCTTGTCGAAGCGCATGCCCTCGGTGAGCTCGAGCTCCAGACCGAAGGTCTGGGACTCCTCGACGGTGATGACGCCTTCCTTGCCGACCTTGTCCATGGCCTCGGCGATCAGCTCACCGATCTGGGTGTCGGCGGCGGAGATGGAGGCCGTGGAGGCGATCTGCTCCTTGGTCTCGACGTCCTTCGCCTGCTCCAGCAGGGCGGCGCAGACGGCCTCGACGGCCGTCTCGATACCGCGCTTCAGAGCCATGGGGTTCGCACCGGCGGCCACGTTGCGCAGGCCCTCGCGGACCAGCGCCTGGGCGAGCACGGTCGCGGTGGTCGTACCGTCACCGGCGACGTCGTCCGTCTTCTTGGCGACTTCCTTGACCAGCTCGGCGCCGATCTTCTCGTACGGGTCCTCGAGCTCGATCTCCTTGGCGATGGAGACACCATCGTTGGTGATCGTGGGGGCGCCCCACTTCTTCTCGAGGACGACGTTGCGGCCCTTGGGGCCGAGCGTCACCTTCACGGCGTCCGCGAGCTGGTTCATGCCGCGCTCGAGGCCGCGCCGCGCCTCCTCGTCGAACGCGATGATCTTGGCCATGTGAAGTGGTCCCTCCAGGACTGGGGGTGATTCCTTCGGACCGCGCCCGCGCCCGCGACGGACGGCCCCGGCCGGAGGTTCCTTGCCCCACCCGGCCCGCGGCCTCACCGACCCGGTCCATCTTTGTCACTCTCACCTTCAGAGTGCTAACGCCAATGATTAGCACTCGGCCCCCCCGAGTGCAAGGCGCGCCGACGAAGCGGGCTCGATGAGGGGTGGTGGCCGGGTGGCGGTTGGGCGCAGGGCGCGCCCGCGAAGCGGGGTCGTCGAGAGGGGCGCGCGTGCGGTTCTGCCGCACCCCCTCACACCTCACCCCGCCCGGCCCCGGACAGACCGAGGGGCCCGTACCCCATGGGATACGAGCCCCTCGACACGTCGAACAGTTCAGTCGTCGGCGCGCAACCTCAGCCTGCCAGGCGGACCATGTCCGCCTGCGGCCCCTTCTGACCCTGCGAGATCTCGAACTCGACCCGCTGACCCTCTTCCAGGGTGCGGTAGCCGTCCATCTGAATCGCGCTGTAGTGGACGAATACATCCGCACCACCGTCGACCGCGATGAAGCCGTACCCCTTCTCCGCGTTGAACCACTTGACGGTGCCCTGAGCCATGCCTAACTCCCCTATTACTGGCCCTTGCACAGATCCACACTTCGCGGATCCGGGTCAGACCTCACCCCCCAACGGTTGGGGGCGTGCGCCGGAACGCGTCGACCGCGGCTGAATGTATCTGTCCAACTGCCGTCTGCAACAGGTCAATCGGACGAGAAATCCGGGCATGACCGGTCGGGAATGTACGAAGAATTCACCTGAATTCAGGGCAAGTCGGGCCCGACAAAAGGAATGGATGGCGTAAAAGCCCCGCCTACTTTGGCTGCTTCTAGTCGGGTGGGCCGCAGGGGCCGGCGGCGTCCGCCGGAGGGACCGGGAACGCGTTCCCCAACTGTACCGCGCTCAACCATACAGAATTGCCCCCTCCGCTTCTCTCACGGAGAGGGCAATTCGATGAACTCTCGGTGTTGTCGTTACCGAGGGTAATGGTCGTACGGGAGGTGAGCGGCCGTCAGCCGCCCGCGACCGCCGGGATGATGGAGACGCCCGCACCGTCCGGCGTCGCCGTGTCCAGACCCTGCTCGAAACGCACGTCGTCGTCGTTGACGTACACGTTGACGAAGCGGCGCAGCTTGCCCTGGTCGTCCAGGACGCGGGCGGCGATGCCGGTGTGGTTCTTCTCCAGGTCGGCGATGACCTCGGCGAGGGTCGTGCCCTCGGCGGCGACCTCGGCCCGGCCCCCGGTGTAGGTGCGCAGGATGGTGGGGATGCGAACGGTCACGCTCATGCGAGGCCAGCCTCTCGGAAGGAGTCCAGGGTCGGACGGATCGTCGCGGTGAGGCCGGTGCCCGCCACCGCGTCCAGGGTCTTCAGGCCGTCGCCGGTGTTGAGGACGACGGTCGTCTTCGTCGGGTCGAGGACACCGCTCTCGATCAGCTTGCGTGTCACGCCCACCGTCACACCGCCCGCCGTCTCCGCGAAGATGCCCTCCGTACGGGCGAGCAGCTTGATGGCGTCCACGATCTGCTCGTCCGTCACGTCCTCCACGGCCCCGCCGGTGCGGCGCGCGATGTCGAGGACGTAGGGACCGTCCGCCGGGTTGCCGATCGCCAGCGACTTGGCGATCGTGTCGGGCTTCTGCGGCCGTACGACGTCGTGGCCCGCCTTGAACGCGGTGGACACCGGCGAGCAGCCCTCGGCCTGCGCACCGAAGATCTTGTACGGACGGTCCTCGACCAGCCCGAGCTTGATCAGCTCCTGGAGCCCCTTGTCGATCTTCGTGAGCTGGGAGCCGGAGGCGATCGGGACCACGATCTGGTCCGGCAGCCGCCAGCCCAGCTGCTCGGCGATCTCGTACGCCAGAGTCTTGGACCCCTCCGCGTAGTACGGACGCAGATTGACGTTGACGAAGCCCCAGCCCTCGCCGGCCGGGTCGCCGATCAGCTCCGAGCAGAAGCGGTTCACATCGTCGTAGTTGCCCTCGATGCCGACCAGCTCGCCGCCGTAGACCGCGGCCATGACGACCTTGCCCTGCTCCAGGTCGTGCGGGATGAACACGCAGGAGCGAAAGCCGGCCCGGGCCGCCGCGGCGCCGACCGCGCCCGCCAGGTTGCCGGTGGAGGAGCAGGAGAGGGTGGTGAAGCCGAAGACACGCGCCGCCTCCAGCGCCTGGGCGACCACGCGGTCCTTGAAGGAGTGCGTCGGGTTGCCGGAGTCGTCCTTCACATACAGCCCGCCGGTCACGCCCAGCTCGCGCGCCAGGTTGTCGGCCTTGACCAGCTTGGTCCAGCCCGGGTTGAGGTTCGGCTTGTCGGCGACGTCCGCCGGGACGGGCAGCAGCGGCGCGTAGCGCCAGATGTTCGCGGGGCCCGCCTCGATGCGCTTGCGCAGTTCCTCGGTGTCGTAGCCCGAGAAGTCGTAGGCGATCTCCAGCGGGCCGAAACACTCCTCGCAGGCGAAGACCGGGCCGAGCGGCACCCGATGGCCGCACTCACGGCAGGACAGGGCCTTTGCCGGACCGAGGTTCACGGAGTCGGTGGGGGTTGCAACTGTCTGCACAGCCATGTCAGGCGAGGCCCTTTCTCCTCATCTTCCTCACGACGCATCTCGCCGTGAGACGGATTTGGCACCTTCCCTAGCCGGGAGCCTCGCGGTGGAAGACGAGAATCGGCTGGAGGGTTGCCGGGGCTTCATCGGGCCGTGTCCCTCTGCCCCTCTGGATGAGCTGTATGCGGTTGTTTCACTGGTGATGAGCGGCGGCGACCCACGACATGCGATGGTCACCGGCGTTGTTCAAGACTGTAACCGAAGGCCACGACAGTTGAGATAGTCGTCCGAACCGCGAGATGGATCACCACATGTGAGGAGCCGCAGACTGTGCTGGAAGAAGTCGAGCGCTGGCTGAGCACCCGCTCCTGGTCCGTGGCCGATCGCCCGCTCCATCAGATCCTGGCCGCCAAACGCTCCTCTGGCTCGTCGGTCAGCGTCGTGCTGCCCGCGCTCAACGAGGAGGAGACGGTCGGCGAGATCGTCGCCGTCATCCGCCACGACCTCATGCAGCAGGTGCCGCTCGTCGACGAGATCGTCGTCGTCGACTCGGGCTCCACGGACCGTACCTCCGAGGTGGCCGCGGCGGCCGGCGCGACGGTGGTGCACCGCGACGCCATCCTGCCGCGCATCCCCGCCGTGCCCGGCAAGGGCGAGGTGCTGTGGCGCTCCCTCCTGGTCACCCGCGGGGACATCATCTGCTTCGTCGACGCGGACCTGAGGGAGTTCTCCTCGGACTTCGTCTCCGGGATCGTGGGCCCGCTGCTCACCGAACCGGGGGTGCACCTCGTGAAGGCGATGTACGACCGGCCGCTGACCCCGGCCGGTGAGCACGCCCCCGGCACGGCCGCGGCGGGCCAGGGCGGCCGTGTCACCGAGCTGATGGCCCGCCCGCTGCTCAATATGCACTGGCCTCAGCTGGCCGGCTTCGTACAGCCGCTCGGCGGCGAGTACGCCGCCCGCCGCTCCCTGCTGGAACGGATCCCGTTCCCGGTCGGGTACGGCGTGGAGCTGGGCATGCTGGTCGACGCCCTGCACCTGGTGGGCCTGGACGCGCTGGCCCAGGTCGATGTCGGCGTGCGCCTCCACCGCCACCAGGGCGGTCAGGCGCTCGGCCGTATGGCCGCGGCGATCTACCGCACCGCACAGCTGCGGCTGGCCCGCGGCCATCTGATCCGCCCCGCCCTCACCCAGTTCGAGCGCGTCGAGGGCGGCTTCGAGCCACGGACTTACGCGGTGGACACGGAGGAGCGGCCGCCGATGACGGAGATCACGGAGTACGCGAACCGGCGGGCGGCCTGAGCCTTCGCCTCCGCCGGCGACGGCCTGCGGCCGTCACGCCGCCGGTCGTATACGGCTCCGCATACGGCCGAAGGGAACGTTTGAGCGTTTTCGCCTCGGGCTAGGTTTCGTGGCATGGTTTCGAATGCGGCTTCCGTTCTCGTGGCGTCCAACCGCGGCCCGGTCTCGTACGCGCTGGACGAGACCGGACGGCTCACCGCCAGGCGCGGCGGGGGCGGACTGGTCTCCGGCCTGTCGGCGATCGGCCCCGGCACGGACGCGGTGTGGGTCTGCTCGGCGCTGAACGACAGCGATCGGGAGGCCGTACGGCGCACGGGCGGTGCGCTCGATCCGGCCGACACCGGCGGCCAGCGCGTACGGATGCTCGACATCGACGCGCAGATGCACGCCGACGCGTACAACGGCATCGCGAACTCGGTCCTGTGGTTCGTGCACCACATGCTGTACCAGACGCCGATGGAGCCGGTCTTCGACGCGGAGTTCCGGCGGCAGTGGGCGGCGTACGAGAGATACAACCGGGCGTTCGCCGAGGCGCTGGCGCAGGAGGCGGCCGAGGGCGCGGCGGTCCTGGTCCAGGACTACCACCTCACCCTGACTCCCCGGATGCTCCGCGAGCTGAGGCCCGACCTGCGGATCGGCCACTTCTCGCACACGCCGTGGGCGCCGCCGGAGTACTTCCGGCTGCTGCCCGACGACATCGCCGCGCAGGTGCTCGGCGGGATCCTGGGCGCGGACCGGGCGGCGTTCCTCACCGAGCGGTGGGCGGGCGCGTTCACGGACTGCTGTCATGCGGTCCTCGGCCCGGGCATCCCCGCCGGCACCCGCATCGGTGTCCACGGGCTGGGGGCCGACGCGGAGTTCCTGCGCGAGCGGGCGCACCGGCCGGACGTGGCGGAGCGGATGCGCACCCTGCGGGACCAGATCGGCACGGCCCCCGACGGCGGACCCCGCAAGACGATCGTGCGGGTGGACCGCACGGAGCTGTCCAAGAACATCGTGCGCGGGCTGCTGGCCTACGAGGAGCTGCTCCAGTCGCGTCCGGAGTGGCGCGAACGGGTCGTCCACGTGGCGTTCGCGTACCCGTCCCGGCAGGACCTGGCCGTCTACCGTGACTACACGGCGGAGGTCCAGCGGGTGGCCGCGGAGATCAACTCCCGTTTCGGGACCCCCGGGTGGACCCCGGTGGAGCTGCACGTCAAGGACGACTTCGCGCGCTCGCTCGCCGCGTACCGGCTGGCGGACGTGGCCCTGGTGAACCCCATCCGGGACGGTATGAACCTGGTCGCCAAGGAGGTCCCGGTGGTCTCCGACGAGGGCTGTGCGCTGGTGCTGTCGCGGGAGGCGGGGGCCTACGAGGAGCTGGGCGAGGACGCGGTGACGGTGAACCCGTACGACATCGTGGGCACGGCCCGGGCGCTGCACGAGGCGCTGTCGATGGGGCCGGGGGAGCGCGCGGAGCGCACGAAACGGCTCGCCGCGCAGGCCACGGCGCTCCCTCCGGCCCGGTGGTTCCTGGATCAGCTGGCCGCGCTGGACGGCTGACGGCCGCCGCGCGCCATCCGGACGGTACCGGAGCACTTCACCGGACGGTTCCGGGGGCGCTTCACCGGGCGGCCCCAGGAGCACTTCACGCGAGCCTGCCCGCCAGGGCCCTCAACAGCGCCACGACCCCTTCCGGGCCGTCGGTCACGAGATCGGCCCTGTCGGCCAGTTCCGTGACCTCCTCGCTGCCGCTGCACACCAGCAGGCCGGGGACGCCGTCCGAGCGGAGTTTGTCGACCGCGGCGAAGGCCGGGAGATCGCCGAGATCGTCCCCCACGTACATGACCGCTCCGGCGCCGACCTCGCGGACGTACTCCGCCAGGGCCACTCCCTTGTCCATGCCCGGCGGGCGCAGCTCCAGGACCATCCGGCCGGGTTCGACGATCAGGCCGTGGCGGGCGGCGAGGCCGGAGAGCGGTTCGCGCAGGGCCTCGAAGGCGGCCTGCGGATCGTCGGCGCGGCGGGTGTGCACGGCGACGGCCCGCCCCTTCTCCTCGATCCAGGTGCCCCGCCAGGCACCGATCTCGTCCAGGAAACCGGGGAGTTCGGCCCGGACGGCGGCGACGCCGGGATGCGGGGCGGGAGCGTTGACGGTGCCGGTGCGGGCGTCCCAGCGTTCGGCGCCGTAATGGCCGAGGACGACGAGGTGGTCGAGGCCGGGCACTCCGGCGAAGCCGCCGTGGCGGACGGCGACGCCGGCCGGGCGGCCGGTGACGACCGCGACGGAGGCGACCTTCGGGGCGAGCGCCGCTAGAGCGGGGACCGCGTCCGGGTGGGCGCGGGCCTGGTCGGGGTCCGGGACGATCGGGGCGAGCGTCCCGTCGAAGTCGAAGGCGAGGACGGCCCGCTCCGGCCGGGCGAGGATGGCGTCGAGACCGTCGCGCCCGGCCGGAGTGGCGGGCGTCGGCAAGGAGTCCGTGTGGCTGCCCATGCAACGACCCTATCCGCGTGGGAGGCGATGCACGCCTGCCTCACGAATCCGGCGCCCCGCGCGGTCGGCGCCCCGCGCGGTCGGCCCGCGCGGTCGGCCCGCGCGGTCAGCGCTCCGAGCGGCGGGCGTCGCGCAGACGGCGGAGGCGGTTGACCGTGACCGGGGCGTGGGCCAGGGCCCTCGGGTCGTCGAGGAGGGCGTTGAGCAGCTGGTAGTAGCGCACGGGGGCGAGACCCAGCTGCTCACGGATGGCCCGTTCCTTGGCCCCCGGCCCGGAGAAGCTGCGCCCCTCCAGGGCGAGGACGGCCTTCTCTCGGGGGTTGAGCTGTTCCATGGGGGAACGGTAGCCGCAGGGGCCGACAGAGCGGACCGCTCGGCCGGTCGCGTCAGCCGGTCGCGCTGTCCGCCGTCACCGCCGCCCGCTGGAGCCGGCCAAGGATGGCCTCCGGGTTGCCGCCGGGGCCGACCGCCTTGCCGATCTGCTTCTTGATGTCCGCGCTGACACCCGCCCAGGACGTCTTGCCGACCGGGTACAGCTCCGAGCTCGGCAGCTGCTCCAGGAAGGGCTCCAGAGCCGCGTCCCGGGGCGACGCCGCCATCGTCTCCTGCGCCGAGTTCGTGACCGGCAGCAGGTCGTACCGGCGCGAGAAGTCCAGCACGTTCTTCTCGTCGTACACATAGTCGAGGAACTCGCGGATCTGGTCCTTGTGGCCGTTCTGCTTGAAGGCCATCATCCAGTCGGCCACGCCCATCGTGGACTTCGCCCGGCCGCCGACCCCCGGCATCGGCACCATGCCGAAGTTCACGCCCTTGGCCCGCGCCGCCTTCATCAGGGAGGGATGGCCGTTGAGCATGCCGACCTCACCGCGTGTGAACGCGGCGAAGGCGTCGGCGCGGTTGAGCCGGCCCGGCGCCACCGGGCCCGTCAGCCCCTTGCCGACCAGTTCGTCCTTCAGCCAGGTGAAGGTGCCCACGTTCTGCGCGGAGTCGAGGTCGTATGAGCCGAAGCCGTCCAGGTAGCCGTCGCCGCCGCTGAGCAGCCACTGCATGGTCTCCGCCTGGGCCTCCTCCGGCCCGAGCGGCAGCGCGAAGGGGAACTTCACGCCCTTGACCTTGAGCGCCTGCGCGTCCGCCGCCAGGTCGTTCCAGGTCGTGGGCGGCTGGATGCCCGCCTGGGAGAACAGCGTCTTGTTGTAGAAGAGCAGCCGCGTGGACGCTGCGAACGGCATGCCGTACTGGGTCCGGTTCACCTTGCCCGCGTTGCTCAGCTCCGAGGCGAAGTCCGCCTGGACGGGGATCGAGAGCACCTCGTCGGCCTGGTACAGCCGGCCCGCCGCCGCGTGGTCCGCGTACGCCCCGATCTGCGCCATGTCCGGCGCGTGGCCCGCGGCCACCATCTCCTTGACCTTGCGGTCCACGTCGTTCCAGGAGTAGACGCTGACCTCGACCTTGATTCCGGAGTGCTCCGCCCGGAAGTCCCGGACCAGTGCGTCCCAGTACTTCTTGGAGCTGTCGGCCGAGGAGTCCCCGTAGTCCGCGGCCACCAGCCGCAGCGTCACGTCCCCCGAGCCGGGCGAGCCCGAGCAGCCCGCCACCGCCGCTGTCATGCCCAGTGCGGATACCCCCGCGATCAGACCCCTGTGCCACGCCGTCCTACGCGCCCCGCGCCCCTGCACCGCTCTTGACCAACCTTGCTGTCTCGACATGTGGAATATCAACTACATAGGTCTACACCACGCGAGTGGACTAGACCTCTTCGGGCCCAGGGGTCACACTGTCTCCGTGAGACATGTCATCGCCCTCGACGTGGGCGGCACCGGGATGAAGGCCGCCCTGGTCGGTGCGGGGGGCGAGCTGCTGCACCGGGCGCGCCGGACCACCGGCCGCGATCGCGGGCCCGACGCCGTGGTGGAGTCGATCCTCGGTTTCGCCGCCGAGCTGCGCGCGCACGGCGAGCGGAACTTCGGCGAACCCGCGGCCGCCGCGGGCGTCGCCGTACCCGGCATCGTCGACGCCGACCGCGGTGTCGCCGCCTACTCGGCCAACCTCGGCTGGCGTGACGTGCCGCTGCGCGATCTGCTCAGCCGCCGCCTGGCCGGCGCGCCCGTCGCCCTCGGTCACGATGTGCGCACCGGCGGCCTCGCCGAGGGCCGCATCGGCGCGGGCAAGGGCGCGGACCGCTTTCTGTTCGTCCCCCTCGGCACCGGTATCGCGGGCGCCATCGGGATCGACGGCCGGGTGGAGG
This sequence comes from Streptomyces sp. NPDC046931, assembly GCF_040644655.1. Lineage (NCBI taxonomy): Bacteria > Bacillati > Actinomycetota > Actinomycetes > Kitasatosporales > Streptomycetaceae > Streptomyces > Streptomyces sp. NPDC046931. The sequence continues at coordinate 416,791 of NZ_JBEYWX010000004.1, forward strand.
CCGGCGCGCACGGCATCGCCGGTGAGATCGGCCATATCGTCGTACGACCCGGCGGGGCCCCCTGCCCGTGCGGGCAGTCCGGCTGCCTGGAGCGCTACGCGTCCGCGGCGGCCGTCAGCGGAGCCTGGGCCGAGGCGTCCGGGGATCCGCACGCCGACGCGGCCGACTGCGCGCGGGCCGTCGCGTCCGGTGATCCGAATGCCGTCCGGATCTGGCAGGAGGCCGTGGACGCGCTCGCCGACGGCCTGGTCACCGCCCTCACCCTGCTGGACCCGCGCACGGTGATCGTCGGCGGCGGGCTGGCCGAGGCGGGGGAGACCCTGTTCGCACCGCTGCGGGACGCCGTCCGGCGGCGGCTCACCTTCCAGAGGCCGCCGTCGGTCGTCCCCGCTGCGCTGGGGGAGCGCGCCGGATGCCTGGGCGCGGGACTTCTCGCCTGGGATCTCCTGGAAACCACTGACCGTTCGGAGGTAACCGCCTGATGGCCCCCAGCAAGGTTCTCGCCGGTGCCCGGGTGGTGCTGCCCACCGGGATCGTGAGCGACGGCAGCGTCGTCGTGGAGGGCACACGGATCACCGAGACCCCTCCCCCGGACGCGGAAATCCTCGATGTACGGGGCCACTGGCTGGTCCCCGGCTTCGTCGACCTGCACAACCACGGGGGCGGCGGGGCGTCCTTCTCCGGTACGGCCGAAGAGATCCTGACGGCCGTCCGCACCCACCGGCTGCACGGCACCACCACCCTTGTCGCCTCGACCGTCACCGACGACATGGACTTCCTCGTCCGGCAGGCCGGACTGCTGTCCGAGCTGGCGGAACAGGGCGAGATCGCCGGCATCCACTTCGAGGGGCCGTTCATCTCGCCGTGCCGCAAGGGCGCGCACTCGGAGGAACTGCTGCGCGACCCGGACCCGGCCGAGGTGCGCAAGCTGATCGACGCCGCCCGCGGCCGGGCGAGGATGGTCACGCTCGCCGCCGAACTGCCCGGCGGCATCGACTCCGTACGGCTGCTCGCAGAGCACGGAGTGATCGCGGCGATCGGGCACACGGACGCGACGTACGAGCAGACGGTGCGGGCGATCGACGCGGGCGCGACGGTGGCGACACACCTGTTCAACGCGATGCCGCCGCTCGGCCACCGCGCCCCCGGGCCCATCACCGCGCTCCTGGAGGACGAGCGGGTCACGGTCGAGCTGATCGACGACGGCACCCATCTGCACCCGGCCGCCCTCCAGCTGGCGTTTCATCACGCCGGGGCCGCCCGGGTCGCGTTCGTCTCGGATGCGATGGACGCGGCGGGCATCGGCGACGGGCGGTACATGCTCGGTCCGCTGGAAGTGGAGGTGGCCGACGGGGTGGCACGTCTGGTGCAGGGCGGCTCGATCGCGGGCTCGACGCTCACCCTGGACCGCGCCTTCCGGCGGGGGGTCACCGTCGACCGGCTCCCGGTGGAGGACGTCGTCGCGGCCGTCTCGGCCAATCCGGCCAGGCTGCTGGGCGTCTACGACCGGGTGGGTTCCCTGGAGCCCGGAAAGGACGCCGACCTGGTGCTACTGGACGAGGAGTTCGCCCTCAAGGGGGTGATGCGCCGCGGCGCATGGGTGGTCGGTCCGCAACTGGGGTGATTCATCCGCTTGTTGGTGCAGGGCGGTCGACCCGGGGACTGGGCCGACCGCCGACTCATTTGGCATGATCGAGCCTCCGCACACCGCCGACGGCGGGAGCACCCTGGAATTCCGCACACGGGGAACCGACGTACGGAACCACCAGGCGCGCCGCCACGACATTCGAGGGAGGTCCCAGGTGATCCTGACGGTCACGCTGAACACCGCTCTCGACATCACCTATCGCGTACGGGCGCTGAGGCCGCACAGCTCGCACCGGGTGACCGAGGTGGCCGAACGGCCGGGTGGCAAGGGCCTGAACGTGGCCCGGGCGCTCGCCGCGCTCGGCCACCGGGTGACCGCCACGGGATTCGCCGGCGGCGCGACGGGCCGCTCCCTGAAGGACCAGCTCACAAACACCCCCGGGATCGTGGACGCGCTGGTTCCGGTGGCGGGCGCCACCCGGCGCACGGTCGCGGTGGTCGACGGGACGACCGGCGAGACCACCCAGCTCAACGAACCGGGCCCGGCGATAGCGCCGGCCGAGTGGTCGGCCTTCCTGGACACCTACGCGGACCTGGTGGGTTCCGCGGCGGCGGTGGCCCTGTGCGGCAGCCTGCCGCCGGGGGTGCCGGTGGGGGCGTACGCCCAACTGATCCGCACCGCACGGGCGACGGGCGTTCCCGTCCTGCTCGACACGAGCGGGGAGGCGCTACGCCGCGGGGTGGCGGCCCGCCCGGACATCGTCAAGCCGAACGCCGACGAGCTGGCCGAACTCACCGGTTCCCACGAGCCGTTGCAGGCCACCAGGGACGCCCGCAGACGCGGGGCGCATACGGTGGTCGCCTCGCTGGGCGCGGAGGGGCTGCTCGCCGTGAACGCGGAGGGCATCTGGCGGGCCGTCCCGCCGCGGCGCATCCGGGGAAATCCGACGGGCGCCGGCGACTCGGCCGTCGCAGGCCTGCTGTCGGGGCTGGTCGACCATCTGCCCTGGCCGGCCCGCCTGGCCCGCGCGGTGGCCCTGTCCGCGGCGACCGTCCTGGCGCCGGTGGCGGGCGAGTTCGACCGCCACACCTACGAGGGACTACTGGACCGGGTGGCGGTGACGAGCGAGGCGACCGCGGCGTAGCCGGTGCCACCCGGGCCGGCTAGGCCGCCGACCAGCCCTCGGTCAGCCACAGCTGGTCGAGGTAGGCGTTGCACTGGTTCCCCTGCTCGCAGGAGATGCGGATCGTGTTGGTGCCCTTGGTGAGCTGGACGTAGTTGAACGTCTTCGTCCAGCCCTTCTCCCAGTCACCCTGGGGCGCCCCGGCCCAGTTCTTCAGCTTGAGCGGGCCGTCCTGCGCCTTCCCGTTGATCGAGAGGGTGGCGGTGGCGTCGACACCGGGCACTCCGTAGCCGGTGTGCAACGTGTACTTGCCGTCCGCGGGAACGTCCACGCTCCATGTCACGGCGGCACCGACGGCGTTGAAGCCGGACACATAGACCCCGCCGTCGGCCTTGGCGCCCTTCACGTCGGAGGCGGTGGTCGTGCCGCCCTCCAGCCGCAGGGCCTTGGCGTCGATCTTCGGCAGTTCACCCGCGGCCGGGGAGGCCGATCCGGACGCGCTCGGGGAGGCGCTCTGCGAGGCGGTCGGGCCGCTCGACGTGCCGCCCGCCGTGTCCTTCTTGTCGTTCGAGTCGCTGCCGATCATGGCCACCCCGATGCCGATGACGACCGCGGCCACCACCGCGATCGCGCCGATGAGCAGGCCCTTGGTGTTGGGGCCCCGGCCGCGGCCGCCGCCGCCCGTGCCCGTCGGCGTCTGACGGGTCGTGGCGCCGCCGCCCGGCACGGTCTCGGGCGCCGCGTAGTGGGCGTTCGGCTGGCCGGGGCCCTGCTGCTGGGGCACCTGCCCGTAGGCTGCCGTCGGCGCCTGGGGCTGGCCGTACTGCCGTTGACCGACCGTACGCACTCTGTTGACGGATCCCGGGTAGCCGTAGCCGCCGGTGGGCGGCTGGGCGCCGTTGGCCTGACCATCGGCGTAGAGATAGCCGAACGGGTCGTCGTCCTCGGGCGTGCTCGCGCCGTTGTTGCCGGGCGTCATCCCTAGGTACTCCTCAACAGGTGCGGGTCCGATTGCGCATGTGGCTGAATGGCGAGCCTACCCGCTCCACGGGCCCCAAACGGCTGTTCTTCTCATCACCCGCACACTGACCTGGGATTTACCCCGCGCGTCGGTGCTGTTTGGGACGAGATCGTTTCTCCACGTACATCCGCTCGTCAGCGGACTTCAACACTTCGTCCGCGGTCATTCCACAGTGGGCCCAGCCGATGCCGAAACTGGCGCCGACCCGCATGGCGCGGCCGTCCACCCGGATCGGCTGGATGATCTCGTTGCGCAGGCGCACGGCGAGGTCCTGGGCGTCGGCCTTGCCGAGCCCGTCCGCGAGGACGACGAACTCGTCGCCGCCGAGCCGGGCCACCGTGTCCCCGTCGCGTACGCCGCGGCTGAGCCGCCCGGCGACCTCGATGAGGACGGCGTCCCCGGCGTTGTGGCCGAAGCGGTCGTTGATCGACTTGAATCCGTCCAGGTCGCAGAAGAGCACCGCGAGACCCTTGGTGCCGTCGTCGGTGTCCCGGTCGGGGGCGACGGTGTGCACATGGTGGTCGAAGGCGTCGTACGGCCCCGGGCCGGTGTGGAAGTCGAAGGCGTGCCCGCCCCCGTCGAACGCGGCCGGGTGACCGGCCTCGTACGCGGCGTACGCGGCGTCCAGGGATTCGGCAGCGCCCGTCGGCAGGGACTGCGGCCGCTGGCACAGCCGGGCCGACAGCCGCGAGCGCAGCTCCGCCGAGTTGGGCAGACCGGTGAGCGAGTCGTGGGAGGCGCGGTGGGCGAGCTGCAACTCGCGGCGCTTGCGTTCTTCGATGTCCTCGACGTGGGTGAGCAGGAAGCGGGGCCCGTCGGCGGCGTCCGCCACGACGGAGTTGCGCAGGGACACCCAGACGTATGTACCGTCCCGGCGCCCGAGCCTCAGCTCGGCCCGGCCGCCCTCGGCGGAGGTGCGCAGCAGGGTGCCAATGTCCTCGGGGTGGACGAGGTCGGAGAACGAGTAGCGGCGCATGGCGGAGGCGGGCCGGCCGAGCAGACGGCACAGGGCGTCGTTGGTGCGCAGGATCCGCCCGTGCTGGTCGCCGCCCATCTCCGCGATGGCCATGCCGGAGGGGGCGTACTCGAAGGCCTGCCGGAAGGACTCCTCGCTGGCGCGCAGGGCCTGCTGCTCCCGCTCCAGGCGGACGAGCGCCCGCTGCATGTTGGCTCGCAGCCGGGCGTTGCTGATGGCTATGGCGGCCTGGAAGGCGTACATCTGGAGCGCCTCGCGCCCCCAGGCGCCCGGCCGCCGCCCGTTGCGCGGGCGGTCGACGGAGATGACCCCGATCAGCTCGCCGGGGCCGCCCTGGACGCCCGGTGTGTACATGGGCGCGAAGAGGCGGTCGGAGGGGTGCCACTCGTCCTCGAAGCGGGGCTCCGGGCCGTCGGTGTACCACTGCGGGACGTCGTCCTCGTCGAGGACCCAGCCCTCGGTGTGCGATATGAACCTCAGGTCGCCCCAGGCCTCGCCCATGGTGAGCCGGCGCTCCCAGGAGGCGCGGGAGCCGACACGGCCGGTGATCAGCGCCTCGGCCGCGGAGTTCCCGGCGAGCGCGGCGACGACGAGGTCCCCGTCCGGGCGTACGAGGTTGACGGCGGCCAGCTCGTAGCCGAGGCCGGTGACGATGCCCTCGGCGACGTTCTGCAGCGTGTCCGCCAGGCTGCGGGCGGTGTTCATGTCCGCCATCACCTGATGGAGCTGCCGCAAGGTGGCCAGGCGGACATACGGCTCCGACTCGGTCTCCATTCGCCCTCCCCTCGAGGTCTCGCAGCAACTCCAGGGACGCTTCGGCGTACTACGGTTCCCTTCGTCTTCCTCGGTGCGCTACTCGGCGTACTCCGGGTGTAGCGTCGAGCAGCGTCCCCGCCACTGAATCACAGCGCGCTGCCCACTAGGTACACAGGGTCAACAAAATACGCCTCCTGTGACTCAAGTCACAGAAAAACATGAACAATTGGGTGGGGATTCCGCGTTTTTCCGGCGCATTCCGCGCACACAATGCGTCACTCCGTGCAGACGCTGTGATCATACGTGCCAACCGGCCGTGACGAGAGCCGAGTTGAAACCGGGAGATGACCGGCGGGCCTCCCATGGCCTCGGCCGCGGGTCCTAGGTCCCGGCTCGGCCCCGGGGCCGATGCGCGGGCCCGGGGACGCCGACTAGCTTTCCCGTGTGCTGAACACTCGCCCCGCCCCGCTGCTGACCGCCGTCCCGCCCGCCTCCGGGCATCCTGAGGGGGTGAGCAACGACGAGTTCCGCGCCGCCATGTCCCTGCTGGCCACGGGCGTGGTGCTGGTGACCGCGCACGAGCCGGCGCTGGACCCCGAGGGCCCCAGCGGCGAGGACGTCGGCATGACGGCCAACGCGTTCATGTCGGTGTCCCTGGACCCGCCCCTGGTCCTGGTCAGCCTGCGCGAGGGCTCCCGCATGGACGACCTGCTCGCGGAGCAGCCCCTGTGGGCCGTCTCCGTGCTCTCGGAGAGCCAGCGGCACATCGCGGGCCGCTTCGCGATGAAGGGCCGTATCAGCGACCGGCTGCTGTTCGAGGACATCGCCTACGTCCGGGGCGAGGCCTCCGGTGCACCGCTGGTCGGCGGCGCCCTGGCGACCCTGGAGTGCCGCACGGAACAGCGGGTGCGGGCCGGTGACCACACCCTGGTCATCGGCCGGGTGCTGACCGCCCATGTACCGAGCGCGGAGGGCGGCCCGCTGCTGTACTTCCGGGGGCGGTACCGGCACCTGGGCTAGCCGGGGCTCAGGACCAGTCCCGTCCGGAGCGGCCCCGCTTGGTGTCGGCGCGGCGCTTCTTCTCCCGCAGCCGGCGTTCGTTGATCCCGCGGGGGATCCGGGTCGGCTTGCGCGGCTTCGGCGGTGGTGCCGTCGCCTCCGCGAGCAGGGAGGCAAGGCGTACGGCGGCGGCCTCGCGGTTGCGCCACTGCGAACGGTGCTCCGAGGCGCGGACGGTGACGACGCCGTCGACGAGCCGCCCCGCCAGCCGCAGCAGCGCCCGCTCCTTCCACACCGGAGGCAGCGCCTCGGTCCGCGCGAGGTCGAAGCGCAATTCCACCTGGGTGTCGCTGGTGTTGACGTGCTGTCCGCCGGGCCCTGAGGAGCGCGAGAAACGCCACATGAGCTCGGCCTCGGGAAGCGAGACGGAGCCGCGGATGACGTGGGGACCGGACATGGGATCCATGTTCCCGGCTTCAACGGTCCGCGTCACCCGGATTTCCGAACGGCAGGTAAAAGAGGTAAAGAGACCCGGAACCATGGGTACCCCCCTTGGCGTTCCTAAGGGTGGCGGTAGCTTCATCCGCACACGCACCGAGGGAAGGGACTCCCAACAATGGCTGTAAGCCTGTCCAAGGGCGGCAACGTCTCGCTCACCAAGGAGGCTCCGGGCCTGACCGCCGTCACCGTGGGCCTCGGCTGGGACGTCCGCACCACCACCGGCACGGACTTCGACCTCGACGCCTCCGCGATCGCGGTCAACCCGCAGGGCAGGGTCTACTCGGACCAGCACTTCGTCTTCTTCAACAACAAGCAGACCCCGGACAACACGATCGTCCACACGGGTGACAACCGCACGGGTGAGGGCGCGGGCGACGACGAGGCGATCAACGTCAACCTGGCGGCGCTCCCGGCCGACGTCGACAAGGTCGTCTTCCCCGTCTCCATCTACGACGCCGAGGCCCGTTCGCAGAACTTCGGCCAGGTGCGCAACGCGTACATCCGCATCGTCAACCAGGCCGGCGGCCAGGAGATCGCCCGCTACGACCTGTCGGAGGACGCGGCCACGGAGACGGCCATGGTCTTCGGCGAGCTGTACCGCAACGGCGCGGAGTGGAAGTTCCGCGCGGTCGGCCAGGGCTACGCCTCGGGTCTGGTCGGCATCGCCACGGACTTCGGCGTCAACGTCTGACGCCGGGGGACGCCTCACCGGAGGCCCCCGGCCCGCGGAGCGCCGCGGCCGGGGGCTCCGATCCTCTCCGGGTCCCCTGACGCCCGCGCGGGATACGTTGGCGTCCGTGATCCTCCAGCCTCTCCCGCTCTCCGCCGACCACGACATCCCGGCCCCGCTGCTCACCGAACTCACCGCGCTGTACGCCTCCCAGCGCGACTTCCACGCCCTCAGCGGCGACTTCCCGGACCCGGACGACATCCGCCCGGAACAGGTGGCGGCCGCGCTGGCCGAGGAGCTGGCGAACCCGGACGTGGAGGTTCTGCTCGCCCGCGGACAGGGGCGCCTGGTGGGCATCGTCATCACCCTCGCCCGCCATCCCGACCCCGCCGACCCGGACCCGTGGATCGGGCTGCTGATGGTGGACGCGGCCCTGGAGCGGCAGGGGTACGGCCGACGGATCGTCTCCGTCGTCGAGGACCGCCTGCGCGCCGCGGGGCGGACCGCCGTACGCCTCGCGGTCCTGGACGGCAACGCCCGGGCCCTCGCCTTCTGGACGTCGCTCGGCTACGAGACCATCGACCACCGGCGGGACCGCCGACTGGGCCGCCCCTGCACCGTGCTCCGCAAGCCGCTGCCGCCCTCGTGAGCCACAGGGGCGGTGAGTCCGGCGACCCGGCCTACGGCCGCTTGGGCTTTCCCTCCCCGTACAGCCAGTCCCGCCAGAGGGGACCGAAGTCCTCGTCCGGGGCCTTCTTCTCCACGTACGCCGTGAAGTCGGCCGTGGACGCGTTGCCGTGGCGGTGGGCGGCCGCCCAGCCCTGGATGATGTCGTAGAAGGTGTCGTCGCCGACCGTCTGCCGGATCTTCTGGAGGACCATCGCGCCCCTTTCGTAGACGGGGCTGTCCGAGACATGTGCGGCGCCCGTCGGCTTCGCGGGCGGGAACGCCCAGATCGCCTTGTTCTCCTCCGGGTCGTCGTAGTAGTCGCCCCGGTAGAGCGCGTCGAAGGTCTGCTGGGCCGTGTCGCCGCCGTGGTCCTCGCGCCACAGCCACTCCGCGTACGTGGCGAACCCCTCGTTGAGCCACATGTCGCGCCAGCTCTCCGGGGTGACGGAGTCGCCGTACCACTGGTGGGCGAGTTCGTGGACGAGGGTGGCGGTGTCGGGCGCGCCGGGGAAGACCGGGCGGGTCTGCGTCTCCAGGGCGTAGCCCGCGGCGTCCGCGCTGCCGACGACCGCGCCGGCGGAGGAGAAGGGGTACGGACCGAAGTTGTCCTCCTCCCACTCCATGATCTCCGGGATCCGCGCCAGCACCTTGCGGCTCGCCTCGGCCTGCGCCCGCTCGACGGCGGCATACACGGGCAGGCCGTTCTTCAGGGCGGAGCGGGTGATGTCGTAGCGGCCGATCGCCACCATGGCGGCGTAGCTCGCCATCGGCTGGTCGGTGTGCCAGGCGTAGGTGGTGCGGCCGTGCTCCGTCGTCCGGCCCGTCGGTTCGCCGTTGGAAACGGCCTGGAGGCCCTCGGGGACGGTGACCGCGATGTCGTACGTCGCCTTGTCGGACGGGTGGTGGTTGCCGGGGAACCACGCCATCGAGCCCGCCGGCTCGCCGAGCGCCAGGGCGCCGTCGGCGGTCCTGAGCCAGCCTTCCTTCGAGCCGTCCGGGTCGGTGAGCGTCTCGGGTGTGCCCGAGTAACGGACCGTCGTGCGGAACGTCTCGCCCCGGTCGAGGTCGGTGCGCGGGCGCACGGTCAGCTCCTGGCCGGCGCGGTTCCAGCGGGCTCCCTGACTCTCGACCGTGACACCGTCGACGTCCAGCCCCTGGAGGTCCAGGTCGAAGGCGGACAGGTCCTCGGTGGCGCGGGCCGTGATCACCGCCGTGCCGGTGAGGTGTCGGTGCGCCGGGTCGTAGGCCAGGCTCAGGCCGTAGTGCGTGACGTCGTACCCGCCGTTGCCGGCGCGCGGGAAGTAGGGGTCGCCCAGCCCCGGGCCGCCGGGGGTGCCGTGCACACCTCCCCCGCACGCCGTGAGCACAACGGCCAGCAGCAGGGCAGGGAAAGGGCGTATGGGGCGTATGTACCGGGACACGTACGCGATCCTACGGTGGCGGCCCGCGACGGCGGAGGCAGGCGCGGCGTGACACCATCGCCCCGTGCTCGACATCGGCTACGCCCTCTCCAACCGCTTCCCCGACCCCCCGCAGACCGACTACCGCCGCGCGGACGTCCGCGCCCTGCGACACGACCTGTTCTGCGGTGACGTCTACCTCGCAGACACCGAGGCGGACCGGGAGCTGTCCACAGCCTGGGGATGGGTGCCCGTGCTCGACTTCGCGTGGGCACTGTGCGACATCGTCGAACTGCTCGACCGGGATCCGCTCGGCAGCCGCGCCGCCCGGCCGCAGCGCGCGGAGCTGGACTTCACCGAGTCCACCGACCGTCTGCTCTTCCAGCGCCGCTTCGGCTGGGTGGACATCGACGCGGAGTGGCTGCCCGCGGCCGAGCCCCCGCTGACCTTCTCCCACACCGAACTGCGCCGCGAGGCACGGGACTTCCTGCACGACCTCGTCGCCGACCTCACCGACCTCCACGAGGACCTCGCCGACAACCCGGCGATCTGGACCCTTCAGGCCCGCTTCCCCCGCGTCGGCTGAGCGGGCGGTGCGACGCGGAGGGAACGGGACGGCGTCCGGGCCGTCGTCGCAGGCCGGGGCGAGTGTCAGTGGCGGGGTGCAGCATGGGGGCATGGTGCGCGGCGATCGGGTGGTGAAGCCGGCACGGCGGCCGGAGGTGCGGCTGCCGGAGCTGGTGGCGTTCACGGACGGGGAGTTGACGCCGGACGGGGACTACGACGGGCTGGAGTTCCGGGACGTGGACCTGGCCGGGCAGGAGGGCGCGGGCGCCCGCTTTCTGGACTGTGCGCTGACTGGGTGCGCACTGGACGAGACGGAGTTGCACCACGCGCGCGTGGTGGACTCCGTCCTCACCGGAATACGGGGCGTGGGCACGGACCTCGCCGAGGCGAGCCTGCGCGATGTGGAACTGGTGGACGCCCGGCTCGGCGGTGTGCAGCTGCACGGCGCGGTACTGCAGAGGGTGCTGGTACGCGGGGGGAAGATCGACTGTCTGAACCTGCGCAGGGCCAGACTCACGGACGTCGTCTTCGAGGGCTGTGTCCTGGTCGAGCCGGACTTCGGGGGCGCCCGGCTGGAGCGGGTCGAGTTCGTGGACTGCGTCCTGAAGGAGGCGGACCTCACGGCGGCGACTCTGGTGGACGTGGATCTGCGGCGCGCGGCGGAGCTGGACATCGCCCGTGGCGCGGACCGTCTCTCGGGCGCGGTGATCAGCCACGCCCAGCTTCTGGACCTGGCGCCCGTGCTGGCGGCGGCACTGGGCGTACGGGTGGCGGAGGCCGGCTGAGCCGACGGGTGCCCGGGCGGCGGCTTCCGCGGCCCGCGCAGCCTGCCCTCGTCCGCCGTGTCCGCCCGCGGTCTAACCGCGCCGTCCCAGCTCGGCCAGCGCCCCGTCCGTCAGGCGGTACACCGTCCACTCGTCCTGCGGGCGGGCGCCCAGGGCCTCGTAGAAGTCGATCGCGGGACGGTTCCAGTTCAGGACCGACCACTCCAGGCGCTCGTAGCCGCGGGCCACGCATATCCGGGCCAGTTCCGTGAGAAGCGCCTTGCCGTGGCCGCCGCCGCGGGCCTCCGGGCGGACGTACAGGTCCTCGAGGTAGACACCGTGCACGCCCCGCCAGGTGGAGAAGTTCAGGAACCACAGGGCGAAGCCGACGACCTCGCCGTCCTCCTCGGCCACGTGCGCGAACGCCGCCGGGCGCTCTCCGAACAGGGCCTCGCGCAGCTGTTCCGGGGTCGCCCGTGCCTCCTCCGGCGCCTTCTCGTACTCGGCCAGCTCGCGGATCAGGGCGTGGACGACGGTGATGTCGTCGGGTGTCGCGGTGCGGATCATGCCCGCAGTGTCACACGGAGGGAGCGAGGCCCGGCAGGCCCCGCCCGCGCACCCCGAGGCGATCACGGCCGGCAATGGGTGGGTCAGTGCCGCCCGGCCACCCGGTCCGCAAACCGTGCCAGCCTCGACGACTGGGCACCGGGCGCGGTGAGTTCACGCCGGTCCGCGGTGCGGTAGGTGGTGTACATGCCGTGCACCCCGAGCCAGCGCAGCGGCTCCGGCTCCCACTTGCGCACCCGGTGGTTCACCCAGGGCAGCGTGGTGAGCTCGGTCCCACCGGCCTGGCCCGAGTCCTGCTGGACGAGGTCGCGGAGGGTACGTGCGGCCAGATTGGCGGTGGCGACGCCCGAGCCGACGTAACCGCCCGCCCAGCCGAGCCCCGTCGCACGGTCCAGAGTGACCGTCGCGCACCAGTCGCGCGGCACCCCGAGCACACCCGACCAGGCGTGGGCCACCCTCACCCCGGCCAGCGACGGGAAGAAGCGGACCAGGATCTCGTGCAGCGCCTCGACGGTGGCGGCCTGCGTGCGGCCGTCGTTGTCCGTGCGGGAGCCGAAGCGGTAGGGCACGCCACGGCCGCCGAGCGCGATCCGGCCGTCGGCGGTGCGCTGCGCGTACATGTACGCGTGCGCCATGTCGCCCAGCGTCTCGCACCCCTCCCAGCCGATCCCGGCCCACTGCGCGTCGGTCAGCGGCTCGGTCGTGATCATGGAGGAGTTCATGGGGAGCCAGGTGCGCCGCTGTCCCTTCAGCGAGGCCGTGAAGCCCTCCGTACAGCGCAGGACATAGGGCGCGCGGACCGTGCCGTAGGGCGTCACCGCGTGCTTGGGACGGATCTCGGTGACCGGTGTGCCCTCGTGGATCGTCACACCGAGCGCCTCCGCGGCCGCCGCGAGGCCCTTGACCAGCTTCACCGGGTGCAGCCGCGCCCCGTGCGGGGTCCAGGTCGAGCCGACCGCGTGCGCAACCCGGATCCGCTCGGCGGTCTCCCGGGCGCCGTACAGCTCGCGGTCCTTCTCACCGTAGGACAGCTCCTGCTCGTGGAACGCCTTCAGGCGGGCGAGCTGGGCGGGTGTGTACGCCACCTCAAGGACACCGCCGACGCGCACATCCGCGTCGATGCCCTCCTCCTCGGCGACCCGGACGACCTCGGCGACCGTCTCGTTCATCGCCGTCTGGAGGCGTACGGCGGCGTCGTGGCCGTGCAGTCGCGCGTACCGGTCGCGGCCCGCGATGCCGTTGTAGAGCCAGCCGCCGTTGCGGCCGGAGGCGCCGTAGCCGCAGAACTTCTGCTCCAGCACGGTGATGCGCAGGAAGGGTGCCGCCTTCTTGAGGTAGTAGGCGGTCCACAGACCGGTGTATCCGCCGCCCACGATCACCACGTCGGCGGACGCGTCCCCGGCCAGGGGCTCCCGCGGGGCGGGGAGGCCGTCGTCGGCGTACCAGAAGGAGATGCCGCCGTTGACGGCACCGCTCGCTGCGCTGTTCATGCGCGGGACGTTAACCCCTGAGGGTGGCCAGTGTCTCCTTCGGATTCCATGCTTTTCCGCGGCTCCGGGTGAGCGGATAGCAGCCAAGACCGATCAGTACCGATATGAAATGCCCGAAATCGGTGAAGGTGGGGTTGAGGGCGAGAGGGGTTGCGTACACGAGGAGGACGACCGGCAGATACGCGTAGCGCCAGGGCGCCGCGATCCGGTAGGTGAGCACCGCGACGACGCCGGCCAGTGCGTAGCTGACCCCTATGTCCAGGGTGTCGGCGGCGGACAGGGGGGCCACCCCCCGGCGTATCGCCTGGAGCAGGGCTCCCTCGCTGGCGAGGGTGGCCAGGACGTGCGCGGCGGCACACACCGCCAGCCAGCGCGCGGTACCCAGCCAGCGCTCCGCCTGCGCGTGGAAGACGGTGTAGAGCGCGGCGTACGGCAGCCAGTGCCCGCCGTCGATCCACATCGCGCTGGTGATGAACGCACGGAGCGGGTTGGACGACAGCGCGTGGAGGTTGGTGGAGCGCTGCCGCAGGAAGTGCTTCTCGAACTCCGGCGGCATGTGGTGCAGGGCGACGGTGGTGACGAAGAGGATCGCCAGCCAGAGATAGGTCCCCGGGGCGCTGCGGACGTACGCCGCCGCTGCCCCGAGTCCACGCCTCAGCGGTATCACCGGGTCCACAGACGTAAGTATGGGCGGCTATGTGGTCGGGGTGCCCGGCGAGCCGGGGGAGCGACCTGCGGTGACGGTGCCGCGGACGGCCCGCGAAATCCCACCCTCGTACGTGCGTTCAAGCGGACACGCCATCGAATGAACGATCCGGTCTTCCATCGGCCATAAGGGTTCACGGCGGGCCGCGGTGAAGACCGCGCTCCACGTCCGGCGCGTGAAGCCGTCACCGCTCAACCGCTCGCACCGGCGAAACGGTCACCGCTCAACCGCTCACACAGACCGGTCGCCGGGTCCGCGTCCATCGCACGGGCCCGGCGACCGGTGGCCGTATGGGCGGTTCAGGGGGTGACATCACGCTCCCAGAGGTAGAAGCGCCGCGCCATCGCGTCCTTCGGCGAGCGCCAGGTCGCGGGGTCGTAGGCGCTGACGTATGCGGAGAGCCGCTCGCTGATGTCCCGGAACTCCGGGTGCCCGACCACTTTGGCGACGGCGGGACCGGGATCCCGCTCGGACTCGATGAGATGCAGGTACACATCGCCGAACTGGAAGAGGCTGCGCCGGGCGACCCCGACCAGATGCGGCAGCTCTCCCCGGTCGGACTCCTCGAACACCTTGGCGATGTCCGGGGCGGACCCCGGGGTCATCCGGGCGACGATCAGGGCTTGGTGCATCGGGCTGTCCTCCGTCCGGCTCAGTCGGTGAGGGCAGGTGCGGTCCGGTGCTCGGCGGCGACCTGCTCGATCCGGTCCCGGATCAGGGCCATCTGCACCTTGGAGTTGCGGTTGATGTTGTCGGTCATCCAGGCGTCGTCGACCGGCGCGTCCGGCTTCATCTCGAAGTCCTGCGTCCACACCATCCGGGTGCCCTCGGCCACCTCCTCGTACTGCCACCGGATGTTCATGTAGGCGAAGGGGCCCGGCTCGACGCGGCGGGCCCGGACGCTGAGCCCGGGGCGGTCCGTCTCCCGCTCCGACACCCAGCTCCACACCGTGCCGTTCTCGTCGGGGTGCATGGTCAGCCGGAAGGTCGTCCGGTTCCCGTCACGCGACAGGACCTCACAGGAGGCGTACTCGCTGAACAGCCGCGGCCAGTTCTCCAGGTCGTTGGTCATGTCCCAGACCAGGTCCAGCGGGGCGGCGATGGTGATGGCGTTCTCGGTGTGTCCGGCCATGTCAGGCTCCAGCCATGAGGGTGGTGTTGACGAGATCGAGGAACTGCCGCGGGGTCTTGCAGCGTTCCGCGTCGGGCGGCATCGGCGTGTCGTGCCGGTTCTCCAGCTCCCCGACGATGCCGAGCAGGCCGAGCGAGTCGATGCCGAAGGCGTCGAAACCCGAGTCGTAGCGCTGCTCGAGGTCCGCCGGGTCCACGGTGACCCCGGCGGCCGTCTTCATCAGTTCGGCCAGTTCTTCCACGGTGATTCGGTCACTCATGCGGTTCCTCTCCTTTGCTGCGGGACGGCCTCACCAGGAGGCGTCGCCGGCGCCGTGCCGCAGCACGAGCGCCGAGTTCGAGCCCATGAGCCCCCGGCTGAGGACCAGCACCGTGCGCAGCTCGGCGGCACGCGCGCGGACGGTCACCAGATCGAGGTCATGGCAGATGTCGAAAACGTTGGGAGTGGGCGGGATCAGGTCGTGCTCCATCGCGAACACCGCCGCGGCGGCGTCCAGTACGGGCGCCGCGCAGTAGCCGCGGCCGACACCCGTCTTCGGCGCCGTGACGGGCACGTGCCTGCCGTGCGCGCCGAGGGCGTCGGCGATCGCCAACGCCTCGGCACGGTCCGCCGCCGGCACCCCGAGAGCGTCGGCGAACACCACGTCGATCTCCTCGGGCGCACAGGCGGCCTCGTCCAGGGCGCCGCGGATCGCATGGACGAGCCCCTCCCGGGACTCCTCCCAGCGGGAGGCGCCGGTGAACGTGGCCGCGTGCCCCGCGAGGACGGCACGCACGGGCACGCCCCGCTCCCGAGCCGAGGCCACCTCCTCCACGACGAGCATCGCGCCGCCTTCCGCGGGCACGAACCCGCAGGCGTCGGCGGTGAACGGACGGTAGGCGCGGACCGGGTCCTCGGCGGTGCTCAGCTCCTCGTACCCGAGCTGGCAGACCCCGGAGTAGGGAGCCAGCGGCGCCTCCGTCGAACCGGCCACCATCACATCGGTGCCGCGCCCCACGGCCCGCGCGGCGTGCGCGAGGGCATCGAGGCCGCCGGCCTCGTCGGCGGCCACGACCGAGCAAGGGCCCTTGAACCCGCGGCGGATGGAGATCTGACCGGTACTTGCGGCGTAGAACCAGGCGATGGACTGGTACGGGCCCACGAAGCGGCTGCCTTTTCCCCACAGCCGCTGCAACTCCCGCTGTCCGAACTCGCCGCCTCCGGACCCGGCCGCGGTGACCACCCCGGCGGAGAACGGCGAGCCGCCGAGGTCGGTCTGGCCGAGCCGGGCGTCCTGCAACGCCAGGTCGGCCGCGGCCATCGCGAAATGCGAGAACCGGTCGGTCTGAACGAGGAGGCGCTCCTCGATCGCCGCCGCCGGCTCGAAGGAACGGACCTCGCCCGCCACCCGCATCGGCAGATGCTCGCATCCATCGCGGGTGACCCGGTCCAGGACACTGACACCCGCCTGGGTGGCCTTCCAGAAGGTGTCGGTGCTCGTTCCGTTGGGCGCGACGACGCCGATTCCGGTGACGCCGGCACGCCTGACGTGCGGTGCGCTCATGGTGTCCTCTCCCTTGGCCGGCTCAGCACCACCGCCGACTGGAACCCGCCGAACCCGCTCCCCACGGAGAGCACGTTGTTCAGCCTCCGCTCACGGGCGACGCGCGGCACATAGTCCAGGTCGCACTCGGGGTCCGGGGTCTCGTAGTTGGCGGTGGGCGGTACGACCTGACGGTCCAGGGCCAGCACACAGGCCACCACCTCGATCGCCCCGATCGCCCCGAGGGAGTGCCCCACCATCGACTTGATGGAGCTCATGGGCGTGTCGTAGGCGTGGTGCCCCAAGGCCCTCTTCACCGCCGCGGTCTCGTGCCGGTCGTTCTGCCGGGTGCCCGAGCCGTGCGCGTTGACGTAGTCGATCGCCGAGCCGTCGAGCCGCGCATGGTCCAGCGCCTCGTCGATCGCCCGGGCCATCTCCAGGCCCTCGCTGGTGAGACCGGTCATGTGGTAGGCGTTTCCGAAGGTGGCGTAGCCGCTGAGCTCGCAGTACACGCGCGCACCGCGGGCCCGGGCGTGCTCCAGCTCCTCCAGGACGAGCACCGCGCCGCCCTCGCCCATGACGAACCCGTCACGGTTGTTGTCGAAGGGACGGGAGGCATGCGCGGGGTCGTCGTTGTTCGGAGACGTCGCCTTGATCGCGTCGAAGCACGCCATGGTGATCGGGGAGATCGGCGAGTCCGAGGCGCCCGTCAGGCACACATCGGCCCTGCCCTCCTCCACGGTGTGCAGGGCGTATCCGACCGCGTCGAGCCCCGAGGTGCAGCCCGTGGACACGGTCTGCACCGGCCCGCGGGCCCCGAAGCGCTCCGCCACCGTGGAGGCGAGGGTGCTCGGCGAGAACGCCCGGTGCAGATGCGGCTCGGCCCGCCGGTGATCCACGTCCCACCGCTCCCCGTGGTTGCTGACCAGGACGTAGTCGTGCTCCAGCCGGGTCGTGCCGCCGACCGCGGTGCCCAGGGAGACCCCCATCCGCCAGGGGTTCTCCCGCTGCGTGTCGAGACCGGCGTCACGCACCGCCTCATCCCCGGCGGCCATGGCGAACTGGATGTACCGGTCGCAGCGCGCGACCTCCTCCGCGTCCAGCCCATGGGCCACGGGGTCGAAGTCGCACTCGGCGGCGATCCGCGAACGCAGGCTTGACGGGTCGAAGAAGGTGATGCCCCGCGTCGCGGTACGGCCGGCCGCGAGCAGCTCCCAGAACGCCGGTACGCCGATGCCGCCCGGTGCCACCACGCCTATGCCGGTGACCACCACGCGCCGGGTCATGAACGGACCTGGTCTCGCTCGACCGGCCGGGCACCGCCCGCCCCGGCTGCCTCTGCCTCGACCGCGACGGCGCTGGTCTCCTCGGTGTCCACGTGGCCGAGCTGCGGGCGCGGAGCCAGCGGGCCCAGATGGAAGACGATCCGGGCTTCCGTGTCGCCGACGTTGCGGAAGCGGTGCCGCATATAGGCGGGGATCAGCAGCCCCTGCTCGGGCCGCAGCGGCTGCGCCTCGCCGTCCAGGTCGACCTCCAGCCGTCCGCAGATGACGTATACGAACTCCTCGGAGTACGGGTGGTAGTGCTCGCCGATGCGGTCGCCGGGCTGCACGATGGCCACGCCCATGAATCCGCTGGTGGAACCGACCGTGGCCGGGGTGAGCATGGCGCGCAGATCGCCTCCGCGCTTGGTGTTGGGCTGGGTCTCGTGGAGATTCACGATCCTGGGCCGGGGTTTGATCACGACGTTTCTCCAGTGGTGTGCTGCATCGACAAGGGGGGCTGCGCGGCCGCTGTGGCCCGCGAGTGGCGGTCAGACGTCGGCCGACCGTCGGTCCGTGACGAGTTCCATGCGGGCGAGCTTGAACAAGCGCGCCGCGTCGCCGCTCTCCAGCGCCGGCCCGTCCGCACCGAGGGCCTCGCCGTCGAGGAGGGACATCAGCTTGGCCGCCTGCGTGGAGTCCGCGCGGCCGAGGGAGTGGGCCGGATCGCCGCCGAGGCCGCTTTGCACGTCGACCAGCCGCACCACGATGTCGTCGCGCTGGAAGATCGTGCTGCG
Organism: Streptomyces sp. NPDC046931; assembly: GCF_040644655.1. Taxonomy (NCBI): domain Bacteria; kingdom Bacillati; phylum Actinomycetota; class Actinomycetes; order Kitasatosporales; family Streptomycetaceae; genus Streptomyces; species Streptomyces sp. NPDC046931. The sequence goes on from NZ_JBEYWX010000004.1 coordinate 435,301, forward strand.
GACGACCGGGCACTCCGGGTCGTTCGCCGCGGCTTCGTCCTGCTCCGCGAGCAGCCGGGCCACCTCCATCCCGCGCCCCGGCCGGGCCGGGTAGTACAGCGCGTGCCGCGCCGCCCCCGGGAACTCGTCGTCCGCCGTCACATGGTGGACGGCCGGCACGGCGGCCGTGAAGAAGAAGATCCGCGCGGCCTCGGGGTCGCTCAGGTCCCGCTCCTGCTCCAGATAAGGGTTGATGGCCTCCTCGACGGCCCGCACCTGGGGCTGCCGGGCGACGTGGCGCAGCGCCGCGGGCAGGTCTCCCTCCACCTCGACGGCGCGTACGACCCGGTTGCCGTGCATGAACAGCGAGGTCCGGCACAGCCGTGTGGTGTCGTCGACCCGCGACTCGGGCGGGGCGTAGTCGGCGAGGATCTTGGCGACGGTCTGCTCGCTGCCGGGCTTCACCGTGAAGGTGAGCGCGTGACGGATCTTGCCGTCACCGATCCGGGCCGCCGACTGAAGACGACGCGTGCCGGACTCGGCCGGCGCGGGGACGCCGGTCTCGCGGACGATGTGGAAGCGCAGCGACCGGGTGTCCCGGACACAGTTGCGCAGCGGCCGCACCATCTCCATGTGCTCCTGGCTGTTCACCCAGGCGAGGAACGGCGGAGCGCTCTCCCACTCGCTGGTGATGAGCCACTGGGAGGGGTTTTCGATCGACTGGCAGATCTGGTCGCTCACATGCCCGGGAACGGACGCTACCTGGCTGCACAGATGCTCGTACGCTTCCAGGAACTCCTGCTGGGCTTCGTCGTGGACGTCCACCAGCAGAACGACCCGGAGACTGGAGCCGTCGAAGACGGACTGGGCGACACGTTTCGGCACCTGCCGTGTCACCGGTCCTGACACACGCTCAGACATTGTGGTCATCCTGCGCACATCTCCTTGCTCGGGGGAGGCAGAGGGGCACGCCGACGAGGCGTGACGCAACGTCAGCGTTCCTCGATCTTGAGCCGGTGACAGAGTGCGCGCGACTCGTATGAACCACGTGGGTGAGTGGAGCCCGCGGACCCACGCGGATGGCTGTCCCGGCACCGTGCTCCGGAGGGGGCCTCGCCCGTCTCGGCGGCCGGCGCCCGCGCAACCGGACGGGCTCGTGACCTGCCGGCCCCGAGAGGCGGGTGGGAACCCGGAGGCGGCCCTACGCAAGCGGGGGGCGAGCCCGGGAGGAGCGACCCTACGAAAGTGGGGGAACCCGGACGCGGCCCTACGCAAGCGAGTGGGAACCCGGACGCGGCCCTACGCAAGCGCGTGGGAACCCGGACGCGGCCCTACGCAAGCGAGTGGGAACCCGGACGCGGCCCTACGCAAGCGCGTGGGAACCCGGACGCGGCCCTACGCAAGCGAGTGGGAACCCGGACGCGGCCCTACGCAAGCGCGTG